>NC_019697.1:5913071-6284095 GCF_000317145.1 Chamaesiphon minutus PCC 6605 | reverse complement strand
TTACGTGTGTCCTTATACCTGCACCTGATGCTGAGTGTCTGTATTTACGTGTGAGTTCGCGAGCGACTGCTTATCATCGATAGTTATATATCTTCTAGTGTAGCTTCAGTTCTATTATTGCCATATTTGTTTGGGTAATTAACATTTGGTAAAGATCGTGGACGGGTGGGTAATGGGTAATGGGTAATGCTTGGATAGTACCGCTCGCCTAATCCTGTCAATCCTGCTTGGTGTGCTGTATTGTCTTGTCTCGCTTCCATGGTCGGATTTCCCGACGCCTTGCGAGTCGCTAAACCGTCGGGAAATCCGACGTTGGCGTAGCCTCTGCGATAGGAGAAACGCACCTCCGCTAAATCCTTAAATCCTGATGATGGATGGGTGTATGGAGTGACGAATACGAAAGAACGTAGTTCCAAATTACTCGATCGAGCCTCATCCCTAAAACCTAAAACCTAAAACCTAAAACCTAAAGCCTAAAGCCTAAAGCCTAAAACCTAAAGCCTAAAACCTTACGTCTTCGCCAAGGGAGAAATCTGCTTGACTTCAGTATTGAGGTTGACAAAGTAGAGTTCGATATTTAGATCTGGGTAGCGATCTCGAATCGCCCAATACGCTCGACTGAGGTATTCTGTATGGGTCTTAAGTTCTAGTTCGGGATTATCTGCCAGACTGGGATCGATTTTATACTTATAGACCGCACAATCTTGGTGATCGAGAATCAGTACTTTTTTGATCTGATGCAGTCGATAGGAAATATCCAATTGATCCCAAAAGGCATCGGCATCATATTGGTGCGGCATTCCGCTCAGTGCCAAAGACGCTCCAGCTAAGGCCGTAAAGTCGTACTGTCCTCCCAAATTTTGAAGCGACAAAAAGTAACGTTCTGCTTCCAAAATTCGATAATCGATGCAACTAAGTACCAGAGCTTTAGGAAGCTTTTTTTCGGCTCTAGCCGCCGCTGGCGCGATCGTACTAGCTGTTGTCAGCACGCCCACACCAACAAGATGGCGGAGAAATTGACGGCGATCGATCTGCAACGATGCTAAGTGCTGGCGTAGCTTCGGCTGTGAAGAATCGCACTCAGAACACTGACAACTATCCCGCATGTTAATTTACTCTAAATTTAGACAAACTCAACTTGATGCTCCAACGATCGTTTGCTCGATCGGCAGTTATTTACCAATTCCTACCAATGACGGTTACACTTACGTCAAACCCTCCCAGCTTTCCAAGCACCTTCGCAGGATGAGCCGAACTGGCGGTGGTGTTCATCTGGAGCGGCTTTGGTGAGAATTGGTCTGACACCAATGTTTGGGATTTGCCACTTCTAGAGCGAAACTAGAACGGCTAGCACGCAAGTTTAGTCCGCTGTAAATGGCGGTTTTATCGCTGGGGCTAGCGGTGGCGGGATTTTGTTAGTGGCGGACAGTTTACGTCTATATTCTATCAAAACCTAGCGTCTCGAGCGGATTAGTCAGTACGGCAATCATCACTGGGGGATAGCGAACGCTTGCGTCCTTGCGAGCCGCATTCAACCATTACCCATTACCCATCCACCCCGCTATTAGCTTATTCATCGAGAAGACACTGTGATACAATTGCTGATATCACATCAGCAGTTTAACTAAGCTTAATTCGGCTCGATCGACTAGTTAAACCAGCCATTGGCTAGACAATGGCAACGTCGAAACATTCACTAGCTAAGATGGGTCGGAATGAGTAGTTGAATATTTTTCCCATCGGCCACTGTTGTTAACCGTGTCTGCTAATAATGCGGCTTGGGTTTTCAGCTCTTATATTCTTATGTTGTCTATCCGAATGATGCCTGCATCAAACCCCAAGTTGGATGAATTATTAATCGTATCGCAGCTCGCACCATCGCACCTCAACGAGATTGCTAAAGAACTAGATTTAGTCGCGATCGCGCTAGCAGCACTGACGCAACTAGATCGGGCGGCACTGCGACAAGTTGCTACAGACTTGGAGTTAGATGCGCTCGTTTCAGGCTGGCTGGAGAATTGGCCGTCAAATCGCGATACCCACCGCTCCCATGTAGATGTCCAACTGCTACGAGCTTTAGTCATTATCTTGCATCATTTAGCCAAAGAACATCATTCCCTACTGCGTCGAAATATCAGCTATTGGCAAAAGACAAATCAGTATCATCAATTACCACTACAATCGCCATCTTTAGCCGATTATATCGGTAATTTTATTACAATGTATCAGATGCGTTTTGGTACGGATCGGCGCGAGTCCTTTGAAGCACTCACGGAAACAGCCCTCAACTTACTCATCAACTTATTATTCTATAGTAGTCCCAACGGACATCAACGACTTTGGAACGCATTATTGCAACGAGCCGAGCGATCCGCCAGAGGCGAGGCTTCGCCAACGGACAATCCCACTACTTAGAGCTAAACTAATTATTTTTTAATTACTGAATATAATGGAATCTAATAACTTGACAACTCGTACTTATACAGCACCCACCTGTGCGCTGATTGTCTCTAGCAAAACAGAGCCTCGACTCAATCGGCAATCGGGGGTACCGATGGATTTTGTCTTGCATTTAGAAGATCCAGATCGTAGTGAAACCGACCGCATCACTTTGCACGGTCAATCACAGCAGCTAGCTCGGCTCCATCAGGTTGTCAATAAGTATATCTCCGAACTGGTCGCCCAATTCCCGCTCCCAGGTGCCAAGCGCATCGTCGCGATCGAAGAACCAGTGCCAGATAGCGAAGAGCGTAAAGCACCGACCCCAGAGCCAGTCGCAGACACGCCCAGTAGTGCGCGCCTCAATCCCAATTTAGATCCGCGTGCCGCTCGATCGGGAATTC
Source organism: Chamaesiphon minutus PCC 6605 (assembly GCF_000317145.1). Classification (GTDB taxonomy): domain Bacteria; phylum Cyanobacteriota; class Cyanobacteriia; order Cyanobacteriales; family Chamaesiphonaceae; genus Chamaesiphon; species Chamaesiphon minutus. The sequence continues at coordinate 6,281,252 of NC_019697.1, read as the reverse complement.
TTAAAAATTTACCAGGATTGCTAAAAGACAATACTTCAGCACCTCCACCTGCATTCACATCGGACGATCGATCGATTATCGATAAACTACTCGGTCGTAAGCCAAAACCCGATCCTGCCAGCATCACTCGACTCATCGGCAGCGGCGATGGGCGATTAACACCCAATTCAGGCCATCAAAGTGCAACAAACCAGCCCTATCTAACGGGCGTTAGCAATGAATCGGTCGGAGGTGAAGTCCGCCAACGCTCTCTCGATCATCAGCTCCACTTAGGCAATCTAGCTACACCAGCATCGGGCGAAACAATTGTCCTTTCAGCCATTCAACTATTCGATCTAGCTACCGTCTTAGACGAATACGCATCCGAACAGATGGCCGTCAGTTCCCCAGCTCCAAGTACAGCATTCGATCGAGTCAGCATTCCAGTCAATGGCGAACAGCCGATCGATCTGGAGGCAGTGGTTTCTCGCTCGCGCTTGCCAAATCTACCACACATGTCTTCAGGGGCAGAGTCTGAACCCATCTATTATCGGACTCGACGGACACGTTCGTCGTGGATGTCAGCCTTGCCGTGGGCCGTAGGCGCGACGATAGCGATGGTCGGAGGGCTATTTATCCTCGACCCCAATTTCAAACCCTTTCAAGATATTGCGAGTATGATGAAATCCCCCAGTTTGGGAGGACCCACAAAATCTACTCCAGTCAAACCAGGAGCAGGGGAATTAGCACAGACCCCCACCTCTGGAACCACAACGACTAACACTACTGGGACTTTACCGACACCGTGGCAACAGCAGCCAGTCCAACCGCCTCAAGTCACTAACCCGATCGACTCTAGCACGAACGCGGCTCAAACACCCGGTAAACTCGGTGTAGCTCCCTTGCCAGATGCGATCGCTACTCAACCAGGACAGACTATCGACAATCCTCTCGGTACGCCCAGCAGCACTACTCAACAGAGCACGGCGAGCATTCTCTCGGGCAATGGCGTTGCTCCCAATCCACTCAATGCAACTCAACCCTCGTCGGTGGCGACCAAACCCACAACTGGCACTGCCAAAACTACCAATCCCGCATCAAAAGCTAAAACTCCTACCAAAACAACCACTGCTAGCGCGCAACTGCCAACCGAGATGACTAGTCCTGGCAAAATCTCGGTTTCCAACCAGCCGATGGCGATTCCACCTTTAAATGCGCCCGCGAGCGTCAACCCGCCGTTTAAAGCCCTCCCCTCCACGGAAGTTCCCAACCAGATCGATCCAGCTATGAGAACTTCAGCCAAAAGATCTGCTACTCAAGCAGCCAAACCTACTCCAAATGCAGTTCTAACCCCATCGTCTAGCTTTGAGCCATTTACACCAGTACCGAGAAATCCCAATCTAATCGACCCCAACCAACCAAATTCAGCAACACCCGATCTGCAAAACCCACCAGTCGTGCCCGACAAACCCTTGCAATCTAACGCAGGGGGAATCGAGCCGGAAGTGCCCTTGCTACAAGAAAGCAGACGTTACTTTCAAGGTAAGTGGAAAGCAGGTAATAATCAACCCAATTCCCTGCAATACGTGGTTCAAGTTAATGGTAAAAGCGGTGTGGTGCGTAGTATAGATCCCCAAGGTGAAGCCGCCAGTGCCTATCTCCGGGAGACTAAATTTATCAAGCCGGGACAAAAACTAGTTTCGCCAGCCGCCGCAGGCAGTAGCGACCAAAAAATTCGGGTGTTATTCCAGCCAGATGGGAATGTCGATACTTTTATCGAACCTTAAATGAGGGCAAAGGGTATAGGGGAAAGGGTATAGGTAAATACTTGCAACGCTTTCCTCCTTCCCCCGCTGAAAACAAGTTTCTCTGCTGTGCGCTAAATAGTCACTTTTGTAATAAGATCGACAAGATCGATAGTCCATCATTGAGAGCAGTCTGTGTTAAATCGTCATCGCTGGGTCATCAATCTAGTAGTAGCTGTGTCTCTGCTGGCTCTAACTGGATTTTCGCTATTTCCCCTATTTAATTTTGTCTTAGATGGTGGGGCTGTGGTTGCCACCGAAGCCAATCGCCTTTCTGCCGCCCAAACTAGTCAACTGCAATCGCAAATCAACGGCTACACTCAGGTATTGCAAAAAGAGCCAGAAAATCAAGTCGCGCTTAAAGGCTTGCTAGATGCTCGGCTGCAACTGGGCGATATCAAAGGCAGCTTGGCACCACTCGAAAAAATTGCCGCACTCAATCCCCAGACTCCCAACTATACAGTGCTAGTCGCTCAGACCAAACAGTATTTGGGAGATCGAGAAGGAGCGACAGCTAGTTATCGGACTGTATTGGCACTGCAACCGCAAAATATTAATGCCCTACAAGGATTGGTAAGTTTACTCATCGATGCCAAACGTCCCGAAGCCGCTATGGGTGTAGTGCAGACCGCTTTGAAGACTGTTGCTACCGATGCAGATGCCACACCGATTAAACTCCTAATGGCGCAAATCTATCTCACCCAACAGCGCAATGCCGATGCGTTAGGGATATATGATGCCGCGATCGAGGCCAATAAGCAAGATTTTCGGCCAGTTTTGGCAAAAGCGCTGGTGTTCAAACAGATGGGTAATCTCACCCAAGCACAGTCGCTGATGAGTACTGCTGTCGATCTAGCTCCGGCTGAGTATAAAGATCAAATTAAGCAATTAGTGCAAGCCACTCAACCACCCAAGGTGACGAGCGCGCCCAGTAAAGTCGCACCCGCACAGAGTAATCCAACTGCTGCACCTCAAGTTGCCAAGTAGTCGCGGGATCTTAGGTTGCCTAGATGTCGTTTTTCCTAAATAAAATCCGCTGTTGCCTATAGTAACAGCGGATTTTATGTCATTAGCCAAAATTGCAATTATCAATTAATAAGATCCTTCTTTACATACAACAACCTTAATTGTTTCGAGTAATATTTTTAAATCGAGAGTCAGAGACCATTGTAAGATATAAACCATATCCCAATAAAAAATCTCATTAGAATCGCTACTAGTACGTCCTTTAACTTGCCATAGTCCAGTAATTCCTGGCAAAACTTCATAGCGCAATAATTTATCGGACGAGAATTGTTCGATATCTTGGATCGATAATTCATAGTCCCTAACTGAGATCGGACGTGGCCCCACTAAGCTCATTCTACCTTGGAGAACGTTGATTAATTGTGGCAACTCATCCAAGCTATACTTGCGCAGAAACTTACCAACTTTAGTAATGCGCGGATCTGCTTTGATTTTAAATAAGACTCCGCCTTTAACTTCATTTTGGGCTTCGAGTTCTGCTTGGAGTTCACTGGCATTTGCTACCATCGTCCTAAACTTCCAAACTTTGAAAGGACGACCTTTGAGACCGATTCGCTCCTGTTTGTAAAAAATCAGGCCGGGGGAAGATCTGCGGATCGCGATCGCGATTGCTAAAAAAACTGGCGATAGGATAACCAGGAGGATAAATGCAGCGACTCGATCCAAGAGTTGTTTCAGCCGAAAACTAGTTCCCAAAATCGAGATAGATTTAAAACGGCTGGTGGTAATCTCACCGATCATCTTGGTTTCCGCAGCTCGTTGTGGTAGCTGTAGCTGCGTCGGTACCATTCTGAGATGAATGCCAACTGATTTTAATTTCCAAAACAAAATAATTTGATTGTCGATCGGCTGCTGCGAGCAGACGAATACCTCACTGACTTTACTGGCTTGAATCAGCGAGAACAGCGGATCTAATTGACTTTGCAGATCCCAATCGGCAAAATCGATGATGCGCTCCACTCTAAATTGCTGGGAGCGTTTGATGATACTTTGGACTTTTTCGATATCCCCGCGCTCTCCCAAGAGGGCTACTGGTTGCTGCAAAATGGGGCAACGATTGCGAATCTGAATAATTAGTAAATCTAATAAAAATCTCGCCGAACCAACAAGTATAAAATTTAACGCCAATGCGAATGCAAATACCGATCTCGTGACCCACCACATTCCTGGTTGGTATAAAAAAGCACCAATCAAGATAGTCGAATGTGCCAATGTTAAAGATTTAAGCAATTTGGCAAATCTGTGCAATCGATCGTCAGTCCCGTAAAATCCCGAAGCGGCAAGAGTCCCGATACTGATGACGATAATCGGCCAGATTGACTCGGAGATCTGGATCGAGCCTGACGTGCCAAGGCGATCTGCACTCTGCCATGAGACGAACAACATTGCAGCATCGAGTAGGATGAGAATCATCGATCGCAACACTACCAGGGGCGTTCGCCAACGAAGAGATAGGTTTGTTGCTCTAATATCTTCGATCTGCCACAGATTACCAGTGAGATCGATTTCGTTGATATCGGTCATGCGATCGCTCCGAGTTTAAAATACTCTGTTGACTTGGACCTGATTTTGGCTACAACATGTAAGTTCCAAATAAATAACTAATGATATGTATTTAGAATACTTTGCAAAACTCGTCCTAAAGATGATCGCCGATAATTACAAACAATGTCAATTGTCATTATGCTGAATCTAGATAACAACGTACCAATCGAGTAGCAACCAAGCTTCGAGTAGCAGCCATCTGTGTTATGGGCTTCAAGAAAGGCAAAAATTGTCAATATTATTCAACATAAAGATTCAATTTAATTCCGCAATATATCTCAATCTATTACAAATTTAGTAAAAATACATTTAAAAAAGACTAAAAAGTATTTTTTATTACAGAATTTATTTTTTGAAATACAAACATATTGTAACATAATTTAAGTCAGTTTGGTAACATGAAGTTACTACCCATAAAATATTGTTAATCTTCGGAAAAAAGCCTCAATTTGCTTGTATTTGAGCGTTTTGTCAATCTACGTACTTTTGCTGATTGCAAATCTGAGGATGACATTGTTATTGTAGTAGTCAGGACATACCAAACCGAGATTTAGATAATTTAAAACTCTGATAGTGCGGTCATTCCTTACAAACCAAATACTTTAGTTGTTGATTTATTAGGAGTAGGCTTCGATGGTCTTTTTCGATCTCAGTCTCTCCAACGTAATCTTCCCATTTTTGTTTTTACTCAAAGGGTACGGGAGATCGAAGTGCAGAAAAGGTGTGACCAAAATCGAAAACGTACAAAACGACGAGCTATCTGCTGTCCGATCCATGGCTGCTACATTGATAGCGTCAGCAAGAAATATCCTTTATTTGCCGATCGCGCCGAACAACTGCAACAGCGAGGAATGCCTCGTCAGAATGCCTTGCGCCTGGTATCAGCGCAGATGGCAGTACCCATTGTGGGAGAATGGATTGAAGCTTTTTGGTGCGATCGATGCCAGCAAACTCAGTGGTATCACGTATGCAGATGCGAAAATGGCAATTTTCAAATTTCGATCGCGCCACGAGATCTATGGCAATATGCAAGTGGGGCCGTTGCTCCGGACGGGAACCCTTCTGTCGGTCAGTTCACTCGTCGGAACTCGCGGATGCTAGGCTGCAACTATACAAAGGATTTTCAGTTTATAGTATAGGTTGGTGATACAATAATTGGCTGCTATTCACTAACGATGTCGGCGATCCGGATAAATCAAATCATTGACAAAATATTAACTGTGTTTTAAGCATTTGTGTTTTTACGATCTCTCAAATGTCTTAACTTATGCTATTAGCGTTATATTATTATGCCTCAATACCTATCTAAATTTCTGTACATTCTTAAAGGGAAGTACAAAACGCTCCTGCTGATGGTATTGCTCTTTATTTTTGTCTCTTGCTTAGAAGTGATAGGTGCTGGCTTGATTGGGCCATTTATCTCTTTAGCTACTAATCCTAATTTAATCGCTGAAAATAATCTCTTAAAATCAATTTATCAAGGATTGAATCTGGAATCTAAAACTCAGTTTTTGAGTTTAATTGGCTGCTCAATAATTGTAATTTTCCTTTTAAAAGCGTTCTTAAGTTTTAACTCTCAAAGATTTATTTTTGAATTCGGCTTCAGGCAGCAAGGTGAACTAGCCGCTAGACTAATGAATCGATATTTAGCAGCACCTTACACTTTTCATTTAGGTAGAAATAGTGCTTCCTTAATTCAAAACATTACAATTGAAACAGAACGTTTTAGTAATGGCGTGATGATGCCACTCCTGACATCGATATCTAATGCCATCGTTACTTTAGCACTAGTAGGACTATTGGTTAAAACCAATGCAATGGCATTGATTATTATTGGTGGGATTTTAATAATTTCCTATGCAATATTAAAATCTTTAAAACATAAAACTATCCGATGGGGAAAGGACTCTTCCGATGCAATGACCGAGATGATCCGATCGATAAATCACGGGATGGGAGGTTTTAAGGAGACAAAAGTCATCGGTTGTGAGTCATACTTTGAAGGTAAGCTAGTATCTCAAATCGAACGATATTCAACTAGTGCCAGTTTAGCATTAAGCTTTGGTAATTTACCCCGATATGCGGTTGAAACTTTCTTGATCGCTTTTTTAATTGGTTTTACTTTTTTTTATATTTCCACCAATCAGGGGAATGCTCAAAATTTAAGCTCGGTATTGGGAATATTTGCATTAGCTTCTATCCGGTTACTTCCCGCAGTTGGTAATATGTTATCTGCTGTTAATACAATTCGATACAATACCTATTCACTGGATAAAATACACTTAGATTTAAAGGAATTAGAGAATACAAATACATCTATAAATAATAAATTTATTGCCTTAAAGGATGAGATTCATTCTAGATTAGTATTCTCATTTAGGGAAAGGATTATTTTAGATGATATTTCATACGGCTATCCTTATGCGGAAAAAACATCTCTAGATCGAGTTTCTCTAACTATTAAAAAAGGAGAAGCGATTGGTTTAATCGGCAGATCGGGAGCTGGTAAAACTACTCTTGTGGATGTTATTTTAGGTCTATTAGTTCCTCAGCATGGAGATATCACAGTTGATGGTGCCTCAATCTATTCAGATCTTAGAGCTTGGCAAAATTCAATAGGATATGTTCCTCAATCGATCTTTCTAATCGATGACACACTCGAACGAAATATTGCATTTGGCGTTGAAGATAGATCGATCGATCTTCAACGACTACACAAGGCAATTGTAGCAGCACAACTAGAAGAAGTAGTCGAACAACTTCCGCAAGGGCTAAATACGATGGTCGGTGAACGAGGAGTACTTTTGTCTGGCGGTCAACGTCAAAGAGTCGGTATCGCTCGCGCTCTCTATCACGAGCGAGAAATCCTGGTTTTTGATGAAGCAACTGCTGCTTTAGATAATGAGACAGAGGGTTTAGTTACAGAAGCAATTAAATCTTTGAGCGGGATTAAGACCATGATTATTATCGCTCATCGTCTCTCTACTATCGAACATTGCGATCGCATTTACGAGTTGGATCGAGGTAGGTTAGTAAGATCGGGTAGTTATAGTGAAGTTATTTTAGAGAATTAGACAAAATAATGAAAGTCTTACACTTGAGTACTTTCGACCTGGTCGGTGGTGCAGCAAGAGCAGCCTATCGTACCCATCAGGCTATGCTCGGAATTAACATTGACTCCAAGTTAATCGTTCAACATAAACAGAGTAGCGATCCCACAGTGATTGCTGCCGAAGGTAAGTTGTTTGCCAAATTGCGCTCGGCAGGAGATGATTCTGTTCTCAATTTCTATCAACATCGCCAACATATGTTCTCACCGCAGTGGTTTCCCGATGCGTTGATTAAGAGCGTAGATCGATTTACTCCCGATTTGATCAATCTCAACTGGGTTTGTAATGGTTTCGTAGCTGTGGAAACTTTGACGAAGTTCAAACAGCCATTAGTCTGGACGCTCCAAGATATGTGGGCCTTTACAGGCGGCTGTCATTATACTGGAGGCTGCGATCGCTATACGCAAGCCTGTGGTAATTGTCCCCAACTCCAAAGTCATCGCGAAGCAGATCTGTCGCGCTCGGTGTGGCAGCGCAAAGCTAGGATGTGGAAAAACCTCAACCTTACGGTAGTTGCCCCTAGTGAGTGGATGGCAAAATGCGCCCAAACCTCCTCCCTGTTTAGCGATGTGCGGGTAGAAGTAATTCCCTTTGGACTGGATACTAATATATTTAAGCCGATCGATTCCAGCATCGCCAGAGAGTTGTTGAATTTACCCCAAGCCAAGCACCTAGTTCTATTTGGAGCGATCGATGCCACAGGCGATCCCCGCAAGGGCTTTCACCTGCTGCAACAGGCTCTAAATCGTTTGCTAGAGACGGGTTGGGGCGATCGGATCGAACTAGTTGTCTTCGGCTCTGCTAAGCCGGATCGGCCCCTAGACTTAGGCTTTCCCGTGCATTATTTGGGCAAGTTACAAGACGATCTATCTCTGCAAATTGCCTATGCTGCTGCCGATGTGATGATTGCCCCCTCAATTGAGGAGGCATTCGGGCAGACAGCTTCCGAATCTCTCGCCTGTGGTACGCCTGTAGTCGTGTTTGCCAATACTGGCTTAGCAGACATTGTCGATTGCCACCAAAATGGATATGTAGCCCAGTACTGTGATACAGCAGATCTGGCGAGGGGGATCGCGTGGGTGCTGGAGGACTCAGAGCGACATTGCCGCTTGCGACAGGCGGCACGGGAGAAAGCAGAGCGCGAGTATGCGATGCAAGTCCAAGCACATCGATACCAAGCCCTATTCCACAAAATTCTCGATCGGTCAAAATCCAATCCCACTCGTTAGCCCCGACCCCACATTAGCGGTAATGTCGATTCAACCTCGTCAGTAAGTCATGAAGTATTCAGCCCCTGCCCGACAGTCGATCTACAACTCGCCTCGGCTAATGTTATTCGACCTAGCGTTGGGAGGGCATCACGGTAATTATATTCAACATCTAGTCGAGCGGGCATACCAGCAAGGATTTAGGGGGGCGATTGATATCGTTGTTTTACCGCAGTTTGCGGACATCCATCAAGATACAGTTGCGGCGATCGACCGCAACCAAGATGTGCCAATCGATTTAGTCCCGATTTCAGCAGCAGAAGCAACGTCATTAGGCTCCCGTCATTCGGGGCTGAGTCGCGCACTCCGTAACGTGCGCGAATGGCAAATTTTTTGCAAATATGCCAAAGATTTGCAAACAACCCACGCGTTAATCATGTATTTAGATACTTGCGAACTCCCACTAGCGATGGGGATGCAGTCACCCTGTCCATTTTCGGGGATCTACTTTAGACCGACTTTTCACTACAAGATGTTTGAAAATTACTGTCCCGATCGCCACGACAAGCTTCAATATTGGCGAGAACGGTTAACCTTCTCGCGGATCTCGAACAACCCCCAACTTCAGACCATGTTTTGTCTCGATCCCTTTGCGGTTAAGGCAATCGCGTCCCAACACCATACTACTAAGATCGTCCATCTTGCCGACCCAGTTCAACCTTACCCCGCGATGCCATCAGATCTGGCAACTTTAAAAACAGAGTTGGGGATCGAAGCACATCGGCGTGTATTTTTGCTATTTGGTGGTTTGGACGAGCGCAAAGGAATTTATCAACTTTTAGAGGCGATCCAATTATTATCGTCAGAACTTTGCGATCGCCTTTGCTTACTATTAGTGGGTGGAACCGATCCGGCACGACAAGCAACTATTCACCAAAAAATTGCAGTAATTCGTCAAACATTACCACTTCAAGCGATCGAGCATTACGATTTTATTCCCGAAGCAGATGTCCCTCCTTATTTTCAATTGGCAGATGTCATCTTGGCTCCCTATCAACGTCATGTTGGTATGAGTGGAATCCTGCTGCTGGCGGCGGCGGCAGGCAAACCTGTATTGAGTTCTGATTATGGTTTAATGGGCGAGTTGGCACGGCGATACCAGTTAGGTTTAGTGGTAGATTCTACCAAACCGACAGAAATTGCTCGGGCACTTGCTACTTTTCTATCGGTGTCACCGCCAACATTATCCAATCCCAGTCAAATGAAACTATTTGCCGAACAAAACTCGATCGAGCTATATGCCAGCACAATTTTTAAACAATTATTTCCCGATCTCTTGTAATTAAATTATAGGTATGTTGATTCTACCTATGAAGTTAATACATCTTGAATTGTAACCTGCTATGTAATTTTATCTATTTTAAGAACTTAAATATAATTATTCTGCACCAATTTACTTGTAAATGAACACAGGATTAAAATTAGCACCTAAATCAAAAGGATATGTTACGAACTTAAAGTTGACGTTGTTTGGACTAGGCACCGCTCTCTTTTCTAGAGTTTTTACTATATTCAAAATTCCTTCTACAATCAACTTCCTGCATTTTTTTGCCGTTCCGCTTGCTTGTGCTTCAGTATTGTTTAACTCTCGGAGTAAAGATCGCCAACAAATTGCTATCTCCAAAAGTCTTTTACTGGGATTGTTTCTGTTATTAATAGTTTTGTTTGCCAGTGCTTTACTCAATCATGCTGGAATTATTAATACAGTTTTAGACTACTTATTGCTAACAGAACCATTTATTTTGATTCTGACGATTGTCAGTATGCCGATGACATCCCACAGTTATCAGAACTTTCGTAATTGGATTTTGCAAGCGTGTCTAATTAACACGATCTTTGCCTATATTCAGAAATACGTGTTTCACATGGAAAAGCTCTTTGGTAAAGAAGATAATATTAAGGGAATTTTTATTGGTCAGGGTGCTGGACATGTTATTGGTGGTTCTGTAGCGATGACTTTTGGCATTTACTATTGTGTAAATGCTAAAGAAAAACCACTCTGGTTTCGGATTGCGGTATTGTTAGCTTGTCTCAATCAGGTGATTATCTCAGATACTAAGCAAGTATTGCTATCATTTATCGTCGGATACATAATTTTGTATTTTGTGACCTTTAAAGATCTAACTAAGGCAATACTATACTTTATTATTGGAGTGCTGTTTTTCAGTGTCTTCTACTGGGCTATCTATAATTTTGAATTTCTTGCCGCCTACAAAACATGGATCAGACCAGAAATTTATGGCCCAGAAGGGGAAGCAACCCAGTTAAAATTTGCGACCTTTCGGATCGTACCGCAGTATTTTCACTCACCCCTCAATTGGTGGTTGGGATTGGGTCCTGGTCATACAGTGGGACGATTGGGTGGATGGATGATCCCTAGCTATTGGAATTTATTTCAACCACTGGGGGCAACCATCCATCCAGCTAGTGTCTCTGTTTGGACAGCCGTAGCCAACAGTTGGCTGGGGGATCAATCGAGTATGTTTTCTCCTCTATTTGGTTGGGCAGGCATCTGGGGTGATTTGGGACTACTGGGATTAGGAACTTATTTTTATCTGGCAATCTTGGTCTGGCGTTATGTTTGTGTGACAGATACAGCTAAATACCTAATGTTGACAATATTCGTCTTTGGTACGATCTTCTCCCAGTTGGAAGAACCAGGCTACACTCTGGTTGTCGCTAGCTTGATTGGATTAGATTGGCAGAAGTCTAGACTTGAGACTCCCAAGAGCTTACAAACATAGTTCGCTCGAGAATCGCTTAACTTAGGGCAATTTAAAAGTGCGTAAGACTCTAAGTACAATCGCAGTTATTACAATTGACACAATCACCTGTAAGGGCGATTGTTGGTTGCCACCTTGCTCCGATCCTTCAGCTAATGCAGGATCGCAAAGACATAAAAATACACTTGATAGGATCAAAAACTTAAATCTAGACATCATTTTATGAATTAGCACAAAATCTTTTACGTACTCACTAAATTATCTTCGATTTATTTAATAATGTCCCCGAACACAATTATTTTAGAGGTATTTCAATGCCCGAACTAAATCCTCGCGTAGCTTTCTTTCTCGGCTCATTTGGTGGCGGCGGCATCGAGCGGATTACAGCTCATCTGGCACATAATTTTGTCAAGTTGGGTGTGAAAGTTGACCTAATCCTCAACAGAGCCGATAGTACTCATCTATGGCAAATGCCAGTGGAAACTAGGGTCATCGACTTAAATGCCCGTAACGTGTATCTGAGTCTGCCAGGACTAGTGCGTTATATCAAGAAAGAGCGACCAATAGCCTTGCTGGCAACCGATCATTACCTCAATGAAATTGCGCTGTTGGCCAAACAGATCGCGGGAGTCCCACTGCGGCTGGTTGTCGCTGAACATAACCAACTTTCAAAAACAGCTAGGAATGCAACCAAACTGAAGATACGATTGGTACCTATGTTCGTTCGGATCTTGTATCCCTGGGCTGATGCCATTATTGCCGTTTCTCAAGGAGTTGCTCGAGACCTTGCTGAGATCGCTTCGCTACCGTTAGCAAGCATTGAGACAATTTACAACCCAGTAATTAGTTCCCAAATGTTTGAGCAGGCTAGAGAGCCAGTGGAGCATCCTTGGTTTAGCTCGGCAGAGGTGCCAGTGATTTTGGGTGTTGGTAAATTGGAACAGCAAAAAGATTTTCCCAATCTGATCCGCGCTTTTGCAAAAGTACGACAAGTAAGACCCACGCGTCTGGTTATCTTGGGCTGGGGACCTGACCGCCCAGAACTAGAAGCTCTCATCCAAGCTATGGGTCTGCAAGATGATGTGGATTTGCCTGGACACGTCCAGAATCCCTATGCCTATATGGCGCGATCAGCAGTATTTGTCCTGTCATCTGCTTGGGAAGGCTTAGGGGTAGTCCTAATTGAAGCAATGGCGTTAGGCATCCCGGTCGTATCTACCGATTGTGAAAGTGGCCCATCAGAGATCTTAGCTGATGGTAAATATGGCTACTTGACTCCTGTAGGAGACAGCGACGCCCTGGCAGATGCCATTCTACAGGTGTTATCGGGTCGAGTTAAATCTATCGACTCAATCTCGCTGGCTCGGTTTGATGTGGAAACTGCCACCCAAAAGTATCTCAAAATTTTAGGTGTTACTTGAAGATTTCACCCATAGTTTTATCTATGTGTTGTCGATTGTGATCATTATAGATTGTAATCAAGTATTTATGGAAAAATCAGCGAGGACTAGTAATATGTCAGATGCTTATAGCTACAATGTCGAACAGATTAAAGAACATTATGAGCTTGAGAAAAGTTTAGCAAAGCGATTGCGAAACTCAACTAAACAAGAACGTCAATACTTATATACAGAGCTATATGATGAATTATTTACTAAAATTTATTTTCTCCCACAGTTAAGTGTGAAAGCCGATCCAGCAGCGGCTGCCTGGATCGTAGCCCAGCGGATGCAGTTGATTGAGAGTTTCCTAATTCCCGATCTTATCTTTCTGGAAATTGGACCTGGAGATTGTACTCTCTCCCTAGAGATTACAAAACACGTTAAAAAAGTTTATGCACTAGATGTTTCTAATGAGATTACCAAAAATTTAGCGATGCCAGACAACTTTGAACTAATTATCTCGGATGGCTGTTCCATCCCGCTCCCCGATAACTCGGTTAACCTAGCATACAGCCATCAATTGATGGAACATTTACATCCTGATGATGCAGTCGAACAACTCCAAGCTGTCTGTCGCACGCTGGTTCCTGGTGGTACCTATATCTGTATCACACCCAATCGATTATCTGGCCCTCACGATGTCTCACAGTATTTTGATGAGGTAGCAACTGGATTTCATTTGAAAGAATATCTACTCAGTGAGCTATATCAACTGTTTTGTACAGCCGGATTTTCCAAAGTGAGTCTCTACAAAAGCTATAAAACGACTCATCTTCAAATCCCCCTATCTTCGCTTACTATGTGGCTATTTGTGGCGATCGAATCATTTCTGCAGATTTTACCCTTCCCGCTGCGACGGAAAATTGCCAGTTTGCCAATGCTGTTTAGAGGCATGACTGTTGTTGGTGTCAAATAGGCTTAGTAGCTATTTTTGACCATTCTCCCAGTCAGTTCCACTATCTTGACCCAGCATGAGACCCAATTTTTTTACAAATAGCAGCCCTAAATCAAAATATCCAGATCGGCAGTATCAAAAATATTTATTGACTGCTCTTATCTTATTGTCTACTTGTCTTTTTTCAAAAACACTACTCGATCTAAATATCTTCTTGTCAACAGGTCGGATGGTTAGCACTCAAGATTGGGTGGATTTAATGTTTGCTAAGAAAGAAAAAATGGCATTAGCTGCTCCGCTCGATCGACCGAAAATTCTAATAATATCAGGTAGCAATAGTTTATTTGGATTGTCAGCAAAAACAATCTCGCAAGAAACTAGATTAACAACAATTAATCTAGGTTCACATGCTGGACTAGGTGGAGCTTATATTCTGAGTAGAGCGGAAAAGCTAATTAGGAAAGGAGATATTATTATATTGCCACTGGAGTATGAATTTTACTCTTCGTCAGGTATTTCTGATGACTTTAAAAAAGGTGATATACTTGCTCGGTTTATGATTTCTTACGACAGAAATTCTCTCGAAAAAATATCAGCAACGTCGATTGTAAATTTCTTTTTTAGTAATGTATTTTCAGGGAATGGTAAGAAAGAATACATGAGCTACTTTCGTAGAAACTTGAATAAAAAAGACATCTTAGACAGACTCCAGCAACAGCAGTTAGATGGTGGATGTTACAGTGGCTATACTTTTAATCAATATGGAGATGAGACTTGTAACATGGAATCTGAAGATGCTCAGGTGAATCAGGCTGTTATCAAAACAGCTATGCCAAGGTCGATTTCAAATATCGATCCTGGTGGTTATATTCGGCAATTTGTGAAGTTGGCAACAAATAAGGGAGCAAAAATAGTTCCGCTCTATCCAGTATCAACTTATACAGATAGTTATCAAGATTTAGCATTTAAGAAATCTGCTCAAGAAATTAAAAAATACTGGACAGATCTGGGGATTGATTTTCAGGATTCATTGATGGATTCTCTTTTACCTCCAAACCTGATGTTTAATGCAAATTACCATCCTAATAATGCTGGAAGAGAAAAGAGAACAAGAAGTATTATTCCTTCGATTAAGAATCATACAAACAGTGTCCAGGAGCGATCGTAATGCTGTTCAACTCAATTGATTTTATCTTTATTTATCTACCGATCGCCTTATGTGGTTTCTGGCTGGCTAGCATCTTCCAAAATCGCTCTATAGTCATTGGTTGGCTAGTTTTGATTTCACTGATCTTTTATTCGATCTGGAGTTATCAGTTCCTACTCCTATTGTTATTCAGTGTTGCTATCAACTGGGCGATCGGCATAGCACTTTCACATCAGCGTAGAAATCTCCCCGACGGTGCGAAAATGAATGCCGCAGTCAAGTTATTGCTAATCCTCGGTATTATCTTCGATCTGAGCTTTCTTGGTTATTTTAAGTACGTTAACTTCTTCATTGATACAGTTAATACTTTTGGATTCAGATTGGAGCTACTCGATGGTCTTGTGCTGCCATTGGGGATCTCTTTCTATACTTTCGAGCAGATGAGCTATTTAGTAGGTATTGCCAAAGGAGAAGTTAAGTCATACAGCTTACCGCGCTTTTTGCTGTTCGTTACCTTCTTTCCCCATCTGATTGCTGGTCCGATCCTAAACGCTAATGAATTGAATTACCAACTTCAAAAATTCAACTACCGGCTCGATTATCGCAATCTTGCTGTCGGTTTCACTATATTTGCCTTCGGACTATTCAAAAAAACGGCGATCGCTGATTCTGTGGCTGTTTTTGCTACACCAATTTTTATAGCTGCTGAGCGCGGAGAGTCAATTAGCTTCCTTCTTGCTTGGCAAGCCGCCATTGCTTACACGCTCCAACTCTATTTTGATTTTTCCGGTTACAGCGATATGGCGATCGGATTATCAAATATGTTTAATATCAAGCTGCCGATGAACTTCTTTTCTCCTTACCAAGCTGTCGGAATCGGTGATTTTTGGCGGCGTTGGCACATTAGCCTCGGTCGATTTTTACGTGACTATCTCTATATTCCGTTGGGTGGTAGCCGCAATGGTGAGTTACGTACCTACATCAACCTATCACTCACCATGTTACTGGGGGGACTGTGGCATGGGGCGAGCTGGACTTTTATTGTCTGGGGCGGGCTGCATGGAATTTACCTATGTATCGATCGTGGCTGGCAAAAATTTCTTAAACATAGAGGTCTGGTGTTTGAGTCTGGATATCATTACTGGTTAGCTCGGATGCTAACTTTCTTGGCAGTAATTGTTTCCTGGGTCATATTTCGAGCTGAAACTTTGAACGGTGCTAGTCACATGTTGATGGGCTTGTTTGGTGGCAATGGCTTAATGCTGCCGGAGATGTTTGCAGATAGATTTAGTATGCTCCGTGGCATTGGAATTGAGTTTGGAACGCTAAATTATCATAGTGGCATCCAAGGATCTTTGTTGCTATTGCTGATACTGAGTGTTGCACTTTTCTTACCCAACCTTTATCAGTTCACGATGCGTGAGCCTGCGGCTCTCGATATCTACAAAAACCTCAACGGTCAGCAGCCAGCTTGGTACGCTTGGCAACCAACTTTTGGTTATGCTTTGCTGACATTTGGCATCTTTGTTATTTCCCTAGGCTTCTGCAATCAAGCCAGTGAGTTTCTATATTTCCAGTTCTAAAAGATGGTAAGATTTTATGTAATTTAGCTAATTGAGCGTAAATTTAAATTAAATTTTGCTTATAAAAATAAATAAATAAATTTATTTTTAATTCAATAAAAATTTAGGACACTTAAGTTATGAATCAACCATTGGTCAGTATCCTCATCAACAATTATAACTACGGTTCTTATCTTAATGCAGCAATCGATAGCTCTTTAAATCAAACCTATCTTAACACAGAGATTATCGTAGTAGACGATGGTTCTACAGATAGTTCACAGGAGATTATTAGAAGTTATGGAGATAAGATTAAACCTGTGTTCAAGCCTAACGGTGGACAAGCATCAGCATTTAATGCAGGCTTTGTAAAAAGTAGTGGAAATATTATTTGTTTTCTTGATTCTGACGACATTTTTCTGCCAACTAAAGTAGAAGAGGTCATTAGAGTATTTGCTAAATTTAATGATATTGACTGGGTTTTTCATCCGCTTTTTTCCATGCAAACAGACGAACTAAAAAAAGATATCTTGAACCCATTGTTTGAATGCAAATCTCAGTTATTAACCATTGAAGAGATTGATTTTAGAGATTCGATGAGAGCTGGTGAACTCCCTCGATTTGTTCCACAGACATCTGCGTTCAGTTTCTCTCGCAAAATTCTTAAGCAGATTTTTCCAATTCCAGAAGACAGAAAAACTTATCTAGGAGATACATATCTGGCTATGGCTTGCGTGTCTCAAAGTAAAGGATGCGTTATTGACAAAAAAATATCAATCTATAGATTGCATGGTGATAATGCGTATTCAAATAAGGAAATAATCAAGTCTAGAGAAACCTTTATGAAATTACATCTTGTCACAGGATATTGGTTGCGAACTAATTTTTCCGACTTATCAAGGTATACTAATAAATTCTTCTCAAAAGGATTAGCATGTTTCTGGCTTAGTAAAAATCCTCATGCACGGTATAAAGAGTTTATTAAAAACTATTTTGCTTATTTGTCTACATTAGAGAAGATTCTTGTTATTATGTTGTCTGCATACTATTTTCAAAAAACTCTTTTAAGGAAAAGCCTGCCATGAAAAAAAATCAGCATCCAGAAAACAAACGAATAGATACGGCAATATAGAATGCCTCGCAAGGTGTTTATATGTATGCAAAAGTATTAACATTTCTCTGCTTAATTATCTATACAACTACACATGCATGATATTCGTATTGCTTGGCTGTTGCCAGTAGCCTGGTTTTATTGGCAACCTGCGATTGCCGAATTGACAAAGTTTTTTCCCAACACAACCGTATTCACTGGTCTATTTCCAGGGTTTGCCAAAGGATTAGAAGGAGGACTTAAAGTTGAAGTAGTCGGCGAATTCAAAGTGATCGAGATTGCTAAAGATGAAAATAGCTACGGTGATAACTTTACCTATCTATCGCCCAAAATTATCGGACACCTACTCAAACTTAGACCACAAGTCATTTTTTCTAGTTCGTTTGGGATCTGGACAATGATTGCTTTGCTGCTCAAGCCCTTATTTTGGTGGCGAGTAATCATTGCTTATGAAGGCTGTTCGCCAGGAGTTGACTACCGCAATTCAGCCGCAAGGTTATTTGTCAGGCGGCTAATGATTTGGATGGCTGATGCTTACATTACTAACAGTAATGCTGGCAGTGAGTACCTCATTGAGATCTTGAAAGCCAAAAAAGAGTTGGTGTTTGTCCAACCTTATGAAATTCCAGACGAGCACACATTGCCAGCTATTGCTGAAGGCGAACAGCTAGAACAACTAAATTTGCCGCCACATCAGCCAGTCTTTTTATTTGTAGGTCAGATTATTCCCCGCAAGGGTTTACCGCTGTTGCTACAAGCTTGTAGCCTATTGCAAGCCAGAGGCTACCAACAATTCACCCTTCTAGTTGTCGGAAATGGCCCCCAGCAGCAAGAATTAGAGACTTTTTGTCAGGAGCACCACCTGAGCGATCGCGTGCGATGGGCAGGCAGAGTGAACTTCGATAAGATCGGCACTTATTTTCACAACGCTGATGTTTTTGTCTTGCCAACATTGGAAGATACTTGGGGCGTGGTGACGCTCGAAGCGATGTTACTGGGGAAACCAATCCTGTGCTCTAGCGGTGCTGGGACATCAGAACTGGTAGTCTCTGGGGAAAATGGTTATGTCTTCACACCCGAAGATCCCGATAAGCTAGCCGATCTGATGCAGCTATTCCTGGACGATCCCACCTTAATTCTAGCGATGGGAGCGCGATCTCAGCAGATTATGGCTCAGTACACCCCATTGGCGGCAGCGCAATGTATGGCTGAAGTTGCAGAATTGGTAATGGCTAATCGAGCCGATCTACCAGCCTCAATCTAATTAACTAACCAAAAAAGGAAAGTGGTGTAATGAGCGCATTAAAGTTGTCCATCCTAACGCACTCGCTTAATGGCGGAGCGTTTACGAATATCTGTCCCTCACTCATGCGGGGATTTCAGGAATTAGGAGTAGATTGTGAGTTAGTGCTTTTACATGCAACTGCTGAAGAGTTAGCTCGATATCCAGATTTACGCATCGTCTCACTGAATGTAAAACGCACATCTTTTTCGCTGTGGGCAACTGTCCGTTACTTACGAGAACATCAGCCAGATATCATGATCTCTATGCCATGGTATTTCAATATTGTCGCTATTTGGGCGAAATATCTCTCGGGAGCCAAGACTAAAGTAATCATTGGAGAGCAAAATATTATTAGTTTAGAAGCTAGCATCGAGCATCGAGACAAACTGCATCTGCGATTATTGCCAATTCTAATGCGCTATACCTATCCGTATGGTGATGGTTTGGTGGGAGTTGCTAAAGATGTCATTACTGATTTGGTTGAGGATCTCAACATTAATGTTAAGATTCCAGCCCAGGTGATTTTCAATCCGAGCAACCCGCCGCGCCTAGCAAAACTCGCGCAAGAGTCGATCGACCATCCTTGGTTCCAGAACGCAGACATTCCAGTCATAGTCACAGCCGCTCGATTGGCAAAGCAAAAACAGCTAGATAATTTACTCAGAGCATTTGCGCGGGTGGTCGAGGAGACTCCTGCAAGACTGATAATTCTGGGAGAGGGGCCATTGAGAGCAGAGCTAGAACATCTGTGCCAAGAGCTAGGTATTGCCGAATTAGTGTGGATGCCCGGTTACGATCCAAATCCTTATCGATATATGGCTCGGTGCGATCTATTTGTCTTAGCTTCTGCATGGGAAGGTAGTCCAGTCGCATTACAGGAGGCGATGGCATGTGGAGCAGCAGCACTGGTTACCGATGCACCAGGTGGCATGAAAGACATTGTGGAGTATGGCAAGTATGGCATAATGGTACCGACCAACGATACTGATGCTTTGGCTCAAGGAATCCTGCAAATACTCACCCAACCTGAATTAAAAGAGCGGTTTCGCCAACAATCAAAGCTACGATCGCAAGAATTTAATTACTTAAATATTAGTAAACAGTACCTAGAATTTTGTCAATCCATACTCTCACCTGCCCAGCCAGAAGTCTTGAATCACTATTAAGAAGTGCGGATCGGCTGCTGAGGGTTTGCAAATGCGAAAAGCGGCTCGCACTCTGGATGTTTCCTCCAGAGTGCGAGCCAAGACAGTTACTATTTATGGCAGATCCAAGCATTTTTAGTTGCGCGTTGTCTAAACGCCGAAAATGGATCGTGAACGTTTAAACTTTGTAGAGGATATTATTATGTCTATGCTTCTAAATATTGGTTGTGGTACTGTTTATCACAAAAAGTGGGTAAATATAGACTTAAATTCAAACTCGTCAGATGTAATCCAACACGACTTAAGTAAGGGCTTGCCTTTTGAATCTAACAGCTTTGATGCTTGTTATAGTTCTCATGTTCTTGAACACTTAAGGAAACTAGAAGCTGATTTCTTTATCAAAGAGCAGAAAAGAATTCTACGAAAAGACGGGATTGTCAGAATTGTCGTCCCAGATCTCGAAACCATTTGCAGAAACTACATTAGATACTTGGATGAATTAGTTTCGGGTGATTTATCACATGAATTTAGATATGATTACTCTTTACTTGAGCTGTACGACCAAACTACTAGAGACAACCCTGGAGGTGAGCTGTTAAAGCTTTGGTCATCTCAAAATATTACTGACTTAGATTATGTTGTAGCAAGGCATGGTAAAGAAGCTTTAGATCATATTCAAAAAGTAAGTTCAGATAATATCTCTAGTTATAAAATGAGGCTGATGAAGCTACTAACTAATTTAAGGGAAGTTCGTAAAGCTAGTATTAAAATGAGATCGAAATTAGCAGAATTATCAGTTTCGTTTTTTGCAGGTGAAAAAATGGCTCTATCTTTCCGCAATGGTGCTTTCAGAGATTCAGGTGAAATACATCGCGTCATGTACGATCGATATAGTCTTCAGCGACTTCTTTCAAATCATGGTTTTATTAAGATAGCTATTTGCCAGCCCACTCAAAGCAGTATTCTTGATTTTAATCAATACCAACTTGATAGTTTTGAAGGAAAAACAAGAAAACCTGATTCGCTATTCATTGAGGCGGTAAAAGCCTAAAGTCTCAAATTTTTAACAATGAAAATAATTAGCTAACGTGGATGGTTAAGACGATTAATAACAAACTCAATCAAATTAAGTTTTTTGTTTGTGAATTCAATCGAACTTGGAAACTTTTAAATGTTATCACTTTAGTTATTGACTTTTCTAATAAGTATAAAGAGCCATAAAAAAGTTTAATATTCTATTCTCAGCATGAGGAAAACCTATAACTATGAAAGTTTTACTATCAGCCTATGCCTGCGAACCAGGTCGAGGTACAGAACCAGGCGTAGGTTGGAATACTGCCTGGGAAATTGCCAAATACCACGAAGTTTGGATCTTAACCCGTCCCGATGACGGCAAAGAGGCGATCGAAGCCGAACTTCAGCGCAACCCCAATCCCAATCTTCACTTTGTGTATTTTACGCTGCCTATTTTAGGATCTTTGTGGCGACAAGGGGGTTCGATCGCCTTCCTAATTCACTACTATTTATGGCAGATCCAGGCATTTTTTGTCGCTCGTCGCTTACATGCCGAGATTGGCTTTGAACTCTCACATCACGTCACTTTTGTTAAGTACTCCGTTCCCAGTTTTCTTGCTCTGCTACCAATTCCGTTTATTTTTGGGCCAGTTGGTGGAGCCGAATCGGCCCCTACAGCATTTGCTCAAGATTTTCGATGGAGAGGGAAAATTCATGAATTTTTACGGGGGTTGTCTCAATGGTTTGGTGAGAGGGATCCATTCACTCAAATGACCGTTCGCCGTAGCGTTCTCAGTTGGGCAACGACTCCAGAAACCGCTGAACGTCTGGTCAAAATGGGTGCAAGTCGTGTTGAAGTGCTTTCCCAGGTAGGCTTGTTACCTGAAGAAGTAACTCGGATGGAGCAGTTCCCTTTATCAGATTGTGCCCCGCTCCGATTTATTAGTATTGGCAGATTACTACATTGGAAGGGGTTTGACTTAGGTCTACGAGCATTTGCTCAAGCTAACTTACCAAAAGAGGCGCAGTATTGGCTAATTGGTAGTGGTTCGGAGCAGGACTATCTACAACAGCTAGTAGTAGATCTAGGTATTGCAGATCGAGTTAAGTTTTTAGCTCAGATGCCCCGACAAGAACTTTTCTTAAATTTGGGCACTTGTACGGCACTGGTTCATCCTAGTCTGCATGAGTCAGGTGGCTTTGTGTGTCTGGAGGCGATGGCAGCAGGGCGACCCGTGATTTGTTTGAATTTGGGAGGACCAGCCGTTCAAGTAACCGAAGAAACTGGTTTTAAAATCCCTGCGCTATCTCCAACGCAAGTAATTACGGGATTAGCTAAGGCTATGAGCATTCTTGCTAATGACCCCGAACTACGCTTGTCAATGGGTCGAGCTGGTCAACAGCGAGTTAAGGAATTCTATAACTGGGAAGTGCGGGGTCATCAAATGTGCCAATTGTATGACAACGTAGTTAAAGCAAGGCTGATTCAGCCGGAGTCGATCGCTTGATGAGAGTTTTAACCGTCCATAATAACTACCGAGAACCGGGCGGCGAAGAGCAAATTTTTACCTCTGAGTCTGCCTTGCTGGAATCCAAGGGGAATGAGGTCGTTAGATATACCCTTGACAATGAAAGTATCTCTACTGACAATCCCTTACTTTTAGGCAAAAATACTCTATGGAACAGTAAAGTCTATCGAGAGTTGAGATCGCTAATCCGCCAAAATCGGCCTCAAATTGCCCACTTTCACAACACTTTTCCATTGATTTCCCCATCGGCTTATTATGCCGCCAAAGACGAAGGTGTGGCCGTTGTCCAAACCTTGCATAATTATCGACTACTGTGTCCCAACGCCCTATTTTTTCGAGAAGGTCGCGTCTGCGAAGATTGCTTGGGTCGAGTCATCCCTTTACCAGGGATAGTGCATGGGTGTTATCGCGGTAATCGCCGCGATAGTGCGATGGTGGCGTTAACAACCAGCTTTCACACTATGTTAGGAACTTGGACTAATGCGGTAGATAAGTTCATTGTCATCAGCCAGTTTGCCATGAACAAGTTTATTCAAGGCGGGCTACCTGCCGAAAAGCTCGCCTTAAAAAGTAACTTTTTACATCCCGTACCTCCACCCGGTGAAGGTACGGGTGGCTATGCAGTATATGTGGGGCGGCTATCGATCGAGAAAGGTCTAGGGGTACTGCTAGAAGCTTGGCGACAACTGGAGCACAAGATCCCACTCAAAATCTTAGGCGACGGGCCGATGGCGGGGCTGGTGACTGAAGCCGTAAAAGAAATGCCCGAAATTGAGTGGTTGGGACGTAGACCCTCGCACGAAGTCTATGAAATTGTTGGAAATGCATCTTTTTTGGTGTTTCCATCTGAGTGGTATGAGACATTCGGTCAAGTCGCGATCGAAGCTTTTGCTAAAGGTACACCAGTGGTCGCCTCCAACATCGGGGCGGTCCCCGAACTGGTGAGTGTGGAGCGGAGCGGATTACTGTTCCGTCCGAGCGACCCAACCGATCTGGCAGCCAAAATCGATTGGCTACTGGCACATCCCCTCAAACTGGCTCAAATGCGGCTTACAGCTCGATCTGAATTTGAATCCAAGTACACTGCCGACAACAATTATCAACGGCTAATTGAAATTTACCAGTCCGCGATGGCAGTGTAAAAAATTAGAATCAGTAAATCATCATGCGTGCAAATACCTTATTTCAGCTCCAGCATCTCCGTTTTAATAATCTTTATCCTCTCTATCATCTAATCAATCGGTTCGTTAACAAAATATTAAGCCTCCCGTCCGATCTGGCTTGTCTGATTAATAGTAACGATTGGTTCGAGAGATGGATACTGTTACCTCGATATCAACAGTGGCGCGATCGACACCAAGAACATCTACCAAAGCTCGAGGCTAGCGAACTAGCTATTGTTGAGCAACTGGAGCAGGAAGGTATTTGCATCACATCATTAGAGGTTTTGGCGATTCCTGATAGTCAAAAACTCTTGGACGCTGCCGAGCCGATTACCAAAGAACTTGCCCAACTGTCACGCTCTCATAGTCATGCTGGCAAACACACATTGATGGCAAATGCAGATCTCTTATTAAAACACCCTGAAATTCTTGAATGGGGACTTTCAAAGCGAATTCTCAAAATTGTCGAATGCTATCTAGGCTTACCTGTCGGTTATGGTGGCTTATCCTTTTACTATAGCGTGGCCGATGGTAGAGATGCAGGTCCTCGGATTTGGCACCGTGACAAGGAAGACTGGCGAATGATCAAAGTTGCCGTTTACTTAAACGATGTTGATGAATCCGGCGGTCCCTATCAGTGCGTCACTTCGGTCAAGAATAGGTGGCTATTGGAAACTCTCCCCAGATACAAGGGATTGACTCATTCCGAAATGCAACAGATGCTAAACAACACATCCACTAATTGGTTTGTCTCTTGTGTTGGTAAAGCTGGAACAGTGATTTTCACTGACACTTCACGCTACTATCATCGCGGAAAGCCGCCGATCCACACCGATCGATCGGCGATATTTTTTCACTATTTTAGCTACCGTCCCAAAAATCCTTTCTTCTGCGATCGATCGCCCCTTTCGAGTAGGCAAATTGTCGAATTCGATAAGCAGTTGCCACCAGAGCTTCAAGGTTATCTCACTTGGAGAGACAAATACCCAATTATTGGTCGATACATTCCTAAAAATTACATGAGGGTTGATAATTGGTAAGTTAATATGATGCCGATCGCTACATTCTGTATTTGCATCGACGAAATAGCAATATTTGCACTTGCATTTTTAACAACTTGTCTAATTGCGGCGATCGGTTTGTCAATTTTCAATATTCATGTCTTTTTGTCTAAAAACTCACCGATCGAGGCAGAGGTATTAGTTGTGGAAGGATGGTTGCCAGACTATGCACTCCAGTCAGCAGCCATGGAATTCAAAGATGGTGCTTATCATAAACTGATTACTATTGGCGGTACAATTCCCAGGGGGTCTTATCTATCAGAATATGCAAACTTTGCGGAACTCTCTGCGGCAACTTTAATTGCGCTAGGGGTCGATCCCCAACACCTGACAATAGTTGCCGATCTCAGTCAGTCGCCCGATCGCACTGCTAGCTCTGCGGCAATCCTGGCTCGCTGGTTAGCAACTTCCGAACTAGAAGTAACAGCAATAAATCTGTTTTCTTTTGGTGCTCATGCCCGTCGGAGTTGGCTACTTTTTAAAGATATTCTCGAACCGGAGATACATATCGGGATTGTCTCCTGCGAACCATTAAACTACGATCCGAAAAGTTGGTGGCATTCTAGTGAAGGGGTGCGGACGGTCATTTCCGAACTCCTCGCTTACTTGTATGTCCGCATCTTCAATTTTTAGGTAACTAAACCTACGCAGTCTTTCACCTTCAGCGATATTCACATATTAGCTATTCTGCTGAAATAATTAAAATATCATGAAACATGTTTCGATCTATAATGATATATACATCAATATTTTATTACAGCAATTTGCGATCGCGGTAAATCAAAATCACTAAAAATGTCTAATTCAAATATCATTGTCTTTAATGGTAGACTACTTTCCGCATCCGAAACTTTTATCCGCGCGCAGGGAGAGGGACTACAAAAATTCACTCCTTATTATGTTGGGGCGCGGAGAGTTCGAGGGCTATCTTTACCACCAGAGCGTACCCTCGTTGTGAACCAGGGTAGTGCCCCTGGGGTTGTCGAGGAAGTGCTGTTTAAAATATATGGATTTGCACCAAAATTCTATAAAAAAATACAAAAACTCAATCCGGTTTTAATTCATGCTCATTTTGGAGTATGTGGTGCTTTAGCCTTACCATTAAAAGCTAAACTCAATGTGCCAATGGTGGTTACTTTTCATGGACTCGATGCTACGATGACCGATAGTTATGCTCGAAAAAATTCTTTAAGCACGAGAATTTATCTCAAGCGACGTGAAGCTCTAAAATGTGAAGCGACTTTATTTATAGGCGTTTCTGAGTTCATCAAACAAAGATTAATAGCACAGGGTTTTCCCTCAGAAAAAGTAATCACTCATGCGCTGGGAGTTGACATCGAGCAATTTCAATCCGAGCCAGCAAAATTGTCGCGCCAGCCGATCGTTCTGTTTGTAGGACGGTTCTCAGAAAAGAAAGGGTGTGAATATCTGATTCGAGCGATGGCTGAAGTCCAAAAAGTTGCAACCGAAATCGAACTAATTCTAATTGGTGATGGAGAGCTAAGACCCGAACTAGAAGTATTAGCCTCTAAACTCCTCTGTCGCTACCAATTTTTGGGATTTCAACCACAATCCGTAGTCAAAAGTTGGATGGATCGATCGATGTTGTTAGTCGTGCCTAGTGTTACTGCGGCTAACGGAGATTCCGAAGGACTGCCGACTGTGGTCGTAGAAGCCCAAGCCATGGGGTTACCTGTGGTGGCTTCAAATCATGCAGGTATTCCGCAAGCTGTAATTCACGGCGAAACAGGTTTTCTGACCGCCGAGCGAGATATTGCTGGATTAGCAGAATCGATCTTGCGGTTGCTTGAAGATCCCGAACTTTGGCAGCGGTTCAGTCTCAATGGTAAAGAGCATGTTCAAAAAAACTTTAATCTGGAAAAACAAACAAGAATTTTAGAGAACATCTACGAATCTGTACTAGAGAATAAGGCTCTTAAGTAGAAAAAAATGAAAGATCGATTACGTATTTTGAGTATTCACAATAACTATAAAATTCGTGGAGGTGAAGATGAGTCTCGTGAATCGGAAGAAAGATTACTAAAGGAAATGGGGCATGAAGTCGATTTCTATGAAGAGAGTAATAACCGAATTGACGATCTCAATTTAGCTCAGTTGGCTCTAAAAACTGTGTGGTCTCAAGAGTCCTACCAGGCAGTTCGACAAAAACTCAAGCAAAACCGTTACGATTCGATCCATGTCCAGAATTTTTTCCCGTTGATTTCTCCCTCAGTCTATTACGCAGCTAAAGCAGAGGACGTACCTGTGATTCAAACGCTGCGAAACTATCGGCTGATTTGCCCAAATGGACTGTTTTTTCGAGATGGTCGCGTCTGTGAGGATTGCTTGGGAAAATCGATACCTTACCCAGGAATTATCCATGCTTGCTATCGAGAGAATCGCGGTGCAACGGCGGCAACTGTTGCGATGTTGACCTTACATCGCACGATCGGCACTTGGTTCGATCGAGTCAATTTATTTATTACCCTGAGTGAGTTTGCCCGTCAGAAATTTATCGAGGCAGGTTTTCCCGCCGATAAAATGATTGTTAAGCCTAATTTTGTCCACCCCGATCCAGGAGTTGGCAGCGGGAGTGGTGGCTATGCTTTGTATGTTGGTAGACTCTCAGTCGAAAAGGGCTTGGATGTCCTGCTATCTGCTTGGGAACGTCTGAGTGATAAAGTTCCTTTGAAGATTGTTGGGGAGGGTCCATTAGCAGAACTGGTGATGGACGCGATCGAGCGAATGCCACACATCGAGTGGCTGGGAAAAAGACCCATTGCAGAGGTGCATCGGTTGATGGGCGAGGCGATGTTTTTGATTTTCCCATCAAAATGGTATGAAACTTTCGGTCGGGTGGCGATCGAAGCATTTGCCAAAGGAACACCTGTAATTGCATCTAATATCGGGGCGATCGCCGAGCTGATCGATCCTTATCAAACCGGACTGTGTTTTAACCCTAGCGATCCTCAAGACTTGGCTGAAAAAGTTGAATGGTGTTTGAACCATCCCAACTCAGTCCTAGAAATGCGCGCTCGCGCCCGCGCTGAATATGAAGCTAAGTATACAGCTACCCAAAATTACCAACAGTTAATCGAAATTTATCAGCGTCTGAGCTAAAATTCGATCGTTATTCATCAACACACCCAATTGTGCTGTAGAGCTGCGCTAATAGGTAACCTTTGTGTTGCCAACTATAAACCTCCTTCACCCGCTCTCGTCCGGCCTGACTCATGCTCGCCAATAACTCCCGATCCCCAGCTAATTGAGTCATCGCCGCTGCCAAACCAGCCACTGCGAGATCGGGTGTTTGAGCCGAAATTTTAAAACCAGTTTCTGTGGTTACTTGAGTTGCTGGACCTCCCAAATTCAAGCAGATCGGGGGGCGACCTGCTGCCATAGCTTCTAAGCAGACCCAGCCCCCAGAGTCATGCAAACTCGGATGAAGTAATACAGTAGATTCGGCTAGTTTTTGTAAAGTGTCCTGCCGTGGGAGGCGACCCCAGAATTTTACTCGATCTTCGATCCCCAAGCTTACCACCAAGGCTTCTAATCGCTGTTTTTCAACACCATCGCCTAAAATCCAATACTCGCTATTAGGAATATTTGCGCGAGCAAAGGCACGAATGCCTAAATGCAGTCCTTTCCAATGCAGCAGTCTTGCCATACTGATAAAGCGGATGTTGGATCGATCGATCGGTAATGGAATTTGAGCTAACTGCTCGATTTCGACCTCGGACAAGCCTGATTCTGGAAAAATCTCGACATCTTTCGCACCCATTTGACGCAACCGAGTGGCTGTCTCCTCCGTTGTCGCGCGTACCAGGATACTTCGTCGAGCAGTCAACCGCGTAAAGGGATCGAGTTCCCCGATCCGGTGCGCTAAACTACGGGTCAACTCATAAACTTTTCCCCGCCAGCTAAAATCTTCCCAAAAAGCTTTAGGGGCTGACTCGCCACCACCAACTGTCCCCCAGATAAACGGCACGGGCAGGAGCGCGAGAAAACTAGGCGATGAATACCTCACATAAGTAACGTGATGTACTATGTCAAAATTTATTTCTTTATGTAAATTACGGGCTACCATGTATGCAGCAATTTGCCATGCGTAGTAATGCAAATGAACTAACTTGTAATTGTAGTTTAGCCTTTGAACGAGGAGAGGGGGATCGCAATAGATAAAATGCAATCCCGGCAAAGGATCGCGGGTTAATGCTAATTCGATCGATGTCCGGTTATCCGATCGCGTCAGTACCCAAAGATCGTGATACTCGACCAACTCTCGAACGACATTCCAACCAACTCCAGGTTCGGAACCTTCTCCGGGTCTACAAGCATAAGCAGATATTAGAACTTTTAATCGTTTCACTGTTCTAAACAAAAGAAAGTTAATTTACTCACAAACTCAGCTATCAATTTTGAGAATCATAGACCCTTCATCCGATCGGCTTTATTCTCCATCAGTCAAACATAGATACAGACAAAGTATCGCTCGAACGATACATTAATTTATTATCTAATCTTATCAAAAATTTCAGTCAAATAATTCCGCATAAAAGCCGATCTTTGAACAAATTTGTACTTACGACTTTTAATCTTCGATCGAAGGACGTGTTGTTAATTTATCTAAATTGTCAAACATGAAAGTTTCAATAATTGTCAAATTATTAATTCTAGGTGCAATTTCGATCTTGCCACTGGGTTTTGTCTCTGCGAGCAAGCAAAACAGACAATACAAACTCAATAAAACTAATAAAATCGATCGCCATCGGGAGAATATTGTTTTCCCAGCAGATGCTGGCGTACTCAATGTCAAGAACTTTGGGGCCAAGGGAGATGGTATGACCGACGACACAGCCGCAATTCAATCTTTACTAAATGCTCACCCCAACGGTGGGCGGATTATTTATCTGCCCAATGGCACCTACTTGGTCTCCCAAACGATCGTCTGGCCACCAGGTACACCGGGCAAAGGCAACGAATATAAGAATACCATCCTGCAAGGACAGAGCCAGAGCGGTGTAACTATCAAGCTCAAAGACAGTGCGGCAGGCTTTACGATCGCCACTACCCCCAAAGCAGTTATTTTCACGGGTCCCGCTCCTGCCCAGCGATTTGGTAACTCGATTCGCAATCTCACTGTCGATACGGGAACTAATAATCCTGGAGCGATCGGCATTCAGTTTAACGCCAATAATCAAGGATCGCTCCGCAACGTCACCATTCAATCTCAGGATGGGCAGGGTATTAATGGTCTAGACATGAATTTTGCCGATGAAATCGGCCCCCTCCTAGTCAAGAACCTGACCGTAATCGGATTTCAGTATGGGATCAGAACTGGCTTTCGGATTAACAGTCAAACACTTGAAAACATTTCGCTTCAAAATCAGAGCGTTTATGGTTTATATAATACAGGTCAGATCGTCAATATTCGCGGTTTAAAAAGTGATAATACTGTCACCGCTATTTACAACGCTGGTGGGCGAATGACTTTGCTGGATTCTGCTTTGAACGGTACTGGTGCAGCTTCGCGTCAACCAGCAATTCGCAGCGATTTCCCGCTCGACCTGCTTGTCCGCAACCTCAAAACATCAGGCTATCAAGTCGCAATTCAGAATCAGGATCGGCCTCAAGTCGGTGCGACGATCGCTGAGTTTATATCTTCTGGAGGAACCATAAATCAGTTCCCATCACCACGGCAAACACTCAATCTGCCAATTAAAGAAACTCCTGATGTTCCTTGGGATAATCCAGCTCAAACTGCTTGGGCGAATGTCGGCTCCTTCGGGGCGATTCCTGGTGATGGGAAAGATGATACAGCCGCGATCCAGGCTGCCATTGATTCGGGGAAGACTACCGTTTACTTGCCTGTTGGAGTCTATCATTTAAACAAGACGATCTTAATTCGTAACAATGTCCGGCGGATAGTTGGTACAGAGGCGATCGTTGAGGTCCCAAAGACAGTTAATCCTGGCTTTAAAGTCATTGGTGGGAAAAATCCGATCGTCGTGTTCGAGCGCATCGGCAGTGGTTACAATCCCACTACAACTTTAGAAAATGCTTCGTCACGAACGCTGGTTATTCGCGACGCTACGAATGTATCTGGTAACATGACAGGATCGGGAGATGTATTTATCGAAAATGTGGTCTCCAACCCTTGGCAAACCTGGACATTTAATCGACAAAACGTGTGGGCTAGACAGTTTAACGTCGAAAATACAGGCACTCACATCACCAATAACGGTGGGAAACTATGGATTTTGGGACTAAAAACCGAGCGGGGTGGCACGCTTATCGATACGAAAGGTGGTGGTAAAACTGAGTTGCTAGGCGGTTTGGCTTATAGCACGACAGTCGGCCCAGATGGAACGCAGAACTATCCGATGTTTATCAATAATGATTCTTCCATCTCAATTACCTTGGGAGAAGTTAATCATGGTGGTAGTCCAAATTATACAACCTATGTCAGGGAAATAAGGGGTAAGCTCGTCCGCGATCTAACTGGTAGCAGTTTGCCCAATTATGTAGGTAGTGGCAAACAGATCCCACTTTATGTTGGATATCCGATCGAAAAATAGGCGAGAGCGGGATTTCCCGACAACTTAGTACTCGATAAAGGCGTCAAGTTGTGAAGATCGTACGATCGGCTTTATAGCTGAATTGTCGCACAAATAGGTATTCAAATTGTTAAAATTGACGAGTGTCAACTCCGAGTAATAACTTAGAGATAGAAATACTTAACGGCTGTTGCGATCGAGATCGGCTCGTGTTGAGAAGTTGCTCACTACAGATTGTATCTAAGGATACATTTTGACAAGTATTTCAACCTGCTTGGACTTTTTAGGGTTAGTTATAAATGAGTATTGTCGTAAAACCGGGTGAAGATAATGGGCAGGAAAGTCATCTAAATCGGCAATCGCACAGCGGTATGCTCAATGCCGATACACTCGGTACTAACTCCGATGAAGGTGGTTTAGATTTCAGTCAAGTTTTTGGTGCGATCCAGAGACGGATTCGGATCGTCATTGCAATCACTATCCTCGCCACCGGGGCCACGATCGTCTGGAATCGCACTCGACCGCCTGCGTATGAAGGCAGCTTCAAAGTATTGATCGAGCCAGTTACCGTAGAGGGTCAAGTAGTTTCTGCGGTAACTGGCACTCGGGCAAGTGTTGAAGCCCAAGATTTAGACGGTGCCCATTCTTCAAAAACTACATTAGATTATCCAACTCAAATCCAATTACTTCTAAGCAGTAAAATTTTACTTCCTGTAGCTACCAAACTTAAACCCACTTATCCACAAATTTCTTACGAAAAACTCAAGGCATCTCTAACAATTGGTCGCCTTAAAGACACAACAGAAACTAAAATTCTGGAAGTCCGATATGCCTCTCGATCGGAAAATGAGACAAAACAGGTACTAAATCTCGTTTCTAATGCATATATCCAATATAGCTTGAGCGAACGCCAAACAAATGTGCGTCGAGCGATTAAATTTGTAGACGACCAACTACCCAACGTCAAAACTCAAGTCAGCTATTTAGAGTCAGCATTACAGAATTTTCGCGAAAAAAATCAGCTAATCGATCCAACTACATTAGGATCTCAACTTGGCGTTCAAATGAGCAACACCAAGCAAGAGCAACAAACAACGCAAGTAGAGTTAGCCAAAGCCAAACAACTCTATCGCTCTTTGGAACAGCAGCTTCAACTTCAGCCAAAAAGTGCTGAAGCAGCTTCAGTGCTGAGTGAGGCTCCTGGATATCAACAATTGGTCAAACAAATTCAGGACATTGATGTGGAATTAGAGGGTCTATCGGCTGAATTGACAGACGAGCATCCGAAAATAATTTCGCTGCGGGAAAAAAGAAAAAAATTGCTGCCGCTATTACAGGCAAAATCCGATAGCCTCTTGGGTAGCAACCTATCTCAGAGTACTCCCAACGCCCAATCTCTGCCCTATCAAAATGCACTGCGTCAAGATCTGAGCAAGCAGTTTATCGCTGTTGCTACCCAAGTGAAAGTTTTGGAAGCCAAGCTCAAAAGTCTAAATGAAGCAAGTCAAATCCTAGCTACCGAAACAGGTAAGCTACCAATCATCTCTCGTCAATATGAAAATCTGCAAAGACAATTAAAGATTGCCACAGAACAACTAAGCAAGTTTCTGCAAAAACGTGAAGAGTTGATGATCAATGCAGCTCGTCAAGAAGTACCATGGGAGATAATTGCAGCTCCTTCAGTTGGCGCGGTATCATCTTCTGGATTATTAAAGGATGTAGTTTTAGGCTCGATTCTTGGCTTGCTGATCGGGAGTGGGGCTGCTTTAGTTGTCGATAAAATGAATGATGTTATTTATTCAATTAAAGACTTGCGAGAAGAAATCAATATTGCTATTTTGGGATTAATTCCGCAGCGAGAAGATGAACGGAAGGCCCTCAAACATGCTAATTCTAGAAAAGACAAAGGGATACTTCCCCCGCTGAGTGAAGACGATGAGATCGTCCATCACTACCGATTCTCGCCATTCATTGAGTCCTTCCGCGCCCTAAATTCACAACTGCGCCTCCTCAATCCGGATCTGCCGATTCGATCGCTAGTTGTGAGTTCGGCATTACCCAATGAGGGTAAAACAACTATCGCCATCCAACTCGCTCAAGCGGCGGCGGCCATGGGTCAGCGGGTATTATTAGTTAATGCCGATCTGCGCAAGCCCAGTTTGCAAAATCTAGTAGATCGACACCATAATAGAGAGACACTAGAGGGCCTGACAGATGTAATTGCTGGAACGACGAAGCTAATGGATACAGTACAACTCTTACCTGGGGAGACAAACTTATTCGTGCTCCTGGCAGGTTCTGTGACTTTAGATCCGACTAGTATTTTAAGTTCAAAAAAAATGCAGGAGCTAGTCCAGAATTGCGAGCATAATTTCGATCTAGTAATCTATGATACCGTACCGCTGAATTTTGCAGATTCACTACTATTAATCCCCCAAACTGATGGACTTTTAATGGTTACCAGGCTTGGCAAAGTTCACCGCGAAGCCTTGAGAAATGCATTAAGAACCTTGGAAGTCTCTAAAGTTGCAGTTTTGGGTACGGTTGTGAATATGGTTGACGATCCGGGGATCGTGGCGAACTACGGGCAGAATTCAACAAAACGGAAAGTGCGGTCGTAGCGCAGCCTTACCGCTAAACGTTCCTCGCTCCCTCCCCATCAAAATTACCTAGATTTACGCCGTAGACCACTAGATACCGATCTATCTGTGGTCAAAATTGTGTTGCGTCAATTAGCTGAGGTTGAAAGTATTTTCGCGGAGATAATATAGGTGTAAAGCCAGCCAAAAATCGATCGTATGTTTGACGATCGTTAGTGCAAATCGGCTGGTAGATGTATTTCTAACATCTACTTACACACCAAATTTATTTACACCTAAATTGTAAGGATCGATCGGATCGTGGTTAAAAAATTTCCTGACAGACAACAGCAACTAGCAATAGCTGGAGCGACGGATTATCTATCAGCCGCAAGAGTTTTTATCGATTTATTTCCTGCTGAAGGCCAAGATTTCTTTCGATATAACTATCTTTATGGACGTAATAATCAACCCCAATATCTAGCATATAGATGGTTAAAAGCAAAGCGTTTGAGTTCCACGATCGCAAGTTTCAAAGTCAATCCCTAATTAAGTGAATAGAGATCGGTGGATAAACGAACGAATTGCCTATTGCTTGAGTGGGCAGGGAGTAAGTTGCCAAGTGACGATCGAGTTATCGAATAGCAGTAGGCTGATGTCAGACCATTTGGGATGGGGAATTATCGCTCGGATCGTATTCGATTGTCAGGAGATCGGGCTGGCAACATTTGTTTATCTGCGCTTGAATACCTTGGGCGAGTTCGCTCTGGAGATCTTCCAAGTAGCCAGAGACTGCCGTTTCAGCTTCCCAGATCCGATCGAATGGGCCAAAATAATAGGTACATTTGGGCTGTGCGGTAAAAATTTCGATCCACCAAGCTGGAGTGCAATAATCTCGGGCGTTAGATATCAGAGATTTGTAGTTGTCGCTGTCCATAAGAACGAGCCTCTTTCGATCGACTAGTTGTCTGACAATGGTACCGCCATTAGATGAAGAACTTGTGAAGAAAGATCGAGCTACAGAATGTAGTAAAAAGTGGTATTGCTGATTTAATGTATGATTCCTTGTTTTCATACACTCTCTAACTTTTCATACATCAATTCAGCAACGCCCAATCTAATTTTACAGAAAACCTAGTTGCGAAGCTAGGGAATCCCCGCCGTTCACGGCGAGGAGTAGTCAAAAGCGACAGCCTATGACACCCCGCTCAGTTTGTAGTTTTGTTACCTGTTGTGGATAGGGGAGAGGGCAATACGGTTCGGTTAGTGATTTGGTCAGCGGTTGAAACCGCCGCTTATGATGCAAAGTCCGCTGTCTTGTCGCGCTAAACCCTCGGCAAAGCCGAGGAGCGCGCGTCGCCTACGCGGACTAATATATTTGCTTAACCGAACCGTATTGGGGAAGAGGGGATTCGGCTGGTGCAAGATGTGAGATTACAAATCAGGCAATAATAATTGGCGTAAGATGTTTACTTGCTCTAGGATTTGACGATGCCGATCGGGCTGGAACGGTTGTTCGGATTGGAGTGCAGCCTCGATCGCCATCAAGGCGGCTTGAATTTTGACCCGATCGGCTAGCTGGATGCGAGCGGTTGCCACTTGTTGCTGCTTGCGATCGGTTTTCAATCGTTGCACCTGCTGACGCTCCAGCAAATTGGTAATCCGGGCGATAATTTCTGGCCCGATTACAGGCTTGGTGGCAAAATCATCCGCCCCGATCGCAAACACTTGTTGAATTAAGGTCGGTTCGGTGTGCGCAGTCAGCACAATAATCGGTAAATGCGACCACTCTGGGCGATCGCGGATCGATCGACACACATCTAAGCCGCCTACGAGCGGCATTTCTACATCTAAAATCAGTAGATCTGGCTGGGTAATGGGCAACACCTCCCATAATTTTTGGGAGTCGGCTAAAGTCGTCACGCGATAACCCCACGGGACTAATAAAGCGCGTAAAATTGCCAAAATCTTCAGATCGTCATCGACTGCCAAAATATGAGTCTGACTGGACTCGGCCTCAGCAATGGCTCGCTCGATCGACTCGATCGGATCGACGTTCCCCAAGGGATCGACTGGCTGCAAAGTCCCCAATTGCCGGATCGCTGGGTGCAAACTAGCAGCAGTCAGGGCAATGACCGGAATCGGCGGAACTTGTTTGTTGACTTCGACTAATAGCCGCAAAACTTCCTCCGTCCGGTCGAGCGCATCTGGCGTCAACACGATACTGCGAATGCGATACTGTTGCAATTGCGAACGAGCGGCGGCGATCGTCGGCACGATTTGCACGAGCCAGTCTCGTGTTGACGCCAGAGATTGGATGCGCTCGCCTTGTGGATCTGCGGCTGAGACTAACAGAATATCCAGCTTCAACTCCGATTCAAAACCTGGGAGATTGGCGACAGGTGCCGATCTCTCTAACTCTTCTCGCAGAGCTGTGACGATCGAGTATAGCAATCGTCCGCGATCGGCTCTCCAATCTTGTGGCTCGCCTAATAACTTTTCAATTTGACGAGCCAATTCCGAACTCAGGGAAAAGCCAAATGTACCGAGCGAGCCAGTCAGCGAGTGGGCGATCTGCTTACCGCGCTCTTGCCAATCGGGTAGAACCTCTCGATCTAAAACTTTCTGGGCTAATTGCTCTAAGGTAGCGACTTGCTCGGATACTTGTCCTTTGAATTTTTCCCAAGCCTCAGTCAGTAGAGGCGTCCCTGGTGCTTCGAGGGGTTTGAGTCGATAACCAATGCCATAAACCGTTTCGATAAAATCGGCTGCGGCACCAGCGGCTCTAAGTTTGTGTCGCAATCCTTTAATATGGGTGCGGATAGTGTCTTCACTGGGACTGTCTTCCGACCACAGGCGATCGAGAATGGCACTACAGCTAAATACCCGCTTGCTATTGCGTAAAAAAAGTTCTAGTAAGGAGTATTCTTTTGGCGTTAAGGGGACTAATCGCTCGTCAAAGGTGACAGTGGTACTCACTGGATCGAGTTGTAAACTGCCCCAGGTCAAAATCGGAAGTGTAGAATCGTGCGAGCGGCGCAATAGTGCCCTAATTCTCGCGAGTAATTCGTTGCGATCGAACGGTTTGCCCAAATAATCATCAGCCCCA
The DNA here is from genome assembly GCF_000317145.1 of Chamaesiphon minutus PCC 6605. Lineage (GTDB taxonomy): Bacteria > Cyanobacteriota > Cyanobacteriia > Cyanobacteriales > Chamaesiphonaceae > Chamaesiphon > Chamaesiphon minutus. The sequence continues at coordinate 6,244,197 of NC_019697.1, read as the reverse complement.
GCATCTAGTCCCCGCGTGCGATCTGCTGGCGAATCTAGCGCAGTCAGTAGTAAAATCGGGACGCTATTGCCTCGGGCGCGAATCTCGCGACAGACACTCACCCCATCTTTTTTGGGTAAGGTCACATCCAGCAGGATCGCATCATATGCGTAAGCATCGCTCAGGTCGAGACCTACTTGGCCGTCGCTAGCCAAATCGATGGTGTATTTGTGAGTCTCTAAAAGAGTCTCGATGAGGAAAGCAATGGCCGGATCGTCCTCAACCACTAGAATTCTCATAAACTCATCTCCCGAATACTGTCGATCGATCGTGCCATAGGTATGCCAGTATTGAAAGAGGATGATGTTTCTGGTTTTGAAATTTGGTGTTGCTGTATTATAGGTATAAAAAGCTAGAGATGGGAGTGGGGGGCAGGGAGCGATTCGCGCACGCCCTTAGTTAAGCGAATCAAGACAAGACAACGGGGATAACAGAGTGCAACAAGGGTAGATCCGATCTCAACTCTGCCCGCTTTAAGGATGTTGCGATGATGCTGGTGGCTGAATCACGATCGTCGAACAAGGTGCGTGATGCAAGACATAGTTACTCGTGCTACCAACCAAAATTTCACTCAAAATCGATTGTCGATCTCTTCTGCCCATCACAATAGAGTCTGCCGACCAACTTTTGGCTACTTCGCAAATTATGCGTCCAGCATCACCAAAGTTTTGCGAAACTTCGGCTTCGATCCCGCGCGATCGTGCCTGTTGCGCGCAAGCCTGGAGTCGTTCGATCCCGTTGCTTTCGTATTCTTTCCACTCTTTGGCATACTGTTCGATGGCCAGATCGTTGACAATGGGGAACATCCCACCCACTAATGGACTAAAACCAGATGGTAGAGATGGATTGATGACATGCAAAAGTAAGACCTGGGATTCAAACTTCTCCGCTAAGGTTAGTCCCGCTGCTAGTACTAATTCGGACTCATCAGAATCGGCAATGGTAATTAAGATTTTTTGATACATATAGACGCGCTCTCAACTATAAAATAATCGATTTTAAAACCGGACTGTCGAGGGTCGATCCCTTGGGCAGATGCTGCTATCGTTCTTTTTAGCCATTTATAGCGATCTAATTCAATTCTAAGACATTGAGATCGAAATCGCTCGATAGTTAACGATCTTTAAAATATTTTTATTAGCAATACTCTCAGAAAGATTGCACTTTTGACCCGATCGAGTTAATTGAATTATTAACGATCGAACCCACCTCCTTAGATTCATAAATTTAAAATTTCACGATCGAGTCGCTCGACTTCACAACTTCCTCATCTTTGTTTGTTTTAATGGTGGGTGAAGTCAAGGTGACGATCGAGAGTTTTACAACGGTATGACCTCTGGCTGCTCGGATTGAGATCGATTCAGCACAATTAACTTGAGTAAACTTTATGAAAACTCATCTAGATCCCGCGCCAACGTGTAAAAATTGTCTTTTTTTCCAACCAGAAGGTCACTATCAAGGTAAATGCCAGCGACTTCACGCTAGTGTCAGAAGCGAGTGGGTAGCCTGCAACCTCGCACTCTCAGCCTTCGGTGCTGCTGCCCAGCCCGTGCTTGCTGCCTGATATTCGGACAGCTAGAACTGCGATCTTCAACGGTGACTTCCGGCAGATCGGGCATGACGCTCGACATTGTGCGAGCATTTAGATTCGGAGGAGATCGTGATTTTTGGGATTAGTTTTGCTGGAGCGGGTTTCAAGATTCGATCGGCAACGGCTCCAGACCCACAAATTGCCGTTGGCGGAGCCGCGCCGAGAGGTAATCGATCGACTTAAACTATTTCAGTTAGAGGGTTCATTAATGGAGCGGGCTATTCAAGTCGGAGATAGAGTAGTAAAAAACCCCAAGACTTGGCAACCAAACGATTTCGATGCGTGGGGTCGCGGGCAAGGTATTGGCATCGTGGTCGAGCCGCCGTTCCCGCTCGATCCGAGTGAGGTCGATGTCCGCTGGTCGGGCGGACGATGCTTTGAGGCGGTCGCGGGCTTGCTATCTGCCCAACCAGACAGACCAAACCTCGATATCGCTCGTAATTATTCCGCTTAAATCGATCCACAAGTTGGCAAGTGTCCTCGATTGTAGTCGATTCTCTGGCACAGACACTTCGCGAACGGTTAATAGTTTGGACTATCCAAATCAAGGTAACAGTTTTGAAGCGATCGCCAGTCTAAATTTTTTCAATTAATGGATTATTCAATACGCAAGGAGAAACGCTAACTTTACTAGGAAAACCGACCTTGCCAGAAACACGAACTCGATCGAGATAGCCGATCGATTTGCCATCATTAGTTGTCACTTTTAAATCAGCATGGGTATAAGAGAATTTGGATTTGCTCCAATCTTGAAGCTTGGCTTTTTCGGTGCTATTTGGCGCGCGCAGTGCGGTATCGATCGGGGCAACCCGATTTGCTGCCGTGCCATATGTCGTCCAGATGCCCACGCGTCCGGGTTTATTGACATCTTTTACCGCTCGAATTTCTAGCAGTACCGACATTTTATCTTTGCTAGAAACTTTCTCTGGTAATGTTAAAAACCCTTCAACTGCGATGCGTTTATCATCGTTACTGCGATCGCAGATGCGATCGAAACTGACTTTTTGACCGACAGTTGGTGGTTCCGATTTAGTATTACAACCTGCCAATGAAAATAAGATGATAAGTATGGGTAGATAAAGATATTTTGTCATAACTGACCTTCCGTGATAGCGATAAATACGCGCTCGATTTCGATAACTAACGATTGTCGGTCTCGCGTTCTGAATTCGTGCAACAAACGTCCACACCAATCTCCTTCGTGAATATGGAGCGCATACTCACCGCGCTCCAAATCACCTTCGGGATACCAACCGACATCGAGTAGTCTGTTGCGATCCTGATTCTTCATTTGGAGCATGTCCTCCCGAAAGAAGCAAATATGCTCCTCGTCTGGAATCTTATCGGGGATGGGATCTATCTCAAAGAGACCTTCATTGTGCGCAACTGTCCATCCAGCCGGAATCCTCAGCGGTTGTAGCGGTGTGTCCATCCACATAAATCGAATCGATCTCATAATGCGTGCAGCCGTCTAACTAGCGATCGTCAGGGAACTTTCTGGATAATACAACTCGTTCGCAGTCAACTTCGATCTATTTTTCAACTATCTCAGATCGATCCCAACCGAGCTGGCTAACCCATTTAGAATTTTCCATCGATGTTGTCGTGTTCTGCATCGCCTTAATGTGCTCCCGTTGACCCTTCTCGTATGTATCTAATATCGTCGAGATATACTGCTTCAAATCTGGATCGGTCTCTTTTTTGAGAAGTTCTTTGGCATCTGAAAATACTCGCTGAACATTTTCTCTAGCAGCAAGACATTCCGATGCTCTATCCGAGAGATCCTTAGCAGTTTTCTTATAGTCAGAAAGCTTTTCATCACCTTCTTGAATCTGCTGCTTAAGTCCTGAAATTGCTCCTGTATTTTTTCGATCGATTGCATCCCGAAGCTTTTTACGGCTATCGAGGTAGTTTTCGAGAGTTTTCTCTACTTTTGGTCTGTCAATACCGAAATTATTACAGATTTTATTTTTGTATTCTGACAAGTCTTTACATTTTTTATTCAAATCTTCATTGAAACCCTTGTACGGAATACTATCGCAACCACTGTTTATTGCAGCAGCTTGTTTAAAGTCATCTACCTTCGCTGCCATTGCTGGAGAGCAGAGAATGAGGGTGAATATGGTTGGTAAAAAAATCCCGATCGATATCGATACATTTAAAATTCGCAATTTTCCTAATAAACCAATCTGACGAGTTGAAAACTGACGACCGTAGCTATTCATATCAAACTTCCTTTAAACTTAACTAAAGAGATGAAAATTAGATCGATCTCAAACAGCTTAATTGACACCCACTTAACGCTTCACCGTCATTGCCGATCCGCCACCCCTGCGAACGGGTTCGGCTGCTGCCGTAATTCGACCATTGGGAGCGATTTGCATTCTGCAACGCTACGCGAACGAAATCCCCGTCGCGGCACCAATTTCGGTAACTGGTTCTAAAACGTGTCCTAGCGCGATTAAGCCTTTACCTAAATCCGTCTTTAGCTATTTGAGTTGTGGCGTAGTCCTTTACCGCACCCCCGGCTTATCCGGCTCCCTTCCCTTTATAAGCTACCGTGTATACACAAGTCTGATTGACTTCGTTTCTAGATCTAAATCCCCCAAACCCCCTTAAAAAGGGGGCTAAGATCCGGTCAAAGTCCCCCTTGAAAAGGGGGATTTAGCGGCTCCCGTAACTCCTTTGGAGTGGCTGCGCCAACGTCGGGTTCCCCGACGGATTAGGGAGACAAGACAGGGGGATTTCTAGGGCTTTCGCTTCCCTCCAGACTTGTGTATACACGGTAGCCCTTTATAAGGGGGGGTTGGGGGGGGTAAATCAACCCAAAACGAAGCTGATTTATACTTATGCAAACACCGCAGCCATTACCCTAGAGGGCGGTGGCTGATTTTGGTAGCTTTGCCAGGGATGAGATCGATCGAATGAAATCCGATCTCTTTCAATAGACTGGTTTCGGGTAGCTTGACGGGGATGGGATGCTCGCCGTTGCCAGGAGTGGGGAGGGGAAAGGCGGTTGAGGCTGCGGTGTGGAACTGAATATTACCTTCTTGATGTCTAACGACTTGATGGATGTGACCGCTCAATACGGTGACAGAGGCAAACCGAGACAGGAGGGAGAGCAATTTGGCAGAATCGGCGGTTGCCCAGCCCCATTGGGGATAGAGATCGTATAAGGGCAGATGGCTAAAAATGACGATCGGGGTATCTTGTTTCTGAGCTGTCAAATCTTTGGTGAGTAAATCTAGTTGTGCTTGTCCGAGTACACCTTTGCCGCTGGCTGCAAAATCCAGCACGTTAGTCACCGCTAAAAAATGTATTCCAGCTTGGTTCCAGATTTGCAAACCTTCTTTGACATCTTTGGGTTTGAAGGCTGCGGCGTAGGTTGTACCGCGATCGCCGATCGTGTCGTGTTCTCCTGCTAAAGTAAACAACGGGACTTTCAATTGAGACATCAGTTGTTTGGCAAGATCGAATTCTTCGGGTTTGGACAAATGGGTGATATCTCCGGTATGAACGACAAAAGCAGGTGGTGTGGCTAGCGCATTAATTGCCGCGATCGTTTTTTGCATTGTATCGGTGACATGTTCGTTAGCAGGTTTTTTGAAGCCGATATGCGTATCGCTAATTTGAACGAAGGACAGCGGGGAGGCTTTAGATGGTGTTTGGGCAGTTTGTTCGCCAACACTACATGCGGTGAATAAGCCATTTGAACCGACTGCCCAGACGATACCGAGTCCAGTCCAGCTCACATGTTCGATAAATTTTTTGCGTTGCATGGGTATTCCTCCAGTTAGTTGGTTTGGGGTATAACTGTCAGTGTCTCTATCTAGGTTGACGATGTTGGGTAAATAGTCCGGTCATACTTAGTCCGGTGGTAACTAAGCCAATTAGTGCCAGACCATTTAATGCTGGCAAAATCGCATCGAATTTGAAAATTTTGAAGGTGTGAATGCTGGTAAAAATAGCCGCGAGTTCTGGTTGGTGCAGCCATTTTTCGGCAATGGTAATGCTTATACCAGTCAGAGCGGTAAAGAAGATCGGCAAACAAAAGAGTGTGGCAATCTGTCGATGGTATTTACGGAAAGTATTTTTCATCATTTCCTTCTCAAAAGATTTCAAACTTTAATGACTTGTTCGCTGATAACTAACTTCACCTTTTTCATTGCGATGCGCTTGATAAGTGCTGCCCCTATAAATCAATTCATAACTGCATGGTTTGACAACATCGGGTTTGGCGAGGGCTAGATCGAAGCGATAAGCGACACCCCTGTAAATCAAGTTGCGGGAGGATTTGCGAGAGTGTGGCAATGGAGAATTAGCTCTAACGCGATCGGGATCGTAATTATAGGTAATGCCACGATAAATGAGCTTAATTACTTTGCTTTCGATAGATTTTCTCTGAATAATATTAGTCATTTCAAGTTAAATTTTGGGATAAATTCAATGCTTTATTAGCTTTACTTGTTAGTTTTCTGTCAATCCTTTCATTTGACTTTCGAGATTAGAGATGTAGTCTCCATCGTTTAAAATTTGGACTGATAATTGATGTGTCTTAACAGCAGCCTGAATCAAATCTTGAGCAACGATCTGTTTGGAGACGATCGCGTCAATTAGTCCGCCAGCAGATGGAATACCCCAATCTTTGAAATAACCTTGGTAGGCAATATATGTCAAATTAAAGGGTGTAATTTGGTTGGCTGTGCTTTGAGCATGTGCTGCGACTGGAAACATGGCTCCCGTAAATATGAGTGTAGCGATCGGGATAAACATCATGCGTTTCATAGAATCACCTCGGCGATCGGTTATTTAGCCATAGCAAATTCACCCACATTCAACAGCTAGATCGAACTCAGGCTATCGAATATGTAAAATACGATCTAAGAAAAAGCTATGGGAGCAAACAAATAAGCAGTTAGGGGTGTCTCCAGAATCTAGTTGCAACTTATGCCTGGAAATAGTGCCAGTGAGTTATTCATTTGTCTCTATCTTTAAAACGACTCGTTTCGAGTTTTGGATGTGAATTTGGCAAAACTTTCTCAGCGGATGTCTCAAAAGTCCTCGCTACTAAGGTTTGAGTTAATAACTGCGATCGAATCTACATAAAAACTTTGGCCGACAGCTCATCCGATTAACTTCATCAATCGTTTTAAAGATAAGGGGGAATGTATTCTATGCTTGTAATATGCCTAAGATTGACAGCACTACGGCATTAAGTACTCTGGCAGGGAAAGCAATGGAGCTGAGTTCTGACGATCGCCATCTATCTGCTCAGTCTGCCGTAACTGATGCCGAGCTATTACAGAACTTGCAGCTCAAGCAGCCAGAAGCTTTGAAGTGTCTCTACGATCGCTATGGTAGTTTGGTATATGGAGTCAGTTTAAAAGTATTACAAAACCAGCCAGAAGCTGAAGATCTCACGCAGGAAATTTTTCTATCATTATGGCAGCGACCGATCGCTCCCGATAAACAAGGTCATTTGCTGCGCTACTTAATTGCCATGACAAGATCTCGCGCGATCGATAAATTACGATCGCGCACTCGTAACCTCAACTTAGTTCAACGCTGGGGACAAAATGTCACAGCAGAAACCACCGAGCCGACTCCATTCGATCGAGCGGTTGTCAACGAGCGATCGCAGCATGTGCGGCAAGCCTTAAGCCAACTTTCCGATCGCCAAAGAGAAGCGATCGAGCTAGCTTATGATGCCGGATTGAGCCAATCAGAAATCGCCAAACGCCTCAACGAACCCCTCGGTACTGTCAAAAGCTGGACTCGCCAAGGACTTCTGAAACTGAAGCAAATTTTAGAGAATTCGATCGAGTAAGTTTATGAACGAACCCCTGACTCCCGAAGCAATTGCCGCCCTCACCGCAGGCTATGTCATCGGCGATCTCGATCGTCGCGAGGTAGAAATTTTCCAGCAATTACTAACAGATAACCCAGAATTACAGGCAGAAGTAAAGCAACTAGAGACAACCTTAGATCGGGTGATTTATGACTTAAATAGTGTCGAACCACCGCCCCAACTCCAAGCGGCGATCGTGGCTGCGGCGAACAATCCTGTCTCACCATCCCCGCGCGAGTCGAGGTTCCGCTGGCGGACTGTCATGGGTGGTGCCGCAGCACTGCTGATTCTGTATCTAGGAGTAGATAACTATCGCTTGCGACAGGATTTTCGCATCGCTGGCGACATCAAAACCCTCCTAGAACAGCCTCAGACGCAATTTTTCTCGCTTCAGGCTGCAACTAAGTCCGATCGAGCTACAGGGAGCTTTGTCGTTAATTTAGGGAAAAGACACGGGATTCTCGCAGCGCAAAACTTGGCGGCTCCACCTTCAGGTAAATTCTATCGACTGTGGGCGATCGTCGATGGCGAAACAATTCCCTGTGGTACTGTGAAAATTAGTCCCCAAGGCAAGGTCATGGACAAATTCTGGATGCCTGCCGACTTTTATCAAGGGATCTCTGGATTATTCGTTACGGTAGAATCGTCGGAAACTAGCCGCTATCCCACCGGATCGATCGTGATGCAAAGTCGTCGCTCGGCGACGGGAATAGGGAATAGAGGATAGGGGATAGGGAATAGAGTCGGGATTTGATTAGTTCCACAAAACTTAATTTTTCGATCGTCAGTGAGGTGAAACTATGAAACACCTAATCGTATGCGATCCCGATACGCGCCCGAGTAGTCCCGCCGCCAAAGAGTTTCGCGATTACCTACGGTAGGCTACGCCAACTCAATGACGATCCGACATACGCTCATCCCGCCCCCAATTCAGATCCGGCAAAATTGCCATACGTGTATGCCACATTCGATCGATTGCATGAGAGTACCAAACAGCGTTGGTGTGCGATCGAAACCTATCGTCCCGAAGGGCTGAGAGTATTTGCCACCAGACTGAATGACTTGTGTCGATTGTAGCTGCACTCATCGATCGATAGAAATCGATACGATAAATTGTGAAACTCGATCTACTCGCGATATTTGGGGGTCATATATTCATGACACAACCACAATGTCAGCGAACTTTTTAGCAGCGGACTATTTTCTGGCTAACCCGCTGGCGACTGAAATTTACCTGTGATGAGGCGTTTGTGTCTAAAATATATAGCGGCAAACCAGTTATTTCTGCTAGGTTTTTACTAAGGGTTGATTTACCGCCGCCAGTATTGCCAAACGCTGCTACTTTTTTCATGGCCATTTTGAGACGATCGTTCATTCGTTTGCAAAGTTAACTACGTTAACTAATAATCGATATAATGAACTCAATTATGCACGAGGTGAAATCGATCGATGAGTGACTTAGTTTTTTTGCCCGCTCATCAATTGGCGCAGATGATTCGCGATCGCCAAGTTTCGGCGGTAGAAGTTGTGGATGCGTATCTGGCTCAAATTGCCAAATACAACTCGAAGCTGAACGCGATTTGCACCTCGGACGAACACACGGCTCGCAGCAAAGCGCAGCAAGCAGATGCAGCATTAGCTCACGGCGAAAATTGGGGTGCGTTACATGGCGTACCGATTACCGTCAAAGATGTATTTGCAACGGCGGGACTGCGAACGACAGCAGGATCGGTGTCTCTAAAAGACTATGTTCCCCAACAGGATGCCACCGCAGTCGCTCGGCTGCGATCGGCAGGCGCGATCGTGCTTGGCAAAACCAATATCGGCGATCTAGCAGGCGGTTATCAGGGACTAAATGATGTTTTTCCTCGCGTAAATAACCCGTGGAATCTGGAGTACACGCCAGGGGGAACTTCTAGTGGCGGTGCGGCGGCGATCGCGGCGGGACTTGCACCGATCGATCTGTGTTCCGATTTGGGTGGCTCGATCCGTCAACCCGCTCATTTCTGCGGTATTTATGGCTTCAAACCAACCGATCGGCTCGTGCCGACGACGGGGCATATTCCCGAAGTTCCAGGCGCGCCGCGTTGTCTGCGGCAAATGCTGACGGTGGGTACACTAGCGCGATCGATCGAGGATTTAAGTCTGTGTCTGCAAATCATCGCGGGTGCCGATCGATTTCAACCTGACATTCCACCCGTTTCACTGGGGCATGTAATCGCTAAACCACTGGAGAATCTGAGAATTGCCTGGGTAGATGAATGGGCAAACTATCCCGTGGCTACCGAGATTAAATCTGCCATGCGATCGGTTGCCACCAAGCTGACAGGAGCGGGTGTTGCCGTCGAAGAGTGGGTACCCGATTTTGATTTTCTGGCGGCATGGCAAACTTATTACGAGCTAGTCACCTACAATCTCGTCTACGCTCGATCGCTAACTATGGCCGATATTCGCCAGAATTTGGCTTTTTTATGGCGGGAGGCTACTCAAGGCGATCGCGAATTTCGCAAACTGGGTAATCTGGCTAAGATTGGAGTGCCGATTTCCCTCAATCCGACGCTCAAAGGCTATTTTGAAACGCTAACACAGCGCGATCGTTTTACCACCCAGATGGATGAAGCGTTGAGCCAATGGGATGTCTGGCTGTGTCCGGTAGCGATGACACCAGCATTTACCCATCGCGATCGCGGTGCGGCGATTCAGGTTGACGATCGCCATGTCCCCTATTCGATGGCTTCGGGGGCTTATGTAGTGCCATTTAACCTGACTGGGCATCCGGTAGTTGTCATCCCCATTCCGCGAAGCGGAGGCTACGCCAACGGTCAAACTCAGAGTGGATTGCCGATCGGAATGCAGATCGTGGGGAAACGCTGGCAGGATCTAGATTTATTGGAGATCGCGCGGGAACTCGATCGAATAGTTGGCAATTTTCAGCAGCCAGCAGGTTACCGAGGGGATAGGGATTAGAGATTAGGGAATAGGGGTTAGGCTTTAGGGGTTAATCAATCAAAAATCCACAATCTGCAATCCACAATTCATCTAGGCTGGTGGATCGAGTTCGGGGGCGATCTCTGTCTCGATTTCTTGCTCTTGAACCGATAATCCAGCGAGATGGAAAATCGATAACCCGATCGCGACGATCGACAAAACGTAACTGTGTAAAGTATAAAGGTGAACGATTGTTTCGGTAGAGATCGCCTCGCCGCCAGTCAGAATGGTGCTCAGAGTCGGGCCGATCAGAGGGATAGCGGAGATCGTCCCTAGCTCGATTTTAAACCGCCAGAAGCCCTGCTGCGACCAATCGAGAATCATTGATGTCCACCCCAAACCCACAGCATTGAGCGTTAATAAAATTCCACTCACCCAAGCGACGATCCACGCCGGACGAAATTGCTCGCCAAAAAACATCACGATGATTTGAATCAATGCCAAAATCAAAAAGCCATTTCCGGCTAAGTGATGCACCGTCAGGATCAACCAGCCAAAATTGATTCGGGTATCGATCTGTTTGAGTGAATTATAAGCAGCACCCGCACTCGGCTCGTAGTAAAACGCCAGTAACAAGCCAGAAATCGCCGCAGTAAGTACGAGCGAGAGAATGGACACGGCGATGATGGTCGCTAGTTGTTGCAGCCTTACTGTAGTATTTTTTATCATCGGTTCAACCTCCTAAAACAGACCTAGTGAAAACGTATCTTCGATCGGCAACCGCGCCCCAAAGCCCAGCCACAGCGTCACGATCGTACTAAATGAGAAAATCGCGATCGATACCCCCCGCCGCAAGCGCGGATCGAACCGCACGAGGTTTTCAATGATGGGTAACAGTAACAATCCCGTCGCAAATGCCACCATCGTCACGATCCCCACGATCTTGTAGGGTATCAGCCGCACGAGCTGATATACGGGGAGCAGATACCACTCGGGGAGTAGATGTTCGGGTGTCGCAAATGGATCGGCCGGATCGTTCATGGCAACTGGATTTAGCACGGCTAAACCAATACACAGCGCGACGGTACCCAATCCTACTGTCGGAAACAGATACAAGAAATTGTTCAGCCACGCCCACCGATGGCGACTTGTGCGTTTTGGTACGGTAACGGGAGTCTGCGAGCGATCGGTCTTATCGGTAGGTTGTCGATCGAGTTGGGTCATGATTTACTCCTGCCATTCGATTGCGGATTGTGGATTGCGGCTCTCGCTCGTCGGGAAACCCGACGGTTTAGAGAGACAAGACAGCGGATTGTGTCGCTCTCATGGGAAATGTTTCCTTAAGATTTATTATCTAACATTGACAAGAAAAGCAGAACGACCATTTTGGGTAGATCGATCGATTGGGGATTGGGTCGCGAGCTGCTGCTCTTGCCTGCTGGCTTCGCTAAGATGATAGGGAAGTAGGTATTTTTTCGCTGGATAAGTCTTGAATGAGTCGAATTTTGTTGACGACCTTGGGTTCGCTGGGCGATCTCCATCCCTATATTGCACTGGGGTTAGGATTGCGAGATCGGGGTCACGAGATTGTATTTGTGACGATTAAAGACTATCAAGCCGCGATCGAAGCAGTGGGATTTGAATTTCAGCCGCTGGGGGAAGATTTCATGAACGTTGACGATCCGGAAATGGTGGCCAAGATGATGGATCGCCACCAGAAAATCTGCCACCAGAGTTAATGGCGATCGATTATGCCCCATATTCCCAACTCTTTGCGCGTGCGGCAGCGATCGTCCATCAAGGCGGCATCGGTACGACGGCGCAGGGATTGCGATCGGGTCGTCCGACGTTAATTATGCCTTACAGCCACGACCAACCGGATAATGCCGCTCGCGCCGAACGACTGGGAGGATCGCGGACGATTGCCCGCGAAAACTACACTATCGATCGTGCTGTCAAAGAATTGAGTGCATTGCTCGCCAATCCCAGCTATGCAGCTAAAGCCGCAGAAGTCGGTCGCATTGTCAGTGCCGAGGATGGTGTAAGTCTGGCTTATGAGGCGATTTTGTCCAGACTGGGTCGAGCCAGAGTTCGACCCAGTCTACAGAGCTAAATACCCTTAACTTCTTTCAATAAAGCTTGCAGATTTGCTGTTTCCATCCGCGCGCCTAGAATTGTCACTAACTGCGCCGAAGCTCGCGAACCCAGCCGTCCAGCCGCGACCCAATCCATGCCATTGGTAATGCCATACAATACCCCACCAGCGTACATATCGCCAGCACCGACGGTATCGATCGCTTTAACAGGAAAAGGGGCAATTTCAAGTAATGTTTGACCGTCGAAAATCACCGAACCTTTGGCACCGAGAGTGAGGGCAAAAGTCTTGGAAATGGTTTTTAAATACTCGATCGCGGTTGCTAAATCTTGAGTGCCAGCCATCTCAAATGCCTCGCTGTCATTGGCAAATAATAAGTCTACACCAGGGCCGAGCATGTCTAGCAGTCCCTGTTTGAAGAACTTAGCCATGTTTTGGTCGGAAAGGGTCAAAGCGACTTTTCGACCTGCTGCAACGGCCATTTCTCTGGCGGTAATTGCTGCTTGTTTACTGGTTTCGCCAGTGACTAAATAACCTTCGATATAAGTATAAGCAGAGTTGGCGATCGCCTCTGGAACTAATTCGACTTCAGATAAACTAGAAGAAATACCTAAGAAAGTATTCATCGATCGATCGGCGTCGGGAGTAACAAATACCAGGCATTTACCCGTAATTCCGGGTTCGGGCGGGTGAACTTTGAGATTGGTATCGACGCCAGATGCTAATAAGTCTTGGAGATAGTATTCGCCTGGTTCGTCTTTGGCAACCTTACAAGAATAAAATGCCTTACCGCCAAATTGACTCACAGCTACGATCGTATTTGCGCCAGAACCACCGCACGTTCGCTTGCTAGCCGCATTTCCCAGCCGAGCGAGAATTTTGTTCTGACTGGCTTCATCGAGTAGTGTCATCACACCTTTGTCGATGCCTAGTTCTACCAGTACTTCTGGCTCGACTTCACATTCGACATCGAGCAGCGCGTTACCTAGTCCGTATACATCGTAGCGTGTCATAAAATTTTCGATCGAGGAAGTTAACAAATAACAGGATACTATTCATCGATCGATCGTACCCGTTCGATCTCGTAAACTTTGTGCGGATGGGTAGCATTTGAAGCCGAAAATTGATGTTCGTTGCGCCCAGCCGACGGAAACGCGGATGTGATTCTGCTAGAGTTAAAACAGATATTCGCGCTCATTTCTATGTCACATATTCGTTCTTATCTCAATCGACTACTATTATCGCTGGTGACGATCGCGATCGCCATTGGCATCTTCGCGCTTCCCGCTCGGGCTACTGCTGTCTACGAGATTCCAGTTGTCTCTGCTGGCGTACCGACTTGGGTAATCGATAAAGCCGATGTTTTGAGCTTATCGACGAAGGGTTCTGTCAAAGGTACCTTAGAACAACTCGCCAAGCAGACGGGTAAAGAAGTCCGATTTGTCACCATCCATCGTCTCGATTATGGCGATACCGTTCAGGTTTTTACCGATAAACTGTTTAAAAAATGGTTTGCAACGGACGCCGAACAAGCCAATCAAGTGCTAATTGTCTTGGATAATGTCACTAATACGATCGGGATTCAATCTGGTGCTGAGGTTAAATCGACGCTCACAGATCCAATTGCTACCAGCATTATCAATGAAACGATGCAGGCACCTTTACGCAGTGGGAATAAATACAATCAAGCTTTTAGCGATGGGGCTGACAGACTTATCGCAGTATTGTCTGGAAAACCAGATCCCGGTCCGCCAGTGGTTATTTCAACTCCAGAGGTGGGTAGAACTTATCTTAAAGCAGAAGAAACTCAAGCCAATCGTACCAACTTTTTGGTTATCGTCATTGGGCTGTTAATTCTAGCGACAGTGATTCCGATGGCAACTTGGTGGTGGTATCAAAATCAAAGTTAGAGATCGGTTGTCGATAATTGGCGATTGGTTATTGGCGATCGATAATACTATCTGTCGTATTGTCACTAACCATCAGCCACAACTTGATAAGCTGTTAGTCATTTAATTTACTTACCTCTTCCTCGCTCCCCGCTTTCAAGAATTTTAATAAGCAATCGAAATGTCAGGGCAGTTTATCAGTCCTGAATATATTCTGCCCCTGAGAGTAACGCTATCTCTGCACGCACAAATTCTCGTCCCAGATATGCCGCATGGTCTAACATACTTACTGGCGATGGTTCGGTTTGTTCGAGAATTTTCACGCATAACTCTTTAGCAGTTCGTCCGACATACAAAGTGGTATTAGTCCGAGTTACTTTGCCTTTGGCGGGGATGACTTTACCAGTTTCGGGATCGACTGCCAAACCGCGATCGTCGATGATGTTAGTATAGTGCTTGGCACAGATTAAACCATCTGCTCGATCGACATAAATAATAAAGTAGCCCTGCGGATCGAGTGCGATATCCCGATTGGATAATTCGTTATCGATCGCGGTTAAATTAGTGGTTAATAAAGTCATGAATGTGAGCTTAAATAATTACATTAGATCTAGATTAACCGATTTGTTTGCGATTTGTGTCTGTTTTGGGCGGATTTTCGATTTTTTTGGCTAAAAATGTTCGCTTCTAGACTTTGGGGATAAGTGCTATATGCTAGGCTAGCATCGATCTTTAGGCGTTATCGTAGTTAGAATCGATCGTCACTGGCAATCTACAAGGGTTTGCTGTTGACGAAACTTGAGAAGTGGCATTTATGTCGATCGACAGGCGATAGTGCTTGAGTGAATGCTTAGATCTGCACCCCATTGGGCGGTTCACCCTACCAGCAGCCCTACGGGCACCCCTCCCAAGAGGGGTTACGGTATATACACAAGTCGGCTAGACTTCGTTTCTAGATCTAAATCCCCCAAACCCCCTTAAAAAGGGGGCTAAGATCCGGTCTTAGTCCCCCTTTTTAAGGGGAATTTACACCAATTTCGCTTTTTTCTAGAGATGTGTATACACGGTAGCCCAAGAGGGGATTTTCCCGATCTAAGGGGAGGGAGGTAGATCTTTAAAGGGGGTAGGTTAAGTCCCAACTCCCAACTATCAACTATCAACTATCAACTCCTTACCTGGCTTCATCGGTAAATCTTGATTGATGGCGACAATTTGTTGCTGTTGCAACTCATTAGATTCAGCTAGATGATCGCGCAAGATTTGCCCAAAGCGGGGATGGTAAAAACGATGCAAACTGTAATTAGCAGTTGCCGGAAAACCGCGCCGCTTTTTGTGTCTGCCGCCCGCACCAGGATCGAAAATCTCGATTTTGTTTTCAATCGCCCACTCGATCGGGGTATAGTAGCAAGCATCAAAATGGAGACAATCAACATCTTCACTGCTACCCCAATAACGACCGTACAATCGATCGCCTTTAGTAATACAAAAAGACATGCCGACGGGGATAGAAGGATCTTCGCCCGTCGCCGTGACAAATACTACCCGATGCCGATATTTTGCGTGCAAGCCATCAAAAAATTCGGGAGTGAGATATTTACTTCCCCACCAGCCAAATTTGTCGCAGGTATCGGCATAAAAATTATACATTTGGGAAAATAACTGCGGTGCGATTTGCTCTCCTGTGACGGTAGTCAAATTTAAGCCACCCTCGCGTACAGATTTACGCTCCCGTTTGATATTCCGTCGTTGATTGGCATTAAACGCGCCTAAATAATCATCAAAATTCTGATACTTTTGGTTTTGCCAGACATAATTATGATTGACCCAAGTATTATATCCATATTCGTTCATCTGCGATCGCCATTCGGGATCGACATATAAGAAGTGACATCCCGATAACCGATGCGTCTTACAAAAATCATCGATCGAGCGCACCATTAATTCGGTAATCTTGGCTTCATTTTCTCCAGGCGCAATCAAAAACCGATACCCTTCAGATGGAGTAACTGGAGTCATCCCCACCAATTTGGGATAATACCTAATGCCCATCCGCTGCGCCAATTCTGCCCACTGATTGTCGAAGACAAATTCACCATAACTATGTCCCTTGACATATAAAGGCGCGGCTCCAACTAATGTTTGCCCCTTCCAGACTGTCAAATGCGTCGGCAACCAGCCAGTTTCGGCGGTAACGCTGCCAGAAGTCTCTAAATTATTCAACCACTCCCACTCTAGAAAAGGAGTCTTTAACGGTACAGCCAGCGCATCCCAATCCTCTTGTGGAATGTCTGCTAAGTTATTGAACCAGCGGATCTGATACGAAGATAGAGACATTATTCGTTTGCTGCGGTTTGGCACCTATATATTCTATCGAAACCGCACGAGTCTGGCATCTGTAGCCATTTTATCGTAGGGGGTAGGCTTTAGGCTAAAGCCTAAAGCCTCCTGAACAGCTTGGGTTGTTTATCTTTTTCTATCGCTGCCTGTCAGTTCGCGGCAAAACTGTTTAGAATCGAGTTATCCCAACTTCGTTTTAGGACAATATTATGGCAGTCAAGCAACAGTTTACTAGCTTTGAAGATGCGATCGCCAATAGTGACTTACCGATTTTAGTTGATTTTTATGCGACTTGGTGCGGCCCTTGCCAGATGATGGCCAAGATATTAGAACAAGTCAATATCGAACTCAATGGGCAAGTGAGAATCATGAAAATCGATACCGACAAGTATCCCCAAATTGCTTCTAATTATCAGATTCAGGCATTGCCAACTCTAGTTTTATTTAAAGGCGGACAATCTGTCGATCGATTGGAAGGAGTCTTACCCGCCGAACAATTAATCGATCGAATTGGTCAATTTTTGTAACTATCATTATGGTATTGAGCGAGTTGCTGCTAACGCCACCAAATTCCTGGCCTTTTTGGGCAGCAGCGGCGGAAAAATCTTTACCAATGGTTATTTGCGATCGAGCGTAGAGATCGGTGTTTCTGGCGACCGCAACTTTTCTGTCAGCTTAAAGTTAGCTAAGTCTAGTTCCAAATCATTAGCAGTCTATTATCGAGCTAAGAAGCATCTGGAATTACTACGTTACATCACTCAAACCTCCGAATTTTAGGAGCGTATAAAATGAGAAAATTTATTTTTCAGAGTTTATTAACAATCGCCGGAGCATCAATTTTAATCCAACCGATCGCTCCATTCAAAGCGATTGCTACTCAAAACTCCACTCCGTTAAGAATAGGTCGCTATCTTCAAAATCTCCCTAGTGAATTAATTATAGCTACTCCGGAACATCAGAGCGACGATCGATCGGGTTTGCTCCCAAAAACGCTGACAGCGCGGAGAATGGAAGGTGGTCCTGGTGGCGGCGGTGGTAGTCCTGTTGGCCGTGGCAGAATTAACACCCCCAGCCAGAGTCCAAGTTCTTCAAATATACCTGTAAGGAATGTATATTCTTCTCTTAATAAGTCACCTGACTTTCCTAGAGGCTTTCGCTCTGCTCCAAATGGAACCCAAAAAGTGGAGATAAATCACCGAGAACTAGTACGAGAGTTGAGAAAGATCGAACCACGTAAGTGGTATAAGGTTTATAGAAATGGATACGTCGGAACTAATAAAGTTTCAGTTCACTATTTTGAAAGTGCAACTAGAAGAGTATTTAATGTTAAAGTAAAAGACGGCTGGAGCTGATTTGCTAATAGTGTCCAAGGCACCAAAAATGTCAAGCATCCGTAGAGGTAGGGTGGGTAGTGCTCACCACATAGGTTGTAGACTTTTTGGAGGTTATAAATGTTTTTGCTAGCCTAATTAATTGCCAAAACATAGCCCTGACTCATTTACGTCAGGGCTATGTTTTGGCAGCCTAAATAAAGATGTTATGCGCGAGAATTGGCTGCGCCTTCCCCGCCTTCAGTAGAGGGTGAATCGGTCGAAGTCGGTTGCGAACCGTCACTCGATTCTGTGCCCATATAATAGCCCCACTTCCAGTCGGTGACTTCGGGCAGATCTTCACCGTAGGTAGTAATATACCGATGGTGTTCGATCAGTTTATTACGAATTTCTTGTTTGACGTAGGCTCCGATATTTTTGAGTTTGGGAGTACGATCGATCGCATCTTGTGCAAGATGAAAACGATCGAGATCGTTAACTACGGTCATATCGAATGGTGTGGTGGTGGTACCTTCTTCTTTATAGCCGCGTACGTGGATATTTTCGTGATTGTTGCGGCGGTAGGTGAGGCGATGGATCAACCAGGGGTAGCCGTGGAAGGCAAAGATAATTGGTTTGTCGGGAGTGAAAATCGAGTCGAATTCGGTATCTGTTAAACCGTGGGGATGTTCGCTTTGGGGTTGGAGTGTCATCAGATCGACAACGTTAACTACCCGAATTTTAAGGTTAGGGAAATGCGATCGCAAAAAGTCTACCGCTGCTAAGGTTTCGAGGGTGGGGACGTCACCCGCACAAGCCATCACGACATCGGGTTCGCTATGACGATCGTTACTCGCCCATTCCCAAATGCCCAATCCTGCCGTACAATGCTCGATCGCGGCATCCATATCTAGCCACTGCAATTCGGGCTGTTTGCCAGCGATAATTACATTCACATACTGACGGCTACGCAGGCAGTGGTCGGCAACTGCTAGTAGGGTATTAGCATCGGGTGGGAGGTATACCCGCACGACTTTGGCTTTCTTATTAGTCACCACATCGATAAAGCCGGGATCTTGGTGGCTGAAACCATTGTGATCTTGCCGCCAGACATGGGAAGTCAGTAGATAATTGAGCGAAGCAATCGGTCGCCGCCAGGGAATATCATCGCAGCTTTCCAACCACTTGGCATGTTGGTTGAACATCGAATCGACGATGTGGATGAATGCCTCATAACAGGAGAAAAAGCCGTGCCGTCCGGTCAACAGATAGCCCTCTAGCCAGCCCTGACACATGTGTTCGCTCAAAACCTCCATGACCCGTCCGGTGGGCGAAACACGATCGTCTGTGGGCAATATTTCGGCTGTAGACATCCGTTCGGTGACTTCCAAGATCGCATTCAGGCGATTGGAATTATTTTCGTCGGGACTCATCACCCGAAAGTTTTGGCTCTCTAAGTTCAGCTTCATCACATCCCGTAGAAATTCACCCAGCGTGCGTGTCGATTCAGCGATGCCAGTACCGGGTTTGGTAACTTCGATCGCATAATCGCGAAAGTCGGGCATTTTGAGATCGCGAAGCAGCATCCCGCCATTGGCATGAGGATTTGCCCCCATCCGTCGATCGCCTGTAGGAGCCAGTTCTGCCAGTTCGGGAATCAGTTTGCCGCGAGAGTCAAAGCATTCTTCGGGCTTGTAACTTTTCATCCAGCTTTCTAGCAATGTGATATGCTCTGGATTGCTTTTCATCTCGGAAAATGGGACTTGATGCGATCGCCAGTAGTCCTCAGTTTTCTTGCCATCTACTTCTTTTGGCCCCGTCCACCCTTTGGGCGATCGTAAAATAATCATGGGCATGGGAACTCGTTGCTGATAGCCATGCACCCGCGCTTCGCGCTGAATGGTTTTAATTTCGGCGATGACGGTATCTAGCGTTCCTGCCATTAATTGGTGCATCTCTGCGGGTTCTGAACCCTCGACAAAATAGGGCTTGTAGCCATATCCCACAAATAAACTCTCCAATTCCGTCTGTGGGAGCCGCGACAAGACGGTCGGATTGGCAATCTTATAACCATTGAGATGCAAAATCGGTAAAACCGCGCCATCCCGCGCCGGATTGAGAAACTTATTTGAGTGCCAGCTAGTTGCCAATGGTCCCGTTTCTGCCTCGCCATCGCCGACTACACAAGCCACCAGCAAATCGGGATTGTCAAACGCCGCGCCATAAGCATGAACCAGCGCGTAGCCCAATTCTCCACCCTCATGAATCGAACCGGGTGTTTCGGGGGCCGCATGGCTGGGAATGCCACCTGGAAATGAGAACTGTTTGAATAAAGCTTTAATTCCCGCCGTATCTTGGGAAATATTAGGAAAGAATTCGCTGTAAGTCCCTTCTAGATAGGTATTCGCGACCATCCCTGGCCCGCCGTGCCCTGGCCCTGCGATATAAATGGTATTGAGATCTTGAGCCTTAATCACCCGATTGAGGTGAGCGTAGATAAAATTCAGACCTGGAGTCGTCCCCCAGTGCCCCAATAGCCTGGGCTTGATGTGCTCGATCTTTAATGGTTCTTGTAACAGCGGATTGTCGAGGAGATAAATCTGACCGACAGAAAGATAATTTGCCGCACACCAATAGGCGTGAATTTTTTGCAGTAGATCGGCACTCAACGGTTGTGGCCTGGTGGAAGTTGCAACAGTCATAAGTTTTACTCCGTGAAGTTTTCTACCGGACAATTAGGCGGGGAGCGGGGAGTTGAGAGATAACTGTATTGCAAGTGCGAACACAGCAGACTGGATCTTGGATTAGCGACGCCGGAAAAGTCAGAGCTAGCCCTCATTCTGAGAGGATTTAACAGATAACAGGGGTCTAAATCCCCCACCTTTAGGCGGATTGTTTTTAGGGTGGGGTTTAAATCCCCATCCTAAAAACTTCGCTATCAACTATCAACTATCAACTATCAACTAATTAAGCTCGATCGATCCGATCGAATTTATCTGCGTAACGATCGCGAGTGAATATCTAAATTAACGTCAGTTTCTGCTAGCAAAGAGGCTACGCCAACAGGTTAAGAGTTGCCTAGAGACTGGAAGTCTCGGCTTGTGATGCAAACTCCCGATTTGCGGCTCGCTCTGCGGAGGTTTCCTCCGCAGAGCGAGCGAGATCGGACACAATCGGAGGCGGTGCTGGAGCACAGCAAACATCTTTAACCCGAACTCAGGTTAAATTGAGGATCGAATGCTGTCGATCGTCGATCCTGTAGCGTAGCTGTTACGATCTTAATCCAAATTTACTTATCTACCCATTGGATGATAGTCGGTCGGATGAGCTTTTTTTGTCTGTCTTTAGACAGACAAGGGGTGAATGGGTAATGGGCAATGGTTAATAGGTAATAGATAGCCAAAGGTTGCTTGCGTCCACTCTCCCCTATCCCGTCTGGATCTGGAGTTCCATCGTAGTCCGAAGCCAATGCAAAGTAGTGGATAGATGCCAGTTTCTCCGCGATTAAAACTGTGTGGATGCTTCTTTAGATCTCCGAGCGACGGGTTTTGGCCGCTCTATCTTTGGATGGATTTTGGGTAATTAAGAGGGAAGGTTTTAGGCTTGAGATTTTAGGTTTTAGGCGGCACAGAGGAGGTATAAATACCAACAAAGATAGATGTTGCTAATTGCAATTATTGATAGTATTTAATTGACTATACCTACAAAAATTCCTGGAGTAAAGTAAATCGTGTCAACTGAGTTTAGCAAAGGTGACAAGGTGCAATGGGAAAGTTCTCAGGGCACGATCGAAGGTACTGTCGAGAAAAAATTGACCGAGCCGACAGCTATTAAAAAGCATCATGTCGATGCTTCAAAAGAAGATCCTCAGTATTTAGTAAAAAGCAACAAAACAGGTAAAGAGGCAGCTCATAAACCCGAATCGTTGAGTGAGCGGGAGGACTAATTTGTGGCTGAAGATCGCAAGTCAATTATTGAGGATTTTCACCAAGTAGTGAATATGAGTCCGCAGCAGTTATCGCGCTGGTTGAAGACTGAGGATTCGCAAGAGGTGGGACAGAAGAACGATGGAGACGAATCGACCGGACATAAATCTGGGCGACAGATTGTAAAGTTGTTGGAGCGGGATGAGTCCGAATACAGCGAGGAAGAAATTGCCCACATGCGGAAGGTAGTCAGTTATGTGCGGCGGCATTCGGCGCAGCGTCCGCAAGGGAATGTCGAGGATACGCGGTGGCGGTTTTCGTTAATGAATTGGGGTCACGATCCTTTGCAGGATCGCTAGTAGTCTACTATTTTGAGGAGAGGGGGGAGCAGCGGATGAGGGTCGAGAAATTGAACCTTACGCCTGCTACCCCTGATTTTTGTGAGTGCAGAAATATTGTGTTGTCTTGTAGCAATTTGGCCATTCTCTACCAGCAACCGACGATCGCTAGATTTGCTGTTTGCTAAGTTCATTTATTCCAGCTTTTGTTTAAATCTGACTGAAAAAAGTTTAGAGCAAATTGATAGTTTCTATTTAAGCATCAGTGGCAGATCGCTCGATCGAATACATTTTAGCGATCCCCTAATTCGGATCGATGGCATTACTCTACCAAATGATACATGTACTAAAGAAATTAAATTGTGAATTGTCGATCGAGTAGGCCGGAAATTTTTACGATCCGAGCGGTTTTATTTACTCGATGATTGACTGCCAATGGAGATCGCCAGTTAATTCGCTCGGATGATTAGAGATTTATTTCTATTTAACAAGCTCTTACCTTTGACAGAGCTGTTTTAATTTTTTTTTAAGTAGCTTTAGAAATATAAGTCATGTAAAAAAACACTTGACTTTTGGCAATCGAGCGATTTTTAACCGCTCGACAGGCCAGCGACATCGCCGATCGATAGAAGCTCTATTGAAAATTAGGAGGACACTTAAATGGCTGGACAAATTTGTTGGATTTCCAAGCTTGGCTCTAATGGCCAACTGTCTCTTCATCTACGGCTCGAATCTTACCATCCCTGGAAACCCCACACAGCTTTTCCCCATTTATGCGTACCAGACTATCAAATTCCCAACGGCACCAAGGGTTGGGCAACATGTCAGAAACTTTTACAAGCTGGATGGACGATAATATCGACCGAGCAGGCTCGCCAATCGCTGGAACGACCTGCGAGCAGTTGGATGAATCTAGCTACTCTCCCAGGCAGCGGCTCTACCCCAGATCCACAATTTGGTTAATTCCATTAGCAGCACGAGGAGGGACAACATGATAAATGCTTCAGTTCGATCGAACCCATCTGCTTCAACTTCCCAGCCAAAGATCCGCTATGCTGTGGTAGGTCTAGGCTGGTACGCACAGGCGGCAGCATTACCCGCTTTCGAGCACGCCGAAAACTCCGAGCTAGTAGCGATCGTTTCTGACGATCCGACTAAGCGAAGCGAAATTGCCAAAAAATATGGGATCGAACATACATATAGTTACGATGAGTACGATCGGTTGCTAGCTAGTGGCAACATTGATGCTGTCTACATTGCTTTGCCCAATCATCTACATTGCGATTATATCGTCAGAGCGGCTCAAGCGGGCATCCACATACTGTGCGAGAAGCCGATGGCTGTGAGTGTGGAAGAGTGCGAACGGGCGATCGCAGCGGCTCAAGACAATAATGTCAAATTAATGATTGCTTACCGCCTGCATTTCGAGCCAGCTAATATGCACGCGATCGAAGTAATTCGATCGGGTAAAATTGGCGAACCTCGGATTTTTAACTCGGTATTTTGTCAACAAACCGAAGGCGGCAATAGCCGACTCTCCGCCACACTGGGTGGCGGGACGATTGAAGATATCGGGATCTATTGCATCAATGCCTCACGATACCTATTTCAATCCGAGCCGATCGAAGTTTTTGCCACTAGTGCCAATAATGGCGAAGAACGCTTTGCCGAAGTACCGGAAATGACTAGTGCAATTATGCGCTTTCCTGGCGATCGGCTGGCAACTTTTGTCTGTAGTTTTGGTGCGGCAAAGGTATCTACCTATCAAGTCATCGGGACGATTGGCGACTTGTACGTTAAGCCAGCCTATGCCTCCTGCGGTGAAATCGAGCATAAGATTACCATCGAAGCCGATACCGAAACTCACACTTTTGGATCTAGCGATCAGGTAGCGGCTGAATTTGTCTATTTTTCCGATTGCATTATCCACGATCGCGAACCAGAGCCATCGGGAGCCGAAGGTTTGATGGACGTGCGAATTATTCGCGCTTTGTATGATTCGATCGCCACGGGCGGTTTTATTACACTCAACCTTCCCCAACGAGACCGTCGTCCCAGTGCAGCACAAATTATCGAGCGACCCCCACAGCAGCAAAAAGCCGAACTAATTAATGCTGCCGATCCGGCTGGTAATAACTAATTGTAGCTGAGTTAAACCTCTACAAATTCAATTTCTATCTTTAGACCGATATCATCGATTCTCAACATGAATATCCTGAATATAGATAGCCAAAAGAGTTCTTTTTTGGACTCTCGAACACTACAAAAATAAAGTGGTTAGCATCAGCTTACCCAGACAAACCTCGCAACAAATACCAATCGGCCAAAGCCAATTGGATCGAATGCCACCAGGCATATCGCCGGAAATATCCGAGGTAACAACTAATTTTAGCGCGATTATTTAATCCCGCTGTTACTTCCATCGGCGATCGCGTTCTTGACGATCGCGATCGTCTTGACGCATTCAAACTTAACTATTTATTGAGCATGAAATCCATTCTTTCTCGTCAACTTTTCTTAGCTACCGCCTGCATTTTGGGAATGGTAAATCTAGGGGCGGTCTTGCCCGCTACGGCTCAAAATAGCCCGTCAACACCCGATAGTCAGTTGCCGCCGATTAGCCCAACGACACCCAATAGTCCGACCAAACCCAGTAGCAGCCCGCAGACGCCCGTCACGCCTACGCGCTCGACTAATACAACACCAAATAATCCGACCAAAACGGATAGCGATACCCGCACTACTAGCCCCACCCAAACTGCGAGTCCAACGCCAACCACTAATCCGACGCGATCGACTAAACCTACCAGAAGAAATAATCCCACCAAAACCAACAGTCGCACCCGCTCGAATAGCCCCACTCAGACTATCAATCCTAACCGCTCGACTACACCAACGCGATCGACTAATACCACGCCCAATAATCCGACCAAAACAGACAGCGACACCCGCACCACTAGTCCCACCCAAACAGCCGATCCAGCACAAACTACTCCTAACCCACGCTAATTAGACCCATTCACCCACCCGTCTGTGCCGACCAAAACTTCCGCACCATCACCTCGACGCAGCTTGCAAGCACTCGATCGCCTCAATCTGACCCTGGGTGACGTGCGGGATGTCTTTGAACCTTACCTGGCAATTTTCCTCACCGCCGAACGACAGCTCGATCCAGCGCAAGTTGGCATCGCGCTGGCGATCGGCAATCTGGCTGGCATCCTCGCCCAAACGCCGATTGGGGCGGTCGTCGATGCCACCAAGCATAAGCGGTTACTAATTGCGATCGCCAGTGCGGTAATTGCCATTAGCTACTTGCTAATAATTAATTTCAGCGCGTTTCCGGCGGTGCTAGCGGCGCAAGTGGGCATCGGCGTGGCTGCGGTGACGGTGATTCCCGCAATTGAGGCAATCTCGCTGGGATTAGTCGGCCAAAAGGGATTGAACCAACGGGTGGGGCGCAATGAAGCCTTCAATCGATCGGGAAATGCGGTCACTGCGGTAGTCGCTGGCATTCTGGCGCAAATTACCGGACTGGCATGGATCTTTTATCTATTGATATTGCTGTGTATCGCGACGATCGTGCTGGTGTTTCAGATTCGCGATCGCGATATTAATCATACGACGGCTCGTTCCGGTCACTCACAGACTACTGGCAAAGATTTACTGCACGATTGCCCGTTACAGGTATTCAGTTTGGCGGTGTTCTTATTTTATATGGCTAATGCGGCTCTGCTGCCCCTGCTGAGTCAAAAACTCACGGGCGGACAACAAGCTGCTACGCCGTCTGGGTTTATCTCTGCTAGCATTGCTGTCGCCCAATTCACCACGATTCCAGTGGCGGCTTGGGCTGGTAAGGCTGCTGATATCTGGGGTCGCAAGCCCTTGTTATTACTGGCTTTTGCCGCCACGACGCTACGGGCTTTTCTGTATGCTCTTAATACCGACCCCTGGTTTGTCGTCTGGGTGCAAACCCTCGATGGTCTAAGTTCGGGGATCTTTGCCGTCACGATCGTGATAGTGGTCGCCGATCTCACTCAGGGTACGGGACGCTTCAATCTCGCCCAAGGCGGCATCTATACGACGATCGGACTGGGTGCAGCTTTGAGTAACTTAGCTGTCGGGTGGTTGGCTAGCACCGCCGGATTTTCGATCGCCTTCTTTACCCTCTCCGCGATCGCTGCTATCGGCGCGCTCTGGCTGTGGTTCGCCATGCCCGAAACAAAATAGCGACGATCTGATTGTGAATTTTGGATTGTGGATTGCGGCTTATCGACTATTCACTATCCACGATTGACTAGCCACTACCCACGATCCACCATGAAATTAAACATCAAAGACCTCCGAATTAGTAGTCCTGCTTTTGAACCGCTAACTAGAATACCCGATCGATATACATCTAAAGGTGAAAATATTTCGCCACCAATTGCTTGGACGGGCGTCCCGACTAATACTCAGCAATTAGTGCTGATTTGTTACGACCCAGATGCACCTCTAGCTAGAGGCTTCACCCATTGGCTGGTATATGGCATCCCACCAGATGTTAACGCGATCGGCGAAGGTGGTGGTAGCCGATTTACCGAAGGCATCAATAGTATAGAGAGTATCGGTTATACTGGCCCCGCACCACCACCAGGGCATGGGTTGCATCATTACTATTTCTGGCTGTATACTTTGGATACAGCTCTCGATTTAGCACCCGGACTCGATCGCGAACGGTTACTCGATCGGATCGCGCCCCATATCATCGAACAAGCCCGCTCGATCGGTACCTATGAGCTATAAATTCTCACTTCAGTCGATCGAGTAATAACCTAAGTATGTATCGACTCTAGCGAGCGATCGCATTAGAAAATCACTAGTCGCGATTACTCATTTTCTGCTAACTTCTTCTTAGTTAGCTTCGATCTTAGACCAGCACCAAAACCCAAACCAACTAGAGTGCCGACAATGGTCAAAGGTTCGGGGACGGCAGCAGTAACTGAGACGCCAGACAATAATGAAAAGGGCGGCAATCCAGTTGGAGTGCCTACAGCCAAGAAACTCAGTACTTGACTCGAACTAGTTGCTGTGAATGTCAATGTTTGTCGCTGCCAAGGAGTAACATTCGCTTTACTAGGCAATTCGATTAAAGCTGATAGCTGACTGACTCCATCCAAACTTACCCGCCAGCGATCTGTGGTATCTCCCTCAAAACCAGATTGCTGTCCGGCTGCTTGCCAAAAATTTACGTCGTAGCGATTACCTGGCGTCAAATCGTTCAACTGCTGACTGATAGAACCTTCCTCGAAAGCCCCATCTGCGGCGATAAACCATCCAGAACCATCGACACTGTTGACGGTCTGGCTGCTCCCACCATAAAGACTCAAGCCACCATAGGGGGCGTTGCCCAGTGCGGCCATGTTGGTCTTAAACGCAGTACCATCTGGCACGATAAAGTTATAACCATTATTACCACTGTTTGGCGGAGCGGGGGCAAAAGTCCAACCAGGAATAGTGACAACTGTCCGACCATTAGTAGGAGTATTACCTAAATAAGCTGATTGCGAGATTCCGCTGGGAATAAAGCCGCCATTTTGGAGAGTTACTGCTTGTGCCTGCCCAACTGGAATCAAATTCAGCGCAAGCGAAGTTACAGCGATGCTGCCGATCGACAAGATATTTTTCA
This sequence comes from Chamaesiphon minutus PCC 6605, assembly GCF_000317145.1. Taxonomy (GTDB): domain Bacteria; phylum Cyanobacteriota; class Cyanobacteriia; order Cyanobacteriales; family Chamaesiphonaceae; genus Chamaesiphon; species Chamaesiphon minutus. Next base: position 6,216,231 of record NC_019697.1, on the reverse strand, counting down.
TTTTTTTAGTAATCTACCTGAGAAGAGAAAACGGGGTGGTTTTGTGAAAATTACCGACCGGGTATTTACTCTACGATCGGCACTCTAAAATTATACTCTTATCATGTAAATGTCAAGCGTTGTTTGTTGTCGATCTCGATGTTTTTAACAATCGCAACGATAATATATTCGGTTGGGGACAAACTCGAAGGCATGTCAATTTAGTATAGATAATCGACTCTTAATTCTCAATCCTTTGATAGGTCTAATGTCTATCTTTAATTAATGCGCATGTCTAATTTAGTACGTGCTTTACAAAAACTAGATAAGAATTTTCATAATACTCAAACTGCTAAATAATTTTCACTAATATTTCCAATTTAGGTAAGTGCGATCGCTCGCTTAATGTGTATGTATTCGTACATCATACCGATCGCCGTCCGAGCTTGACATCATTCCTAATTTATGCAAACATAATAGTACGCACGCTAAGTAATTAGCCCTATGAAACCTAAATCGATCGAGTCGGTATCGTCTACATCTGGGCAAGAATTTCGGGCACCATATAGCACTGGGTACCGGATCAAATTACTATCGCAGTTGCTGTATCGTCAGTTTAGCGATCGATTGGAACCGTTTGGATTGACGCCGTTTCACTGGTTGGTGCTGTGTTGTTTGTGGCAAGAAGATGGCTTACCAACTTCGGCGATTGGCGAAAAATTGCAACAAGTTGGCGGTACCTTGACTGGCGTATTAGATCGGATGGAAGAACGGGGTTTCGTGCGGAGAGAACGCGATCCGCTCGATCGGCGGATCTGTAGGATTTGGTTGACGGATGTGGGAATGGAGCTAGAGCAAGTACTCCCACAAATCACCGCTGACTTGCACGCACAGACGTGGGAAGGTGTTTCGCAGCGCGATCGCGAACAGTTTTCTCGCTCGCTCGATCGTGCCATCGCCAATCTATCTTAAGATACCTCGATCGCGTGGCGATGTTCATCCGATTGAGGGAAGCCTTATCGACTTCAAACTGGGAGAATAATGCGTATCGATATAATTTTTTAAGATTAATACTACGCATCCTAAATAATCGCTCCAAGTAGGCGATCGCCAATATTTATCAAACAGATCGTACCTGAAACCTACTTGGTGGGAACTCCCCACCCTACTGGCGCGAACAGACTAAAAATGTGGGCATTTAAGACATGAAAGTAACAGCTAGTAATACTTTGACGATCGCTTTCCCCACAGTTTTAGTCTGGTCGTCACACTACTGGGTCTGCCACTTAATAACTTAAGAACCCAATTCTCAATTCTCAATTAATTTAACTAGGCGATCTTTATGCAAAGCACAACGACAGCCAGCGAACAAAATGGTCATAACCTTGACAGTCACAATTTAGATACAAATCTGCTAAATACAATAGTGCCACCAGCCAAAGTCGAGACAGAGACTCCCTTTGTAGTGCCACAAAGCGAAAAACCAGCGAGCAAGCGCAATCAGCGGCTCGCGCTGATTTTGGCAGGATTGGGCATCGGTGCGACAGTTGCGGGGATATTTGGTTATCGATACTGGGAATTTATCTCCACCCACGAGACGACAGATAATGCCGCTGTTTACGGACATATTCACCAAATCAGCAGCAAAATTGCAGGCACGGTGACAGAGGTGATGGTAAATGACAACCAGCAAGTCAAACCCGGACAATTATTAATCAAGCTCGATCCTAAAGACTACGAAAATAAGGTGCAGCAAGCCCAAGCCGCACTAGAATCGGCAAAACGTCAGGCAAATGCCGCTCGAGCGAATATCGCGCTCGCGTCCCAAACGACTACAGGTAAAACCAGTCAGGCGCAGGGTGATGTTAGCACCGCTCAAGCGGGAATTTCGACAGCACAAGCCGTCGTGGCGGAAGCACGCGCTGGTATTCCCGCAGCGCAAGCCGCCGTTCAAGAAGCAGAAGCTGGTATTCCACTGGCACAATCGCAGGTAGCGCAAGCCGACGCCAATCTCCAAAAAGCTCAAGCTGACTTCAATCGCTATAATAGCTTGTTCAAATCGGGGGCGATTTCCGGTCAGCAATTGGATACAGCCAGAGCCGCCTATGCAGTCGCCCAGGGTCAAAAAAGCTCCGCACTCCAAGGCGTGCAACAAGCCCAAGCCCGATTAGCCGCCGCCAAAGTTGGGGTAGCACAAGCTCAATCTAAACTGGCACAAGCCCAAGAAGGGATTACTAGTGCCAGAGCAAAACTTGCAGCTTCTAGAGGTGGCTTGCAACAAGCCACAGCCAGCGGTCAACAAACCACCGTCAGCCGCAGCCAGTATGCAGCGGCACAATCGGCCATTGCCCAATCTCAAGCCGCCCTCAAAGATGCTCAATTGCAGCTATCTTACGTAAATATTACGGCTGTCAGCAACGGACGCATCGGTCGCAAAAATGTAGAAGTCGGCAACCGGATTCAAGCTGGCTCGCCACTAATGGCAGTTGTGGACAATGATTATTGGGTAGTAGCAAATTTCAAAGAAACTCAACTCAATAAGATGAAGCCGAAACAAGCGGTGGAAGTTAAGTTAGATGCTTTCCCCAGCCATTTATTTAAAGGCTATATAGATAGCGTTTCGCCTGCTTCTGGCGCGCAATTTTCACTCTTACCACCTGATAATGCAACTGGTAATTTTACCAAAGTAGTCCAACGGATTCCAGTCAAAATCAGACTCGATCCCAATAGTATGAAAGGCTATCAAACGCGGCTAGCTCCAGGGATGTCTGCTGAAGTTACGGTAGAAACCAACTAGTAGTCTACGGCTTAAATCTAGTTACTAGTTCGGTGGGGAGCGGGGCAAATGGGGCAATTATTATTGGTAGCTTCGTTTACGCCGTTTTGTACTAGTAGTAGGCAGCATGAGTTGGAAGATTGTCTTTCATCCTAAATCCGCTTCACAAACCCTTCTTTGGCGATCGAAAACCCAGGTAGTCCTCACTTTGCTCCCCGCTCCCAATGCCCCGCCCAAGACCACTAAGCCGCTAATATGACATGCAAGCAATCGACTCCAAATATCTACCACCAGCTCTGAGATCGCGAAATTATCAGTTGTTTTTTGCCGGACAGGGGATCTCACTCATTGGTACCTGGATGACGCAAATCGCGACAGTGTGGCTGGTTTATCATCTCACTAGCTCGGCTTTAATGCTGGGCATAGTGGGATTTACCAGCCAAATTCCTAACTTTTTGCTAACACCTTTTGGGGGCGTATTGGTCGATCGATTCCCGCGCCAACGGATCTTAATCGTTACCCAAATTTTGGCGATGGTACAATCATTAACATTGGCTGCGCTGGCTTTAACTGGCGTGGTTCAAATCTGGCATTTGCTGGTTTTGAGCTTATTTCAAGGTATGATTAATGCGATAGATGCACCAGCCAGACAAGCAATTGTTACCGAATTAGTCGATCGACCGGAAGATTTGGCCAATGCGATCGCGATTAATTCGACAATGTTTAATGGCGCGCGCTTGGTCGGCCCTGCAATCGGGGGATTGTTGATTGCTAGAGTGGGAGAAGCTTATTGTTTTTTAATCGATGGCGTTAGTTATATTGCCGTAATTACCGCTTTATTAGCGATGCGATTCAAACCCAAGAAAATGCCAGTAATTACTGGCAGCCCGTTGGAAAGAATTAAAGATGGATTTACTTATGCCTTTGGCTGTCCGCCAATTAGAGCTATTTTACTGCTCTCGGCGATCGTCAGTTTTTTGGGGATGCAATATACCGTACTCGTCCCAGTTTTTGCCGATAAAATTCTCAAAGGCGATGCCCAAACTTTAGGCTTTTTGATGGCAGCTTCGGGAGTAGGTGCGATATCGGGTGGGATTTATTTAGTTACGCGCAAAACGGTAGTGGGCTTGGGTAAATTAATTGTGTTGGGGCCAGCATTATTGGGAATGGGTTTGATTGTCTTTTCAATCTCCCGTTATTTGCCGCTATCCTTGCTGGCAATGTTCTTTATTGGTTTGGGGACGATTTTACAAATTGCGTCTGGTAATACCGTTTTACAGACAATTATCGATGATGATAAGCGCGGACGCGTGATGAGTATTTATACGATGTCTTTTCTGGGAGTGGTGCCATTTGGCAATCTTTTGGGTGGTACTTTGGCCGATCGCATTGGTGTTACGCCGACATTAATTATTGCTGGCAGTGCTTGTTTGTTAGGATCGTTTTACTTCAGCCGACAATTACCAGCATTAGGAAAAATAGTCCGCGAAATTTACCATCGCAAAGGTATCATCGACTAGTTGTTAGGGTGGCTACGTTTGAGGTTAAGTTACTCTCTAATCCCCCCTTCTTAAGTTACCCACGGATTGTTTGGACTAGTGCTTAGTTGTAAGTTGCTGGTGCTATAGAACCCGGATCTGGGGGAGACATCCTCCCAGCCCCCCGTTGGGGGACGCCCGCTGTCTTGTCGCACACAAACGGGAGGTTCCCTGCCGTTCGATGCGCCGCTTCCCCCAAACCCCCTCCGAAGGGTTTATTTGTGCGTAGCGTAGCGCGCTACGCATTAGTGCCCAGTCATCGATCTGTAAGTAATAGATAGCCCGATCGAGGGAGCTTTACATCGGAGGGCTGGGATGGAAAATCCCCTCCTGGGAGGGGTGCCCGTAGGGCGGGGTGGGTAGATTTCCGCAGTAACTCTACCAAACTTAGACAGCACCAAGGAAGGTTGTTTGCACCTCTATATCTAGTTTTCAGACAATTTCTGGAGTAAAAGTTATGGCAAATTCGAGGGCGATCGACGATCGACGTCAACATCCTAGCATTCAACCCGATCGAGTGCCGTTGCGAACTTGGATTGGGGTCGCTGCGAGTATGCTCGGCGCATTTATGGCGGTGTTGGATATTCAAATTACCAACTCCTCACTCCAGGATATTCAGGCAGCTCTGGGGGCGACATTGGAGGAGGGTTCGTGGATTTCTACTGCTTATTTGGTGGCGGAGATCGTGGTGATTCCCTTGACTGGGTGGTTGTCCCAGGTATTCTCGATCCGCCGCTATATTTTAGTCAATGCGGCACTGTTTATCTTCTTTTCAGTATGCTGTGCTTCGGCTTGGGATCTGTCATCGATGATTGCCTTTCGCGCCTTGCAGGGGGCAACGGGAGGGATTTTGATTCCGATGGCATTTACCAACATGTTAGTGAGTCTACCGCCCGCCAAACAGCCTGTAGGGCTAGCTTTGTTTGGTCTGACTGCAACATTTGCACCTTCGATCGGGCCAACTTTGGGTGGGTGGCTGACAAATAACTTAAGTTGGCATTATATTTTCTATCTCAATGTTATTCCCGGTTTATTATTACTGGCGGGTGTTTGGTACGGCATTAAGCAACAACCACCGCAACCAGAATTGCTCAAACAAGGCGATTGGTGGGGCATTCTGTCTATGGCGATCGGGTTGGCATCTTTGCAAGTAGTTTTAGAAGAAGGTGCTCGTAAAGATTGGTTTAGTTCGGGATTTATTCTCAACCTGGGCATAACTGCGGTCGTTTTCTTATCGATATTTTTCTGGATCGAACTGACTCGCAAGCAACCATTTATTAACTTACGACTGGTACTCAATCGCAATTTTGGATTGGCAAGTATTATTAATGTCTGTTTGGGAGTGGGGCTGTATGGTTCTATTTACATTTTGCCGTTGTATCTAGCGCAGATTCAACAATATAACGCTCTCCAAATTGGTGAGGTATTAATGTGGGCGGGGATACCGCAACTATTTATAATTCCATTAGTTCCTAAACTCATTCAAATCGTCGACACCCGATTGGTGATTGCTGTGGGGATTAGTTTATTTTCAGTCAGTTGTTTTATGAATTCCGACCTGACCAATCTGACTGGGATCGAGCAACTGCGCTGGTCGCAACTAGTTCGCGCGTTGGGACAACCACTAATTATGGTACCGCTATCTGGTGTGGCTACCGCTGGACTGCCCAAGGAGCAAGCGGGTTCGGCGAGTGGTTTGTTTAATATGATGCGAAATTTGGGCGGTTCGTTTGGGATTGCTGCTCTGGGGACTTTGTTGACACAACGCGAACAGTTTCATTCCAATCGCTTGGGTGAAGGCGTGTCTCTATACAATCCTGCCACTCAGCAGCGCATCGATGAGTTGACTCAATTATTTGTCAGCAGAGGTGCCGATTTGCTCACAGCCCAAGCTCGCGCCCTTAAATCGATCGATACTATCCTGCGCCGCGAGTCTTTTGTCTTAGCTTTTAACGATTGTTTTTACTTTATTGGGTTTGCTTTGCTATTGAGTGGAGTGGCAATTTTATTTATCAAAAAAGTTAAACCAGGTGCTGGTGCTGCTGGAGGGCATTAGGAATGGATGGGTAATGTAGTTTATTTCCCCTTTTCCCTAAAGCCTACCCTCTGCCTTCTATCTAACGAAGAATATATGTCAAATGGAACGTTAAAATTACATCGATCGAGTGATGTATCGACTGATAACAACAGTTACGATCGGATGAGTAAGAACTACGATGACGCATCGATCGTAACAACAGACACCAATCTATTAATAATATTAATGAAAACTCGAATCTCAAGCAATGATATCCTCGATCGAATTTCGGAAATTTGGACGAATGTTTTAGATTTTTTTGGTCAGGCTTGGTGGGTGGAAGTAGTGACAAATCGGCCTAGATGTACTTACTATTTTGGCCCATTTGCAGATGCTGAAGCAGCAAATCGAGCGATTATGGGATACATACAAGATTTAGAGAATGAGTCTGCCCAAGGAATCCAGACTCAGATTAAACGCTGTAAACCCGATCGATTAACAATAGAGTGGGACGACGCCAAGGCCGTTTAAATAAATCAAAATTTTGTTACGATGCAGCTCGATCGGGTTCGACCGCTTTTTAAAAACAATCGAACGCGTTCGATCGTCTATTTTCAGTTCCTTACCGAATCTAAATCATCAACTTCATGTTGCAAAAAATTTTAATCGCCACTGGCGACTCTTCAGAAGCACATCAAATCTTCGAGACTGGATTGCTGCTGGCGGAGAAACTTGGTGCCAAGATCGCGATCTTACACGTTCTCCATCCAGTACCAACCAGTCTCGAATTAGTAGGTAATTCTTCGTTGATGGGAATTTCACCAATCGCCAACGACTTGAATATCCAACAATCGCCAACAGAGGGGCAAGACTACGAAAGACAAGGTACAGAACGCCTCCAGCTTTATGCAAAACAGGCACAAAATCGTCAAGTCCCTGCCGAAATTCTTCAAAATTTTGGTGAATCTGGACGAGTAATTTGTGATACTGCCAGAGATCTCGCTGCTGAGTTAATTGTGATTGGCAGCCACCAGAAATCGCGGTTGAGTGAAATGTTATTGGGCAGCACTAGTAGCTATGTTTTACACCATGCACCCTGCTCGGTAATGGTGGTTCGAGAGTATTAAATTGAGCACCTAAATTTCTCTATCGATCGAGCGATCTATTCTCGATCGCATATCGGCGTAACTAGAGAGTGTAGAAGTTCAAATATCGAGCGATGTCTTCAGGAGTAATCTTATGACTGCAACTCAATCTCGAAATTCTCAACTCGAAGCCTGCATTGATGCCTGTCTCAAATGCCTCTAGGACTGTGAATATGGCAATGGCAGCGTAGAAAGTATTTGCAAGTTATCCCAATTTAACAAACACTGGCGATCGATCGGCTCGCGGACTCCCATTGCAGCAAAGTTTTCCTAATCCACCATCCGCAATCCCCAATCCAAAATGGTAAGAATCTCTATCTGTTGGAGGAGAGGATAACTGCTAAGTGTTTTTTATAATTGCAAAGTTCGTAACAAAAAAAATAACTAAAGGATCGTAAAATGAGCGACTTAATTGTTGTCGGGTTTAAAGACGAGTTCAAAGCAGATGAGGTAATGAACGAACTAAGAAGACTTCAATCTGAGTACTTAGTTGACTTAGAAGATGCTGCTATTGTCATCAGAAATCAAGAAGGTAAAGTCAAAATTAAGCAAGCACAAGAACTAGTTGCTGCTGGTGCTATCAGTGGTAGTTACTGGGGACTTTTATTGAGTGTCCTCTTCTTCAATCCCATTTTTGCTTTGGTTGGCGCGGCGGCTGGGGCACTCTCTGGTGCATTGAGCGATATCGGGATCGATGATAATTTCATGCGCGATCTCGGCAGCACGATCGAGCCAGGAACTTCGGCAATCTTCGTACTAGTACGCAAATCTACACCCGATCGCGTACTGGAAAACTTGAGCAAATTTGAAGGCAAAGTTTTACGCACTTCGCTATCTAAAGAAGATGAAGCAAAACTCCAAGCAGCTCTGAGTAAAGGCGAACCAGCTCTATCTGCTTCTTAATCGTCTAGATTAAATTGAATAGCTCGATCGTCAGTTCGATCGATATATCGACATAGATTGCAAAAATCAGGGTAGGGGTAATTCATGAATTACCCCTACCCTGATTTTTGTGGGTAATTCATCACCCGATTAAAGCTTATTGAAAAGACACCTGCGCCAGCAAAACAGAAAGTTAATGCTATGCTGCGATCGATACTCCAAGCAGATCGATACATGGAGCGACACCAACATCACCATAACGATTTTCTGCCATTTTCGCTGTCTACAGCGCAAGAGTTAGTCTCTGTCTATGGTTCGCCGTTATATGTCTACCAACTCGATCGACTCTGTGACACGATCGAGCATATTACCAACTCGATTCCCTATCCCGACACCCAGTTTCAGTTTGCTAGCGTTACTAATGGGAATGTTGCCCTTCTCCAGGTTTTTAAAAACAAAGGTTGGGGCATTCATGCCAATACGCCAGGAGATATACATCTGGCTCTAGTTGCTGGTTTTACACCGGATCGGATCGTGTATAGTGGCAGCAATCTCGATCGATCCGAACTGCGGGATATTTTGGCATGGGAGATTCACTCGCTTAATTTGGATAGTCTGAGCCAACTTGAGACTTTGATAGCCGTGCGGGAAACTTTTGTAAATCCTTACACTGCCGTATATCCACAACCTCGACTGGGATTGCGCTTGAACTTCCCAGCTTTAACTGGCGAAAGTCGCATCGGCGTGCATCCCGATGAATTCGAGCGAGCCAATGAGATCGCCCGTCAAGCGGGTTTAACTATTGAAGGATTACATTTCTATCGCGGTACGGGTACAAATGCGACACAGGCGTTTACAGATGCCATTGACACGCTTTTAACGATCGCGATGCAGCTACCAGATCTAGCTTATTTAGATTTCGGCGGTGGATTTGGCTATCCGTATCGTCATGACAAAGCAGCTTTTGATTGGCAGGAATTTGGGCACATATTAACTGAAAAACTCGCCAAGTTAGATAAACAGATTCAATTAACGATCGAACCCGGACGCGCGGCGATCGCGGGTTGTGCTGTATTATTAGCGCGGGTAGTTTCAACTAAATGGCAGGGAGAAAAACAGATCCTTGGTGTCGATACTACCGTGGCAAATCTCTCGGTACCATCGGTACATGGTGGCTATCGAGACATTATTAGCTGGCAAAATAGCGACGAATTATTTACCACCGATGTCTGCGGAAATACTACGTATTCGCGCGATTATTTGGGGCGCAATTGTCAGCTACCGCGACTCAAAATTGGCGATATTATTGCTATTCAGGATGTCGGAGCTTACGGTTATGCGATGTCTTCCCACTTTCTCAATCGTCCGCGCCCAGCAGAAGTATTATTAGAGGGCAATCTGCATCGACTCATCAGACTGCGAGAAGATTATCTTACTTTATTAACCAATCAAATCTTTGAGGAGGATCGATCGTGAAATGTATTAACTGCAATACCGATAATAACCTCAAAGATCGCACCGCGAATATGGGTAGATGCAAGAGTTGCAATCATCCCTTTGCCTTCGAGCCGACAGCAATGCCAACGCAGACGCGATTAACCGATCCATTTTTCGCAAAGTTAATCGCCGATACATCAGCAAATAACACGCTATTCTTTACTCCCAGACAACTTTATTATTTACTAGATAAACGACTACGATCGCGATTGAGTCGGGGTAATTTTACAGATAATCCCATTTTATCGATCGGCTGTAGCTCATTTCCGGCAATATTTTTCAGTTTTTGGTTGAGTGGTTTTTTTCGCATACCTTTAGAACGAGTTGCACCAATTGTGTTTAGCTTAGTTGCTGCTGGTTTAATTTGGGTGGTAGCTCAAAATGCACTTTCTCGCCATCTCAATCGGCGCAGTCGCCAGCAAAATATTAAAACGCTTACTGCAATCTCAGCTATACTCATATTAATTGGATTACCAATCGGGATTATCTTAAAATCCTCTGTAGTAATTATTGGTTCGATCGGTTTGGGATTAGTTGCAATTTGGCTGAGTTGGGATCGCAAACGCAAACAGAGCAACATATTTGATGATTTTTTAGTTAAGTCTACTGATTTTGAAGCTTGGCTTGCCAAATGGAATAGCATTAATAACTCACCAGAAAAGATTTTATCACCACCGCAACTAGCTAGCTTACCTGCTGCCCCAAATCCCGAAGTTACTGCTTATAGTTTCGATCGCGTAGTTATCTGCGATACTCCAGAAGTTGCCCAATTATTAATTAGTAATAATTTCCACTTTGAAAATAACTGTGCGATTCTGACGATCGATGGTTATCCCCAAAGCATCTTCACCACCACTATGGAGATGCTGTACCGAAATGCCGATCTCAAAGTTTATGCTCTGCATAATTGTTCGCCGACTGGTGTGAGATTAATTCATCGTCTGCGCGAAGAAGCTTGGTTTCCTAATCCAGAGATTCCGATTATCGATGTCGGTATTCTACCGCGCCAAATTATGGTAAATACCGATGTGATGACGCCGCAATCTGACGCCTCCGCACTAACCTCTCAGCAACTAGCTCCAGAGATTCGCGCCAGTCTCAATCCCGACGAATTAGTATGGCTCGATGCTGGTTGCTATCTAGACTTAGAATCTTTCTCCCCTCAAAAGCTCATCCAGATTTTACAACGCGCGATAAATGAAAGTCGGGAATTAGCAGTAGTTGAGGGTGGCGACATGATAATTATCAATAATAGTCCTGGTTTTTATACTGTCGAAAGTTTTGGTTAGAGATTATTATGTCATCATTTGTCGGTCATAGTTTGGCAGGTTTGATAGTATATCTGACAACGATCGAGTTGCAGCCAATTCGTTAAGATCGATCGATTCGGCATAATTTACCGTGGCTAGCTGGGCTAATTACGATCGCATCTATACCAGATATCGATTACCTCATTCCTGCACTGATTTTACAATCTAATAACTATCGCATCAGGACTACTCATTCATTTATCGGGGTATTAATCGTCCCCGCCTGCACTATGATGCAACTCCCTTTGGCAAACATCGATTTTTTATTGCTACTGGGATACTAATCTCATGTTGCTTTATGTTTTGGGCATCTACGCTCAGTCGCTAGTTTTACTTTTGGGTGGACGAAAAATACTATCTTATCTATTTATTTTCTAGGATGTATCTTAAATAGGCTGTCTTCATTCTGCCAAGTAAAAGATTAAAAAAATCGCCGAATGCGTTATTTTATCGATCGAATTGCCATTGCTCTCTCGATAATCGATAGAGGTAATGTTCTCGAAGTGGATGCCCAATGGGAACGCTAGGATGCTCGAATGTTTCAGCATCGCGAATCATCCCCAGACGTTCCATTAAAGTATAAGAACGGCGATTGAGAGTAGCAGTAAAAGAGACGATTTCTGGCAGCTTGAGTCGATCGAATCCCACCTTTAATACATCTCTAGCCGCCTCTGATGCGTAGCCTTTACCCCAATATGCCGATGCCAATCTCCACCCAATTTCTACGCATGGAGAGCAGGGTAAATTAGCCGTAGGGACGTGCAAACCGACATATCCGATGAATTCATCATCTGCCTTTAATTCTACCGCCCATAAGCCCCAACCGCGATCGCGTATTAATGTTTGAACTCGATCGACCATTGCATCGCTAGCGGCTCGATCGAGTAGACTAGGATAAAATTCCATCACTTGCGGATCGGCACAGAGTCGAGCAAACAGATCTCGATCTGATTCAAGCCATTGGCGCAACCGCAGTCGCTCAGTTTCAAATTCGATTAGTTCTGCCATAATTTATAGATTTAAATTCGATCGATCGAGCCATCCAGGTAATTCTTGCATATAGAGAGTTGTTTGCTCTCGATCGCGTATTGCTACTAATTGATGTCCGGCACTGGTAGAATTATCATATAGAGTCAATTTATCGACGATTTTAGCAGCTTTAATTAGGTTATTAAGGCTACGTTCATAGCGGCGTAAAATATCAAACCTCGGCACATCATGACCGCCTAGAGTAACTCTATCGCCAACGCGTAAAACATTAATGTTAGGATTATCGATACCGATGTAAATTAGCTCAACTGTCCATCCTCGCTGTTTTACCTCACGCATCAGATTAAGGTAGGTATTACCAGCCAGTGTCGTTTCGATCGTGAAGCTTTGCTCCGCTCGGGTATACTGTTGGCAAAGGATTAGAGCTTGCCGAGCTGCCGCAATTGCAGCAGATGATGGATTGAGTGGATCGATTTCTTTGGCGATTGCGTCAGGATCGATGAGTGAGATATCGCCAGCAATCCGCTTTGTTAGTGTCGATTTACCAGATCCATTGGCTCCGGCAATAATAGTGAGGATTGGCACGATTTAAATAAGCTCACCAATAATTTCTACGGTGCCATCTACTCCAATCTGAATCTCAAATTTTTGCCCATTAGCTTCTTCTCTCACTAATTTTTGACCGATTATATAGTGAATTGGCTTACCCATTGCTTTCAGACGAGCGATATCTTCTGCAACTTGTTTTTGAGCGGCAGCCTCGATTCTGCGAGCCATTGCTTCAGTGCTTTCGATCGGACTAATATTTGGTGTTGTCGAAGTCATGGCAATTTTCTCCCGATTTATTTTATACTGCTTCCCTACTTCCGATTATAATTCGCCTGTAGCCACATTTCCAAACTAACTAACAACCATAATTTCACGCCATATCTACCCCACACGTCGCCGCGAAAACTCAACCATTCTTTAATTAGATCTCGATCGATATATGGTGTAATTAATGCGTGCCGATTTAGTAAAATCGATCGAGCCTGACGTTGCCAATATTTCCGAAAACCGAGTTGGACTGGTACCATCATGCCACTTTTGGGTCGATCGATTATTGCGGCTGGTAATAAATCTGCAACTGCTTGTTTTAATACGGCTTTTTCCCTGATGCCTGAGAGTTTATATTCTGGGGGAATAGTCATACTCAGCTCGACAATCCGCCTGTCAAATAATGGCGATCGACCTTGCACTCCAGCCGCCTGAGTGAGATTATTTACTTTAGTCAAGATCTGATCGGCACCTTTGAATTTGATATTTAGAGCCATCAACCGATTCAGAAAACTCATGTCTGAATTTAAGTCTGCTTCAAAAATCCACGGTTGCTGAACTTGTTGCCAAATATCTGGCTTGAGTAATTGCGGCAAATCTCCCGCACACTTTTGGAATGAGATTAGATAAGCTTGCAAAGGGTCGTAATTATTGCCTGTATTATATAAACTATCGATTAACATTGGTTGATTTTTGGGGCCACCAAAACATGGATCGCCACCTTCACCATTGAGGGTAATCGATACATCCTGACTGGCTAATCGTCCGACTAATAAATTAGGAACTGTCAACGGATCGCCGATCGGATCGTCTAAATATGCCATCGTTTCCGGCAATTTGTCCCACATATCTTGGAAGGTAATTTCTAAGATGTGATGGTGGGTTTGACAATGATTGGCGACTAGGCTCGAAAACTCCAATTCATTGGCACATTCGGCACCAAAATGAATCGAATAAGTATGAATGGGGGCATCGTGTAATTGGGTAGCTAGAGCCGTAATGCAACTCGAATCCAATCCGCCTGATAGAAACACACCCACAGATTCCTGTGTGGGTAAATATTCCCTCATGACTAGTTCTAATTGCGATCGCAATCTATCGCCATGCCACTCTAAAGACTCCAAATCGACCACCTGCTGTTGTAATTGCCAGTAGGATACGATTTGCTCTCCGGGCAATTTGAGGATGGTTCCTGGACGAATTTCCCGTACATCCTGCCACATCGTCCGCTCCCCAGGGACAAACGAACAAGTCAGATAATCGCGTAAGGCGATCGGATCTAATCGATCGGATCGATAAGGATTTAGACTGCTAAGTTGAGGTACGATCCACCAAGTTTTGCCAGCAGTATAATAAACGGTTCTCGCCCCCACCGGATCGCGGACGATCGAGATTTGCTCCGCTTCGATATCGCAGACAACTAAGCCAAACATCCCTTGGAGCTGGCGGGGCGTATCGAGTTGCCATTTATCCCAAAGTTGCGCCAGGAGTTCGATATCGGGGAGATCTGAGGCAATCTGCAATGTTGCTAGCAACTCCTGACGGTTGCTCAACCACACGTCCCCCACGAGCATAAATCTACCACTGGGACTGAGTGCCCAGCAGCCAGTCGCGGCTCGATGAATCCCAAAATTGTCTCGACACCATGTCGATTGAATATCGAGTTGCGAACACCAGTGCGGCGGTTTGCAATGAACGATTCCCGACGGAATCGGATAAGGAAACCAAGAAGTCCACCCGCCTGCTTCGCCAACAGAAACCAACCAGCGTGGGAAAGGTAAGGGGGTTGCTTGCTTTTTATTCCGTCCGAATAGCATCTAGACGAGCCTGTAAATTTTATCTGTGGCGATCGAAATCCCGTGTTCCCCCCCAACCCCCCCTTCTAAAGCTACCGTTACACAAGTCTGGATAAAAGCGAAAACCCTAGAAATCCCCCTGTCTTGTCTCCCTAATCCGTCGGGGAACCCGACGTTGGCGCAGCCACTCCAAAGGAGTTACGGGAGCCGCTAAATCCCCCTTAAAAAGGGGGACTTTGACCGGATCTGAGCAAGCTTTTTAAGGGGGTTTGGGGGATTTAGATCTAGAAACGAAGTCAATCAGACTTGTGTATACACGGTAGCCTTCTTAAGGGGGTTTGGGGGATTTAGATCTAAAAACGAAGTCAACCATACTTGTGTATACACCGTAGCCTTCTAAAGGGGGGCTTTTCTGGCTCTCTCCAACCCTAAAGCCTAAAGCCTAAAGCCTAAAGCCTAAAGCCAAAAACCTAAAACCTAAAGCCTAAAGCCCCAGTTCTCGATACCTAGCTTGTAAATCTTTAATAGTAAATATCGTCTCGAAGTTTAACCCCTGACTGGCGTAAAACTCAGCACCACCTTGTTCGCGATCGACTAATGTTAATACTCGATCGACAGTATAACCTGCCGCTCTGAGTCTTTCTACCGCCTTCATCGCCGATTGTCCGGTAGTCACCACATCTTCTAAGACGACAACATTGGCACCTGGTTTGAGAGTTGCGCCTTCGATATAGGCTTGGGTCCCGTGTCCCTTGGCTTCTTTGCGGATAATTAAGGCGGGAATAGATTTGCCCTCATATACAGATATTACGCTCACTGAAGACACGATCGGATCTGCTCCGAGTGTCAAACCTGCCACGGCATCGGTATCATCTGGTAGCATCGAGAGTAAGATCCGCCCAGTGGCGACAGATCCTTCGGGGTGGAGCGTAACTTGTTTGCCATTGATATAATAAGTACTTTTTTGGCCGGAAGAGAGGGTGAAATCGCCCTCTTTATAAGCCAACTGACACAGCAAGTCAAGCAGATGTTGGCGCAAAATAGTTAGATCGATCGTCGGATAGGGAATATTGCCAACAGGTGACTGCATAATTTTAGATATTGAGAGATTGGAAGTTAGATCTTATCCTAGCGACTAGCGACGATCTCGATCTAATTATTCCCGATGCAGTCCTCGATCGAGTGAATAAAGTAAACAAGTGATATAGAGGTTTAACCATGAAGCAATTAAAAACTATCTGCTGCATCGCTTTAGCTGCGGCTGCGACTGGCTGTTTGGCATCTTCCGCACAGGCTGAGTCGATTTCCGATGCCATGAGCCGCGCTGTATTCGAGCAATCTGGCGATATCTATCGCAATACCGGGATCGATCGTCAATTCACATTATTGTTTGGTTTGAGCTATCCCGATCTAGAAGCTGTCAACGATAGTCGCTCTGTCAACCGCATTTATCAAGATTTAATCCGTCAACGCGGTGGCGAGCCAGTTCGCACTCGCGATCTCCCCAATCCTTTTAATACCTCTTTGTCGGAGAATCCTCCCGTGCGGTAGATAGATGAGTGGGTAGGGATTTTGGATTTTGGATTGGAACTACCATGTTCTCTCCCCCTCTCCCCGCTGTCTTGTCTCGCATAATCCGGGAGGAAACCTCCCGGCTGCGAGCCGCTCCCTACTCCCTACTCCCCACTACGCGGCTTAATCTTCGCTCTGACTAGTTTGATTTCTTCATAGCTATAGTCATCGCCTAAATGTGCCTTAATTGGGGTGAGTTTCTCGTCGCCGACTGCTGTAATTGCTTGCGCGATCGCGGCAGCTCGATCGGATGGTACGATGCGATCGAGATCGACTTCGTAGCCGCAGTCCAACAATTTGACGAGATGATCGTAAATAGTATTCTCCTGCACGGAGCGTTTTTTAGCAATCGCGGCTAGGCTCAACCCTTGATTGTACAAATCCAGGGTTTGCAAGTGGGTGTGGGAAACATCGCTTTTTGTCGGTGCGCTGACGGGTAGTGGTGGGGTAGGATCGGATTCCGTTAGCACGGGCAAGCCAGATTCGGCTCTAAAGGCTCTAATTTCGCCTGTAAACATTTCCCCATACTGAGCGAGTTTTCGTGCCCCTACGCCGGAAATTTGGGCGAATTGGGCGAGGGTTTGGGGTTGTTGTTGAGCCATCAATCTCAAGCTCGAATCGGCAAAGATGACATAAGGTGCCACTTTATTGGCATCGGCGTATTGTTTGCGAAGTTTGTGCAGGCGGTTGTAGAGAGCCTGAATTTCGGCGGTATTGGTGCTGACTTCGTTAGCTGCAACGCTGGGTTTGATGGGAGAGATGGCGATTTCAACTTTGCGCTGGCTTTTGAGAATTTCCATACTCAACCCATTGAGCGTCAAGACGGAGTAACCATCGCTGGTTTCATCGACTAAACCTTGATGCAGTAAAGATCTGCCCAGCATCCGCCATTCATCGACACTCCGATCTTTACCGATGCCATAAGTGGACAGGGTATCGTGTCCGTTCTTGAGGACTTTATCATTTTTAGAACCGCGCAAAACATCGATCGTATGTGCCAGTCCAAAAGTTCTACCATTATGGCGTTCGCCAAATCTATAAACGCACGATAACAGCTTTTGAGCTTCGATCGTCCAGTCCGAAATTGGGCGCGGATATTTACAATTATCGCAATTGTCGCAGTTACCAGGAAAGCTTTCGCCAAAGTAACCCAACTGAATAATCCGCCGACATTCCGTCGCTTCGGCATAATTAATTACCCGCCGCAATTGTTGCGTTGCAATACGCTGTTCGTCTTCCAGAGCCATCCCCGTTTCGGGATCGACCTTTTGGGCGATTAAATACTCGATCGTCTTGATATCGCCCATCCCAAAATACAACGTACAATGAGCGGGTTCGCCGTCCCGTCCCGCACGTCCCGATTCTTGATAATAACCCTCAATATTGCGCGGCAAATCGTAGTGAATCACAAACCGCACATCGGGTTTATTAATACCCATCCCAAAGGCAACCGTCGCGACTATCACCTTCACATCATCGCGAATAAAACTATTCTGATTTTTAGTCCGAGTCTCACCATCTAATCCCGCATGATAGGGTACTACTTTAATCCCATCTTGCTTGAGTTTAGTCGTCAATTCGTCTACTTTCTTCCGACTCAAACAGTAGATAATTCCCGATCCTTCCGACTGCTTGACTTGGGCGAGTAATTCTTTATAAGGTGCAGTTGTTTTGCGCCTAACTTCATAATATAAATTCGGACGGTTGAAGCTGGCAATATGAACGTGTGGCTCGCGCAGTTCTAGCTGATTGATAATATCCGAGCGTACCCGATCGGTCGCTGTCGCCGTCAATCCCAACCAGGGCACCTTCGGGAAATAATGCCGTAATTGCGCTAATTTGCGATAATCTGGCCGAAAATCGTGACCCCATTCCGAAACACAATGCGCCTCATCGATCGCAAAGCCAGCAATCCCCACTTCTTGGTGCAAATCGACCAAAAAGTTACTGATAAACTCCTGATTCAATCGTTCGGGAGCGACATATAAAAGTTTGATTTCACCATTATGGATTGCCGCCACTCGATCGCGTTTTTCTTCGGTAGTAATACTACTATTCAAAAAAGTCGCCGGAATGCCATTATTCGCTAGCAATTGCACTTGGTCTTGCATCAGCGCAATCAACGGCGAAACCACGATCGTTACGCCGTTTTTAAGTAACGCTGGTAACTGAAAACATAACGACTTACCGCCACCTGTCGGCATCACGACTAACAAGTCGCGATTGGCTAAAGCCGTCGTAATAATCTCGCGCTGTCCCGATCGAAACTCGTCATACCCGAAGTAATGTTTTAAGGCATGTTCTAGGGTTTCAAATTGGTTCGAGCCAGCAAGCATAAGAGTTGGGAGTTGAGAGTTGAGGGTTGGGAGAGAGAAATACTCACAGTGCTATGTCAAAGAGTATACAGTATATGGTTCAAAAATACTCACGATCGACCTAGCTCAAACAATTTTAGCGACTTTTGAGCAAAAGGTGTAGGCTATCTCTCACCCACAGACTCGATTAAGAGTTTCCCTGTCCGGTAATATGGCGCATGATGATATCGCTCTTACCGTTTAGTTCCGATCTCATTTCTCTCACTTCGTCTTTAAGATCGTCAATCTCATCATAAACTCGCTCAAAGGCTTGTCGGAACTCTTGGGGCGATACCTGAGTATATTCTAATCGGTCTACTCTACGGTTTAAAGCTCTTAACTCCCGATCTACTTGACGATCCCTGTCATCTGGATTTTGCGCTTGTGTCATACTGAATTCGATCGCGAGATTCGATCGCTACTAGATCTGTCTATATTCTACGGGATATTTAGCTGTGCTCGTTCGCGATCGATGAATTTTGGAAAACTTAACTACAAAGGTGTACAAATTACCTTTACTGCATCTATAATTCTGTCTTACAACCCCGATTAAGTAATTTTGTGAAAACATCCATCGCATCGCATCGCATCGCATCGCATCGCATCGCATCGCATCGCATCGCATCGTTCTTAATGTTTGCCTCACTACTCTAACGTCGCTATCTCTGGTGAATGTGGCAGATTCAGCTCAATCTGCGACAGTACAGTTTACAGATTTGGCATCATTTCAAGCCAATACAACTGGGCTAACCAATATCGACTTTGAAGGCATAGCTCCAGCAGGAGGTTCTGTGCTTACCAGTTTTAATAACCCCACAGGACTTTCCCTCATTACCGATGTAAGGGGTAATGGTACTTACACCGTTAATGTTGTAGATTCAGCCGCTCCCCCTCCAGAGAATGTAGCCTATCAATATCCTTATGCTTGGGGTTCTGGCGCAGTTCTTGGCTTCGGTTCCATACAAAGGTTAACAGTAGATTTCAGGGGTTTCCCCACTGGGGTAACTGCGGCTGGCATCGATTTTATGAGTCTTGTTCCGTTAGGTCAAGTCGAGCCGTTCACCTTTGGTGTCGCATTTGAGGATGGATCGGGTGAGACATTTACACGGACATTTACACGAACATTTGAATTACTGAGTACTATTCCCACTCGTCAATTCTTTGGCATTACTTCCACTAAAAACATTGCATTTTTTTCTGTAGAGCCTTCTTTCGCATATAGCAAATTGTTCGATAACCTTACATTTAGCACTGCTAGTCCTACTGCTGCCACATCTGTCCCTGAACCATTTACGATTATCGGTACATTAGTCGGTGGTACGGCAGCACTGCGGATGAGAAAGAAACTCAAATCGGCTGGTAAGTAGCAGATAATTCGTAGGATCTCGAACATGGTATTTAGGGTAGGGGCAATTCATGAATTGCCCCTACCCTAAATTCTTGCTATAATTGTACAGTGGATTGTACAATTATGGTAACTATGAAAGTTGTATCCTTTAGTGAAGCAAGAAATAGCCTCAAGGCGGTACTCGATCGAGTAGTTGAAGATGCAGATTATACGATCGTCACCAGACGCGATGCTGATGACGTTGTGGTGATGTCTCTGGAATCTTTTAATAGTTTGATGGAAACAGTTCATTTGTTGAAATCTCCAGCAAACGCCGCTCATTTAGCTCGATCGATCGCTCAATATAAAGCCGGAACGGCGGTAGAGCGAGACTTACTAGATGGCTAGAAGACTGGCTTGGACGGATGAAGCATGGGATAGTTATCTCTACTGGCAAAGTCAAGATAAAAAGACGCTCAAAAGAATCACTAAACTTATCGAAGCGACGATGCGCAAACCCTTTGAAGGCATCGGTAAGCCAGAACCTCTGCGAGAAAATTTAGCTGGGTTTTGGTCGCGACGCATTGACGATACAAATCGGTTAATTTACGCAGTCGAAGATGAGTATATTACCGTTATCTCTTGTCGGTATCACTACGATATCTGACAAATAATTCTAGATAGCACAGATATAAGGTAGGGGTAATTCATGAGTTACCCCTACTCTAGATTGTGTTTAATTCTAAATATTCGTCGAGCCGTTACTAGATAAGAGATCGACAATTTTTTCTGTTTCTTCTGGCTGATACCATTGAGGATTGGGATTAGCATAAATGCGATCTGCCAAAGCCTGGAAAGCCTCTGTATCCTCTCGATGAGTTAATACGTAAGAACGTAACTCTGCCTTTGTCATCACAGTAAAGTCTGGTTTCATCGATCGAATCTCCATTTACCATTGGGGGAAACTATTATTTCTATTTCTGTACCTACCAAAATTAGTAAATCCTGAGTACGCTCGTCGATTCTAATTAGTTGAATCGCTTGGTACATATTGGTGACATTGTGACATAGCCTCAGCCCGACGATCGCCTGTTCGGTCGTAAAAAATAGATTTGACACTCTTTGTTCAAATTCCGGTCTACGCTCGTTGTCTCGATTCGATCGAACCAGCTTTACTATTCCCTATTCTCTATCCCCTATCCCCTATCCCCTAGTGAGAATGGTACAAAAAATCATCCGCCTCAATCCCCGTTTGTTTGAGGATTTGGCGGAGCGTACCTTCGGGCATATCGCCATTGTGATTGGGGACGGTGGTATATTTGCCACTAGCATCATTGAACCAGATTTCGTGGCTGCCACAAGCTTGACGATCGAGTGCGAATCCGTAGACTCGCAATACTTTGGCTACTTCTCGATATCTGAATCCCGATAACCTACCCATCGCTTCTATTTTGTCAATACGAGCGGACAGTCAAATTCATCGGCGATCGCGGGAAAAGACTCAATTAGCTGGTTCCGTTCTGCCATTGCTGCCAAAATTTGCTTAGCAACATCTTGCGCGATTTCGAGTGTTTCTGTCAAACTCTCAGCTTGAGCGACCAATCCAGGTAAAGCTTCCGATGTGGCTAGGTAATAGCCTTCAGGTAGCTTCTCGATGTGTACGTTAATTAATCTTTCCACTGAATTACAATCGTGCAATTTTAAAGTTCTGGTAAAAAGGTTTGAAAAAAGCAAAGTCAAAGACATCCAACCTGCTGTGGCAGACGCTACACAAACGATCTAGTTATTAATTATGACATATCCATCTAGACAGTATTTGTTAAAAAATGGTGAGATTAGGTTAATTTCGGTAACTTGGCGTACATATCTTTGTACTGAGTATCAGATACCGTATTGGTTCTAAGTATGTCTGAGGTTGAATCTGTCAGCGTCGCTAGTTCTTGTAGTAGCATTTCCTGTTCTTGATTGAGGCTCTGCAATCGATCGACAATGGTCGCAATTCGCTCTGCTGGTGCATCGGATACTAATTCAAATTCTACTCGATCGACACTAGCTTTAGTGTGCCCAAATACTCGCCGGATCGATCTCCACATTAGGCCAAAAATCGGCTGGAGCAGCTTAAATGGTGTCGTCAGTAAAAACACCCATGTTTGCTCGATTCCCCGCCCGATCGCCTTAATTAGCCCCCATAGAGAGAAGATTGTCAGTAATAACAATCCCACGCTAGCTAGTGGATGAGCGACGATCCAGGCTAGATATGGATGTGCTACCAACCACTGGTTAAAAGCAGCCCCGATTGAGCGATCGATCGTTTCGGAAATATCCATAGCGAGGGGATAGGGGCTAGGGGCTAGGGGCTAGGGATTAGTTATTATTTAGTGGTAACTCTATGGTTGATACAATCGAGCAGTCTTGCTCACTATTCCCTATCCCCTATTCCCTATTCCCCAGCTACGCATTCGTATTCGCGCCGAGCTGTTCGCTATCGAGATTGAATAAGACTTGCAGAGTACGCATGGCTTTGCGGCGGGTATCGGCGTCCTCTTGAGCGCGGAGTTGCACCATCGGATCTTGGAGGATTTTGTTGACGATGCCTTTGGTAAGAGCTTCGATCGCTTCTTGATGGCGTTCGCCAAATTCGGCACCCAATCTGGATAGAGCTTTTTCGAGTTCTTGCATCCGGATAGTTTCCATTTTATCGCGCAAGCAATTGATCGTGGGTACGGTTTCTAGTAATTGCCACCAGCTATTAAAGTTTTCGACTTCTTCTTCGAGGATGCCTTCGGCTTCTTGAGCCATTTGCTGGCGACGCTCTTGGTTTTGAGCGACGACGGCTTTGAGATCGTCTACGTTGAAGGATTGGATATTAACTAAATCGTTGACATCGCTGTGAACGTTGCGCGGTACGGAGATATCAAAAATCATTAATGAGTGATGCGGATCGAGGACGGCTTCTAATTTAGCCGCATTTAATAACGGCTCTGTGGCTGACGTGCTGGTAAAGACGATCGTTGAAGTCGAGATCGCACTCATCATATCGCCGATCGGTTGGAGTTGAAGATCGATCGCGGTAAACATTACCTTGAGTTCTTCGGCACGCTTTGTCGATCGATTGAGGATGGTAATATCTGTCGCACCTTTGGAAATGAGATGTTGTACCAAGAGTCTCGACATCTTACCAGCACCCAAGATTGCGATCCGATGATTGGCAAAATTACCAACCTTCATGTGTGCCAATTCTACCGCCGCCGAGCTGATCGATACCGCACCAGTTCCGATACTAGTTTCGGTACGGACGCGTTTACCAGCAGTCATAGCTTGCCTAAATAACCGATTGAGAATCGATCCCATCCCTTGATATTGTTGGCCAATTTTGTGGGTTTGTTTGACTTGTGCCAAGATTTGACCCTCGCCCAATACCAAACTATCCAACCCACCAGCGACACGCATCAGGTGCATTACTGCGTCTTTGTGCAACAGCATGAATAAGTGCTGTCGGAGATCTTTGAGGGGGATTTTACTATATTCTGACAGAAACTGAATCGCATCCTGGACGCCGCGATCGGCTGTGGTAGTGACGATGTAAAGTTCCAAGCGATTGCAAGTGCTGAGGATCGTCGCTTCTTTGATGTGGGGATAATTGCAGAGGGTTTGAATTGCCGCTTCCATCTGCGTATCGGGAACGCTGAGTTTTTCTCGGATGTCAACAGGGGCGGTTTTGTGACTCAAACCGATAACAGCAATATTCATGTGTACTCCGCGTTCAAAAAAAGGATTTTTAAAGTTTTGTTATTTAAGTTACGGATATTTCACTGCTAACAACGCACTATAGACCGATAAGGTACGTTTCGCTCCAGTGGTAAGCCAACTTAAGTTATTGTATATAATCGCTGTCTATATTGCTCTAATCCTGACGACTTGTAAATGCTTTGTTATGGTTCTTCACTAGGGGATAGGGAATAGGAAATAGGGGATAGAGATTAGGGCATAGGGATTAGGGGATAGTGAAAAATTCCCCTCCAAGGAGGGGTGCCCGTTCGCGTAGCGTCTCGAAGAGAAGGGCGGGGTGGGTAGGATCTACGCTTCCCCACTATCCATTTTATCTATTCCCTATCCCCTATCCCCTATTCCCTAATGCCTATTTCAGAGCGATTGTGCCGCCTTTGCCATTCATGTGAATGGTATCGACGAACCGTGCGGTTTTGGACTGGCTGGAAATAACCAGCGTGTGAGTCCGTGCGCCACCTTTGAAGAAGCGAACGCCATCCATGATGTTACCGGAGGTAATCCCAGTACCAGCAAACAGCACGTTTTGGCCACAAGCGAGTTCTTCAGCGGTGTAGACTTTATCGGGATCGTTGATGCCCATGGACTTGAGGCGATCGATGTTCGCTTCTTTGCTTTCGCCGATCAAGCCAGTTTTGACAACTGCGGGATCGTAGATCAATTGTCCTTGGAAGTGAGCGTCCATACACCGGAGTGCCGCTGCGGAGATAACTCCTTCAGGCGCAGCACCGATACCCATTAAGGCGTGAATGCCAGTTCCGGCAAAACCACAGTTGATTGCCGCACCAACGTCACCGTCGCTAATTAAGGCAACGCGCGCGCCAGCAGCCCGAATTTCAGCGATTAAGTCGTTATGACGTTCGCGTTTCATGACGACGACAACTAGCTCTTCGATCGCCCGATCGAGACATTGCGATAAGATTTTCAGGTTTTCAGTCGCAGATTTATTGATGTCTACTTTACCTTTAGCGGCTGGGGGCGCGGCGAGTTTCTTCATGTAGAAGTCGGGCGCAGCAAATAAGCCACCTTTCTCGGAGATCGCGAGTACAGCCATCGAACCAGGTTGTCCGTATGCACACAAGTTGGTACCTTCACAAGGATCGACAGCGATGTCGATTTCGAGCAGTTCGTCGATCGAGCATAATTCAGCAGCATTAGGCTGAGAACAAATACCTACTTCTTCACCGATGTAGAGCATGGGAGCATCGTCGCGTTCGCCTTCCCCGATCACGATGCGTCCGCGCATATAGATTTTGTTCATGCGTTCGCGCATTGCTTCGACTGCAACACGGTCGGCTTCATTTTTGTCGCCCTTACCCATTAAGCGCGCTGACGCGATCGCGGCTTGTTCTACTACTTCTATAATTTCTAAACCTAAGCTATTTTCCACTGCTATTCGCTCTCCTAAAGGGCTTTATTTATAGGGATTTCAGTCGTTTATCAGTCTACCAGAGCGCGGGGACACAAGAGCATTTCTTAAATTTTTCCGCTATTTGTCACGTTCGATCGAGGCAGAAGGCAGAGGGCAGAGGGTAAATGTTAGCATTTGGCGATCCCAGCGATTTGCAAGCGGATTGACAAACGATCGGCGGCTGTCACTTGAGGTTACCGATGATGTCACAGCACTTTGAAGTAGCTGCTGTAACAGTGAAGAGGTACAGCCCCCTCACCAGGAATGGAAGTTAGTATTCGCCCAGCCAGAACCACAGATCTAGATACAATTATCGAGATTCAGACCAAATCTTTAGCAAACTTACCCGCTCAGTTTCGGAAATACGATCGCTACCAAGTCGATTCCTTGATTGTCGGACAAGCAGCTTGGCGGCGGATCGATCTGCCACTTGAGACTACTTTAGTAGCAGCAGACGAGTTTGGGCACATAATTGGATTTATTTCTTTTTGTCTACCCCCATTCGTGACAAGTTAAGAAAATCAGAGATTTGTCAAAAAGGTAATAAAAAGATGCCAAACTGTTTCTAGTCAAGAGTTTGAGGGAATAGAGGCCTGATGACCAGCCGCCGAAGAAGTAACCGCGACCACGCCAAAAAGAACCACCAACCAGGTGTGGAAGATGAGATCATCGCCGCTCAAGTAGAGGCTTTATTGACACCAGCAATTTTCAATCAAAGTCATTACTACCGACAATTAGGGCTGAGAAATCGGCTGTTAAATTTACCCTTGATGATGGCAGCAGTGCTGACGCTACTGTGGCGGAATGTGCCAGGAGTCAGAGAACTAAGCCGAATGTTAGGGCGAGAAGGATTTTTGTGGTGTGAGCCAACACAAGTAAGTCAACAGGCGATTGCACAAAGATTTCTGACCTTTCCATCTGAGTTATTTGAGAGAGTGTTTAAGGAATTACTGCCAGAATTTAGAGTGAAGTGGCACCAGAGAAAACAGCGATTGTTTGCCACAAAGCATTGAATTTGCTCAAGCAAAATTTGAGCGGATTTGGGCATGTGATGGCTCCACATTGGAAGCGATATTCAAGAAATTAGATAGCTTATCTGATGTGCCAATCGGACAACTAGCGGGAAAAATGGGAGTAGTCATAGATTTGGTGACGAGATTGCCGATTGAAATCTGGTTTAGAGAAAATCCCAAAGCTTCAGATGTTAATTTTGAGAAAGATATCCTGAATTTAGTAACATCGGGCACTTTATTGCTCTTGGATCGAGGCTTCTATCATTTCCAATTTTGGCAAGAATTAATTAACAGAGATATTCATTTTATTACTCGATTAAAAAAAGGTGCATCGCTACAGATAGAGCGAGTATTTAGCAATAGTTATAGTATCCGTGACCGAATAGTGCGGATGGGGTCTGGCACCAAAAAGACTCCATATATAACTGTAAGATTAGTCGAAATTAAAGTGGGTAAAGTCTGGTATTCTTATCTAACTAGTGTACTCGACCCATTGAATCTTCCTCCCTATGTAGTCGCCGATTTGTACGGAAGACGGTGGCGAATTGAAGAGGCTTTTAATACTGTTAAACGATTGCTCGGGTTGAGTTATTTATGGACTGGTTCAGTTAATGGAATTAAATTACAGATGTGGGGGACTTGGCTGTTTTATGCAGTTCTAGTCGATTTAGGTGATGCTGTAGCTGATGAATTATCTCTCCCATTCGACCGCATTTCTTTAGAGATGATTTATCGAGGTCTTTATCATTTTCATGTAGCTCATCATAAAGGTTTAGCTGCCAATCCAGTCACCTATTTTGCTGCCCCAGAGAATCAAGATTTAGGTATTGTTAAAACTGTTCGTAAACCTAATGTTAAGTTAATTATTGCACCTTTTCCTGATTCTATGAGTCGAACAGACAATTTTTTCTTCGACTCATCGCCTCAAGCCCGCTTGACAAGTGCGATCGCTTCTTAACTTGTCACTAATGGTCTACCCCAGATTTCTGGATTGTTCGTCGATCCAGACTTTATGAATAACGGCGTCGGATCGATGCTATTAGGCGAGTTAGAGCAGATTGCGACCCAACAGAGGATAAAAAAGCTAGTAGTTTTGTCCTCGATCGAATCAGTAGAATTTTACAAGAAAAATGGATATGAAGCCAAACAAAATACTGGCTTCTTGTCAGAGAATTCGGTATGGATTCCTTGTCAAATACTTGAAAAAGAATTAATTTCGGCTACGCCGATCGAGCGGATTCTAGCAACACAAACAGTTAAGATTGCTTTGTCACTAGTTTGTTTGACGATCGTGGAGACGATCGCTCACAAAGCAGATAAAAGACCGATCTGTTGTCCTACACCAAATTGCAGGGTTTGTCCAGAGATCGCTGCTCCTTCGCAAAAATAATAAGTAATTCGGTACAATTAACGATCGGGTCTACAATGTCTAAAACCTAGATGGTGGTTAGTGCCCACCCTACAGCTACCATGCAAATTAGCAATCTTGGCGAACAGGGATTATTAAAATTAATCGCACCCTATTGTCTGCCAAATACGATCGGCGACGATGGCGCGATCGTGCATCCGCCGCCAGATTGCGAGCTAGTCGTGACTACCGATGTGCTGGTAGATGGCGTGCATTTTAGCGATCGCACGACGACGGCATTTGATGTTGGTTGGCGAGCGGTGGCGGCTAATTTATCAGATCTTGCCGCAATGGGCGCGACACCCTTGGGAATTACCGTGGGGTTAAGTTTACCCCCGACATTGCCTGTCGTCTGGCTGGAGGGGCTGTATCGGGGAATGCAGGCATGTTTAGATCGATATGGAACGGGGATTATCGGCGGAGATTTGACGCGATCGAGTGTCGCTACTGTAGCCATTACCGCTTTAGGATCGGTTCGTGCCGATCGGATTATCGCTCGTGCTAATGCTAAAGTTGACGATGCGATCGTGGTGACGGGTTATCATGGTGACTCTCATGGGGGTTTGCAATTGCTGCTCGATGCCAATGCGATCGCAGAGCCGACAGCAGAGCGGCAAGCATTAATTGACGCCCATCAACGACCGCTACCTCGGCTGGATGTGTTGCCGATCCTCGATCGACTCAGTGCGAGCGCGAGTCAAGAATTTGCGATTGGGGGGATGGATAGTAGCGATGGATTGGCCGATGCGATCGTCCAAATCTGTCAGGCTAGTGGTGTCGGCGCGGTGTTAAATCGATCGAGTCTGCCAATCTCGCCATCTTTAACTCGAATTTTTCCCGATACAGCTTTAGACTCGGCCTTGTATGGTGGTGAAGATTTTGAACTGGTATTGTGTATGCCCAGAGAGATCGGTCTAGAATTGGTCGAAAAAATCGGTGGCGGTGCGGCAATTATCGGTAAGATCGTGCGATCGTCAGATATTCTATTAATCGACGATCTCACCAACAATTCCCCAATTCATCTCGTTGGCGTTGGCGATAGCCTGCCGTTAGGCACAGCCTCTCTGAAAGAGAATCGACACTCTGGATTTCAACATTTTTAGAGCCATTCTAGTAGCTTCGATCTTTGCGCAACTTACAACTAAGCCCCATGCCCTTTTATCAATCCAATCCCCAACTTACGACACTTGCAGAACAAGCCCTGGCAGATATTTGGCAAGAATTTCCCGACTTAAAACCAGAACAGATTGCCCTTACCTGGCTGGTATACGATCGACCGATTCCCGTTAATACTGGCGGCGCAATTACTGCCGACGAACTGTGGAAATATCCAGTCAGGGGATTTAACTATCGAGGTGGCGAGCGGATTTATCCTGCTAGTATCGTCAAATTATTTTATTTACTCGCGGTGCATGAGTGGCTAGAACAAGGCATGTTAGCAGCTTCTAGCGAACTCGATCGAGCGATACGGGATATGATAATTGACTCTAGCAACGATGCCACTAGTCTGGTTGTCGATACGCTTACGGGTACGACAAGCGGGCCAGAATTATCTGCTGGGCCATTTGAAAGCTGGAAATCGCAGCGTAACTTAATCAACCGTTATTTTCAATCCCTCGGCTGGGCAGAATTAGACCCGATTAATGTCAATCAAAAAACGTGGAGCGATGGCCCCTACGGACGCGAGCGGGCGTTTGTCGGCGAAATGCGGGAAAATCGGAATATGGTCACCACCGATGCGATCGCCAGATTGATGCACAGTATTGTCGGCGGTGCTGCTGTCAGCGGCGATCGATCGAGTCAAATGATGCAACTCCTCCAGCGCGATCTCAATTTGGCACAAGTTACGCCCGTACCGGGCGAAGAGAACCAGGTAAATGGCTTTTTAGGGGCTGGTTTACCCGCCGATAGTCAAATCTGGTCGAAAGCGGGCTGGACGTCGCAGGTTCGCCATGATGCGGCTTACATTGAGTTGGTAGATAAGCAACCGTATTTACTGATTGTATTTACAGAAGGTGCTGCGAACAGTCAAAATCGACAGCTCTTGCCCTTTGTTGCCGATCGATTTGTAACAGCAATGTCTCATCTGCAAGCATCTGAGTAACATCCAGATCTGTTAACTAGTCGATCGTCGATCGTCGATCGTTGATAGCGAAGTTTTTAGGGCGGGGTTTAAATCCCCACCCTAAAAACAATCTGCATAAAGGTGGGGGATTTAGATCCCTGTTATCTGTTAAATATTTCTCGATCGTCTTTACTATATTCGTCGTGGGTAGTGGGTTTTGCCTGCGCTACTATTTGACTGATGTTAAACTACTTAAGTAATTTACGTGTTGTCGATCGTATGCCTGAAGCAGTCGCTGAAACTATTAGGTTGGAGTGGTTCTCATTGTAGAGAAGACGAGGAGCGATCTAGCTGTTAGGATTGAGAAAGTTGCGCTCCTACATCCTTGTCGCTCGATCTAATTTCCATGCTCGTTGACAAAGCTTTTTTACAAGAGAATCAACAACTGAACTTTGCAGTATTTGGTGATATTCACGGACGAATTGCCCTGATGTATACGCTGGCGATTCTATGGCGACAACAATGTATTAGAGCAGCTCGATCGACATAATTATCGATCGTTAATTTAGCAGTACCGATCGGGCAAGTCGATAAATTTTACTATGATAAATAACATCCAACCGACGTTAGCACAGATTATTATTTATCCTGTCAAATCTCTCGATGGGTTGGTAGTCGATCGCGCTAAAATATCGTCAGGTGGTGCGCTAGAATTCGATCGGCGTTGGGCGATCGTGGATGCAAGTGGTAAAGTTGTAAATGCTAAACGGACTGCCAACATTCAACAATTACGTGCTGAGTTTGACTTTAAAAGTGGGGATTTAGAATCCGACTCGCGATCGATAGTTAGGCTACAAACGCTGGACGATCCACAGACTCATTCATTTTGCCTTAATACCGAACTTACCGCTTTAAGTAGCTGGTTGAGTCAATTTTTTGGCTTCTCGGTTAGCCTCATCGAAAATGCGACTACAGGCTTTCCAGACGACCCAGATGCGTATGGCCCGACAATTGTTAGTACGGCTACCTTAGAGGCGATTTGTGAGTGGTTTCCCGACCTAAATTTAGCAGAAGTCCGACGGAGATTTAGAACTAATTTAGAACTGAGTGGCGTTCCCGCTTTTTGGGAAGATCGACTATTCAGTGCTCCAGGAGAAGTGGTAGATTTTGAATTGGGAAATGTCCGATTTCAAGGGATAAATCCATGTCAGCGTTGTGTCGTTCCTACGCGGAATTCTTTAACTGGAGAGATAACTGCTAAGTTTCAACAGATATTTACCCATCAGCGTCAACAGACACTTCCAACCGCATTTAATATCGCCAGATTCAATCATTTTTATCGACTGGCTGTCAATACTCAAATTCCACTTGTTGAGGCTGGGAAGTTCTTAAATACTGGCGATCGATTGAGTATCTAGTAATAATACCAAAGCCGCTACCCAATCTACGATCTACTAAATCGCTAGCGCGTTCTTAGTTATAAATATCCAAAAATGCCACCAATATCATCGACTTTCAAAGAGATTTGGATGATATTGATGGCAATGGTTTTGCTCAGGCGCAGGCAACTCTTCGAGCGAGAATCACCATCCTAAACCTTAACTAAGGTTTTTTAGTACCTTCAGCAGGCGCAGTTTTGGTTTCAGTTGTAGTAGTTTTAGTTGTCTCTTTAGTACCACCTTCAGTGGACTTCATGTCGCCGCCAGCAGCAGGCTTAGTTTCAGTTGTCGTAGTTTTAGTTGTCTCTTTAGTACCAGTCTCGCCAGCAGGCTTAGTAGAATCGGTAGCCGCAGGTGCAGTAGTAGCTGCTGGTGCAGTAGTATCGGTTTTGGTAGCGTCGGGAGTCTCAGTCTTGCTGTTGCACGCAGTCAGACCAGTAGTCAAAGATAAGCTGGCAATTACCAGTAAAGTTTTCCAGTTCATTAAAATTTCCTCACACTTAATTTTTGGAACCGACTTGGCGGTTTCGTTTACTACTATAGCACCGAGTTTGAGAAAATCTACGGTAAGCTGGACAGAGGAAACCGTATTTTTTTGGTACTTCGATATAGTGGAAACCGAACGCTCGCCAGGACTCAATCGCCAACAACACCTGCTAATTGCAGCCGCAATCTGGATTCTAGTCGGTACCGGATTGCTGATTATGGGCTGTATTTTCTGGTTTCATTTTCCTTATTTGGGGTTCGTGGATAAAGAACACATCGGATTTGGCAGCTTGGCTTTGGTGGTAGGACTGCTGAAGGGTAAGTTTGTCCTTGAAAAAACGGCAGTACGGACGATCGAGCGTGCAAACGCATTGACTGAAACTAATCCTGTCAAAAGTATCATCCAGATGTTTGGTGGTAAGACGATCGCCCTCATTTTAGCGATGATGGGTATCGGCATCATTTTACGAGCAGCCGGAGTCAGCTTTGAAATTCGCGGCTTAATTTACATCGCTGTCGGTACGGCTCTATTGTGGAGTTGTCAGCGATATCTAGTTGCGGCTAGAGGGTAGGCTTTAGGCTTTAGGCTTTAGGCTTTAGGCTTTAGGCTTTAGGCTTTAGGCTTTAGGCTTTAGGCAGAAAGGGGAAAGGAATTAGGCTTTGGAACTTGGTTCCCATCTACCCATCCACCCATCTACCCATCTACCCATCCCCCGTCCCCTGTCTCCCCGTCTCCCTCTCTCCCCCTCTCCCCAACCGCGTGAACTCCCCAATTCCTCACCTTACATTAGCCGAGATCTTAGAACGGACGATCGAGTTAAGTCAGACAGCCGCTGCGATCTTAAAATCTTATTATCGGGGTAGTCGGGAAGATCTGGAGGTCTTGGATAAGACCGAAGGCCCTGTTACAGTAGCAGACAAAGCAGTCGATCGACATTTACTCGAAGGCATCACAGCTATGTGCGGCGACAGTTGTGGCTATCTAACCGAAGAGACTTATCAACCTGGCGATCGTCAATTGCCACAGGATTGGGTGTGGATTATCGATCCTTTAGATGGGACACGAGATTTTATCGACAAAACTGGCGAGTATGCCATCCATGTCGCGCTGACTTATCAGCATCGTCCGGTGCTAGCAGTCGTGGCGATTCCAGAATCCGATCGAGTATATGCGGCAATTGTCGGCGGTGGTACTTACCAGATTGCCGATGGCGTTCGGAAACCCGTGCGAGTAGCTACGGGGAAACAATTGACCGATTTAATCGTTGTTGCCAGTCGCAATCATCGCAGTAAAAAATTAATCGAGTTATTAGCACGGCTGCCTTGCCAACAGCAGCTCGAAGTGGGTAGTATCGGCTGTAAGATTGCAGCGATCGTCGAACATCGAGCGGATTTATATGTATCGCTATCGGGTAACTCGGCACCAAAAGACTGGGATCTCGCCGCACCAGAACTGATTTTGACAGAAGCTGGGGGCACGTTTACCCAGCAAGATGGTAGTCCTTTAATATACAATCAAGGCGATGTCAGTCAGTGGGGATACCGGATTGCCAGCACGGGTGAATGGCATCAGCAAATCTTGGATGTTTGTGTTTAGCACCATAAGGAATAACGATGCGGATCGAACAGTTGCAAGCCTTTCTGGCTATTACTAAAACTGGCAGTTTTCAACAAGCTGCGCGGGATTGCGATCGCACCCAATCGACGATCAGTCGTCAAATCCAATCTCTAGAGGAAGATCTGGGTATCGCTTTATTCCACCGTCACCATCAGGCAAAATTAACAGTTGGTGGCGAACGGCTGTTACCTCATGCCGTTAAAATTTGTCATGAATGGGATCTGGCGCATCAATCGATCGAGAGTTTATTGACTGGCAAACAACCCGAACTCAGTGTGCCTGCCATTCACTCTGTCTGCGCGCACATGCTGCCGCCAATTTTACAACTATTTTGCGATCGTTATCCCCAGGTGCAGCTTAGGGTAACGGCTCTAGGTAGCGATCGCGCCTTAAAAGTGCTCAAAGATGGATTGGTAGATGTGGCGATCGTTATGGACAATCGGATGATTACCGCCAGCTCCGATCTGGTAGTCCAAAATCTCTATCAAGAGCCGATCGAGGTGCTAATGTCTGCAAGACATCCTTTGTGCCACTACCAGCAGGTTCCTTGGGCAGAATTGGTCAAATATCCGCAGGTAGTATTCAAAGATGGTTATGGAATGCAACGGCTGGTACAAGAACAATTTAGCAAGCAGGGAAGCACCCTTCAGGCAGTGTTAGAATTAAATACTCTAGATGCTTTTCGGGGCGTCGTCAGACAAGGTAAATTAATCGCACTGTTGCCTAAATCGGCACTGTTAGACATCTATAGCGATCCAACTTTAGCAGCTCGATCGCTCGAACCGATCCCCCACATGGGTGTCGAACTCTCCCGTCAAGTCATCCTCGTCACTAGTAGCGACAGGCTTGAAATTCCCCCGATTAAATTTTTCTGCGATCTAGTCAGCAAACAGTTGGTAGAGGGTAGAGAGGATAGGCTTTAGGCTTTAGGCTTTAGGCTTTAGGCTTTAGGCTTTAGGCTTTAGGCTTTAGGCTTTAGGCTTTAGGCTTTAGGCTTTAGGCTTTAGGATTAACTCCTCCCAGTCTCCCCCTCTCCCCCTCTCCCCCGCTCCCAACTCCCAACTCCCAACTCCCAACTCCCTAACAGATGAGCGATCGATTTCGGAAATTCGTCCAAATAATTGGTAGTGGACCTCACACCGGGAAACATTTAACTCGTGAGGATGCCGCAGAAGCCATGGAGATGATGCTGCTAGCCACAGCCACCCCTGCCCAAATTGGGGCATTTTTGATCGCGCATCGGATCGTTCGTCCGACGGGGGCAGAGCTGGCGGGAATGCTTGATACTTATGCTAAGATCGGCCCGCAATTACAACCAGTCGCCAGTCATGCTCGATCGCCTGTAATTTTTGGCATCCCTTATGATGGTCGATCGCGCACAATGCCACTCGCGCCGCTAGTCTCACTGATTCTGACGGCGGTAGACATTCCCACGATCTTGCATGGTGGTGATTGGATGCCGACTAAATATGGGACTCCACTGATCGATATTTGGCAGGAATGGGGAGTAGATTGGACGCAAATGTCTCTCGATCGAGTTCAGGACACCTTTGCGGCAACGGGTTTGGGCTTTATCTATACGCCGACTCATTTCCCCACAGCGGCGGGACTAACGCAATATCGCGATCAAATTGGCAAACGTCCGCCGATCGCTACGTTAGAGTTAATGTGGTGTCCGTATGCTGGCGATGCACATTCGATCTTTGGTTACGTCCATCCGCCAACCGAACAGACGGCACTAGTCGCCGCGACGCTGCGCGATACACCGCACAAAATCACCACAGTTAAAGGGTTAGAAGGCAGTACGGATTTGCCACGCGATCGCGCGGTCATTATTGGCGTACATCAACCAGGGCAAGAGTTAAAGCGGATTTTCTTGCATCATTACGACTATGGATTGAGCAATGTCAATCCACCCCTACTCACTAACCCCGAAATGATGGCGGAATTTGAGCTGGTGTTGGCAGGTAAACCTTCAGATCTGCTCGATTCTGTGCTCTGGAATGCGGGGTTTTATCTGTGGCATTGCGGCGCAGCTAGTGACATGGCTGCGGGGATGAAGTTGGCGCAAGAGTTATTGACTAATGGGGCTGTCAGAAAACAGTTGGAGCGGGTGCGGAATTCTCTTTAACCCAAGTTGCTACCCATACTCAAAGTGATTAAAACCACTCCTCATGTTGCAAAGTCCGCGTAGGCGGATTGAATTTTCTAGTCCGCGTAGCGATTCGCGCACGCCTTTGTTTCCCGACGATTTACGAGCGACCGCCGCTAGGCGGCGCGCAAGCTTCGAGACAGGCGGACTTCGCATCACTAGCCACGATTTGCGGCTCGCGCACGCCTTTGTTTCCCGACGGTTTAGCGAGACAAGACACAATCGTAGGCATTCTCAGGTAGCAACTTAGATGTTGTAGTCAAGATAATCGTATTTGGTAGTTATTATGTTCTATAATTGTCGAGTCGGCACAGCCGCTGCGACACGAACAAATTCTCAAATCATCATTATGATTAAGCTTTACCAATTTGCCCCAGCGTTTGGGCTACCGAATGCCAGCAGCTTTTGTCTGAAGTTGGAAACCTATTTGCGGATGGTAGAACTCCCGTTTGAGTCAGTCTACGGGATCGACATGGGCAAAGCACCCAAAGGCAAAATGCCCTATATCGTCGATGGCGATAAAACGATCGGTGATTCTAATTTTATTATCGATTATCTCAAGCAGACTTACGGAGATCGATTAGATGCACATCTTACCCCATCCGAGCGGGCGATTGCGCTAGCGATGCGCCGATTAATTGAAGAAAATCTCTATTGGGCGATCGTACACAACCGCTGGATCGAACCTGCGAATTGGGAAATTACTAAGCAGGTATTTTTTAAAGATTTACCGCCGATAATTAAATCGATCGTGCCCAATCTGGCGCAAAAGGATATTCGTAAGAAGCTGGAATGTCATGGGATGGGCAAACATAGTAGTGAAGAAATTTATGCGATCGGAATTGCGGATCTGCTGGCACTATCTGACTTTCTGAGCGATAAGCAATTTTTCTTTGGTGGTAAACCAACTTCGCTAGATGCCTCTGCTTATGGGATCTTAGCAAATATTTTGGGTTCGCCCTTCAATTCGCCATTGAAAGAGCGGGCGCAACGATTAAATAATATCGTGGCATATCGAGATCGAATTCGCGATCGATATTATCCAAAGTAGCGAATGAAATCTTCAATGTTTGTCGGTTTAAAAATGGAGTGGTGGTAACTAGTACTATGCGGCAGAAATTAACCAACCATTTCTTTTCCCGCTCCCCGCGTTTCTGCCGTCTCGTACTAGTACAAGCATAGATCTGAGGTTACCCTGGATCTACACGCGGAACACCTTTTCAAGACAGCGACTGAAATCACGCGGAGGTTTCCTCCGCATGTGTTTCAGTCAAGACAGGCGGACTTTGGATCGCAAGCCGAGACTTCCAGTCTCCTGGCAATTATTATCCCAAAATCTTTATAATTTACATTTTTCATCCCGATTAGCGATCTCCAGCAGCGAATAAGAATACATTATATTGCTGCGATCGAGTATCGAAGTGTTGGGATATTGTGAATATTAAAAATAAGATTAATGGTGTAGAGTCTGCTGCGATCGGATTATCATTTTTAGGAACTGTTGCCGCTATTGTTACTCAGCAAGTAGCTTATGCAGCCACGCCTTTAACACTGTCCCTGTCTCTAAGTCTCATCAACAAACAAAAAGAATTAGTAAAAGTCAATAGTCAGTTAGCAAATTTAGAGCAACAACTGACTACCGAACTGAAGGCAATTTCCCAGCAGTCTCAAGCAGCGATCGATTCAGTTCAAGCTTTGCCACCAGCCCCTACTGCGTCAGACTTAGAGCGATTATCTGAAGGTATTAGTGCAGATCGCGAGGAGCTAAAGCAGTTAAAAACTATTTTAGTCGAACTCGAGCGACGAGATGACAATTTATCTCCGTTCTTAAAAGAAATCGACTTTACCAAAGATTCGCTCAAGCAACTCAGTTTAGAATTATCGACTTTTCAGCAAGAGTTCGAGCGAGATCGAGATTCGACTCGTGTCACACTCTTAGAAGCTTCTCCCGATCCACATTCTCCGATTGCCGAGCCTAATAATATTGCTTTGCTGGAGAACTTAATCGGTAAGCTTGCAAATTCAGAATTGACACAAGATACTCAGGCTTTAATTACAGAAATTAAACAAAAAATTCAATCTTTAGAAGCAAATTCCCGAGTTGCTGAGGATTCGATTCAACAAATTGGCTGGCGATTCTTAGAGTTAGAACAGGAGTTTGCCAGTCGGCCAGAATTAGTCGAAATTAACCGCATCGATCGAGCTGTGGTCGAGATGGGTAAAGAGGTAGAGACTATTTTTCAAGAACTGTCTCAAACCAAAACAGACCATAGTTTAAAGCTAACAGAACTAGAACTCGATCGCCAGAATGTCCAGGAATCGATCGAAGATACCAAGCAGCAGATCCAGTTATTAGCAAATAATACTATTACCGCCGAACTCGTCGATCGCGTCAACGATTTAGATACCAGCCTCAGCGATCTTCACGATTACAATCTGAAATTGAGCAATCGGATTAACGACTATACTCAATATGAGATTGCCGAAATTATTCATGATGCAGTTATCGATCGAAATATTAGTAAACTGATTCAGCAAGAGATTGGGCAATCTATCTCCGAGCAGTTTGAAATTATCAAACAAGTATTGCCACAAAGTTATTCATATACGCTAGTATCAGGCCGAGTGGAGAGTCGTCAAATATTTTTAGATGCTTTAAACCAGTCGCAAGAACGTTTGATTTTAGTTTGTCCCTGGCTGACAAAACATGCTGTCAATCGAGAGGTTCAGAGTCGGATTAAAGCTGCTTTAGACAGAGGCGTATCAGTTGAGATCGGTTGGGGTTATTTGAAAGATGTGAATAACGATCGCTCTCAATTATCTAAAGAAAATTTATTAAAATCGAGCGACTGGGCTTATAATGCGGTTCCGTGGCTGTACGACGAACTCCAAGTTCAATATCCTCAGCTTTTGAAATTAAAAATTTTAGGTACCCACGAAAAATTCTTAGTTTGCGATCGACAATTTGCTATGGTAGGAAGTCATAATTACCTGACTTCCGATACTAAATCTAGCGAGCGAGAGGTCGGCATTAAAACCGATAGTCCCGAACTCATCGATAAACTGATCCAATTATTCGATTCGAGCGAAGCTTAAGATTCGATCGACACAGGCAGTCTACAATGGGGAGTTGCATCTTCCCAACAGCCGCTTGTATATGCTCGAACCCTCACCACGTCCGTCGATTCCTACTGCTACTTGGCAACGTCAGTTTCATCAAGACTGGGAAAAACCCTATACAGTACGCTATGAGAGTAACCTAGACGATGGGCCTTTTCATGGGATGCCACTAGGGGGATTTGGTGCGGGATGTATCGGCAGATCCCATCGCGGTGAGTTCAATCTGTGGCACATCGACGGCGGCGAACATGTTTTTAAAAACCTCTCGGCTTGTCAGTTTAGTGTCTTCGAGCAGTTGGCTAATGGCGATAGTCAAGCTTATGCAATGTCTACGCAAGCACCGGGAGATGGTAGTTTAAATCGTTGGCAATGGTACCCTCAGACGACGCCTACAGGGCAATCAACGGGTAGTTATCAGGCTTTATATCCCCGCAGTTGGTACAGTTATGAAAATGTCTTCCAGGCGCAATTAACTTGCGAACAGTTTTCGCCGATTTGGGCGGATAATTATCAGGAGACTTCTTATCCGATCGCGGTATTTGAATGGACTGCTCATAATCCGACAGACAAACCAATTACCTTGAGCATTATGCTGACATGGGAAAATACTGTCGGTTGGTTTGCAAATACCAGTCCATCGAGTAAGGTAGAAATTCGCGATGATGGTAGTCCCGTCTATGATTACCAACCTCGCATCGGCGAAAGTGAGGGGAATTTCAATCAGTGGATTGTCGATAATTATCGTGTCGGTTGTTTGCTCGATAAAGCACACAAATCCGACATACCGAGTGAGGGTGAAGGACAATGGTCGATCGCGAGTATTGCCAATCCCAGTCTCGAAGTATTTTATCATTCGCGCTGGAATCCGATCGGGAATGGTGGCGAGATTTGGGATAGTTTTGCCGCCGATGGTTCGCTGCCAGATATCGATGATGAAAGTGAGGCAAAACAGAGAGAAAGAATTGCCACAGCAATTACAATTCGATTTACAGTCAAACCCGGACAAACTAAAAAGATTCCGTTTATTCTCGCTTGGGATTTTCCAGTTACGGAATTTGGTAAAGGGATAAATTATTATCGCCGTTATACAGATTTCTTCGGTCGATCGGGTGAAAATAGTTGGGCGATGGTACGTACCGCTCTGAAGCATTCCGATACTTGGCAAGAACAAATAATTAACTGGCAACAACCAATTCTCGATCGATCCGATTTGCCAGATTGGTTCAAGATGGCCTTGTTTAACGAGTTATATTTACTTACCGATGGCGGAACAATATGGTCTGCTGCTGACGATCGCGATCCGGTCGGAC
Source organism: Chamaesiphon minutus PCC 6605 (assembly GCF_000317145.1). GTDB lineage: Bacteria > Cyanobacteriota > Cyanobacteriia > Cyanobacteriales > Chamaesiphonaceae > Chamaesiphon > Chamaesiphon minutus. The sequence goes on along the minus strand of NC_019697.1, from coordinate 6,176,424 downwards.
AATTTGGGGTATTAGAATGTTTAGATTACCGCTGGTATGAAAGTTTAGATGTTCGTCTATATGGCTCCTTTTCCGTACTCTTACTCTGGCCGAAATTAGAAAAGTCAATTCTAATTGCCTTCGCTAGAGCGATCGATACTGAAGATACTAATAAACGCCTCATCGGTTACTATGTCCAAACCGCATTTGGCTATGAAGATCGACCCCAAAATGTCGATCGTGATGCGATGATGGCACCCCGCAAAACGCTCCATGCTACCCCCCACGATCTGGGCGCACCCAACGAACATCCGTGGGAAAAAACTAACTATACCTGCTATCAAGATTGCAATCTCTGGAAAGATTTGGGTAGTGATTTTGTCCTGCAAGTTTATCGCGCCTATATATTTACAGGCAAAAAAGATCTGGAATTTCTTGCCGAATGTTGGACGGCAATTGTCGATACTTTAGCCTACCTCAAACAATTCGACCTCGATAACGATGGCATCATCGAAAACTCCGGCGCACCCGATCAAACCTTCGATGATTGGCGACTGCAAGGCATTAGTGCTTATTGTGGCGGATTGTGGTTGGCAGCATTAGAAGCAGCAATCTCGATCGGTAATATTCTCACTCAACAATACCACGGCGAACTAACACCTAAACCCGCCGAAGTCATTCCTCAATATCAGGCTTGGTTAGATTCCGGCAAACCTATCTATCAACAACAACTCTGGAATGGCAGTTACTACCGCATCGATACCGGAAGCGGCTCCGAAGTAGTGATGGCAGATCAATTATGCGGTCAATTCTACACCCAGCTCTTAGAACTAGATGACATCGTGCCCCCAGATTGCGCCAAAACTGCCCTCCAAACCGTCTATCAATCCTGTTTCCTCAACTTCCAAGGCGGTAAATTTGGAGCCGCTAACGGCGTCAAAATCGACGGATCGCCATCGAATCCTAAAGACACCCACCCCCTCGAAGTATGGACGGGAATTAACTTCGGCATTGCCGCATTTTTAGTCCAAATGGGAATGCAAGAGGAAGCATTAAAATTAGCCGAGACAATTGTCGAGCAGGTATATAGTAACGGGTTGCAATTTAGAACCCCCGAAGCGATTACCTCCGCTGGCACTTTTCGCGCCAGTCACTATCTCCGCGCCATGGCAATCTGGGGAATATATCATACTCTCGGTGACTAAATAACTCAAGTTGCTAGTTAGGAGTTATTAGTGAAGTTAGAGAGTAGAGGGTAGAGGGTAGAAGGATGGAGTAAAAATGCTAAAATTATTTTACCCATACCTACTCTCTACCCTCTACTCACACTATCAACCCAATTATCAATTATCAATTAATTGAATTGTTACCACGGTAATCGGCTGCCATCCCAGGAGAAGAATTCGCCACTATCATTAGGATCTAAACCATCAATTACAGTTAATAATTGTGCCACCGTGCGATCGACTGAAAATAATTTTTCTGGTGGGACATTACGTTGAAACGGCAGCGATAATCGGGTATCTGTCGTACCGGGATGGAGCGCGACTAAAATTGCTTGCGGACAAGTGCGTTTATACTCGATCGCAGTAGTGCGGATAAACATATTTAAGGCAGCTTTAGAAGCGCGATAACCATACCAGCCACCGAGCTGATTGTCGCCGATACTGCCAACTTTTGCCGAAATTGTCGCGAGGATCGATCGATTTTGATGCTTGAGTAATGGCTGCACTTGCTTGAACAATAACATCGCACCGACACTATTAACTTGAAAATAACGCAATAATCGATCGCTGTCGATTTGGCGCAAACTTTTTTCTGGTTGTAGCTCGCCTTCGTGCAAGACACCCACACAGTTAATAACGTAGTAAAGTGTAGTTGTCTCAGCTTGAATCTTGTGAACTACCGCCGCTATTTGCGACTCATCGGTAAGATCCATCTGAAAACACTCTAACCTCGAATCGGCAATCGCGAGTAATTCTGTCGCCGATTCTAACCGTCGATAAGTAGCATAAACGCGTTCTAGATCGTTATTTGCGAGTAACCTGCGCACGAATCCCAATCCAATTCCCTGTCCGCCACCGACAATTAATGCGGTTTTTAAAAAGCGATCGGGCGAAGCTGTATTTACCATCTATAATTTCTCTGCGCCTCTGTAGTTAAATAAACATAATCAACATAGTAATTATTTACCCGATCGAATTTTGGATAATAACTCATCAAAAGGCTGCCAATTATTTTCTTGTGCGATCGGCTCCCAAATTGCTTCGATTTGCGGACGTAATAAGATCGTTTGTGGATTGACTCGATCGAGAAGATGCTCGATCGAGTCAAACCCTGATTCGGGAACATCGCTTAATGCTTGATGGTAGAGCTGCAACCATTTTTGATATCCAGAATTACCAACTACTTCTGGCATTAATGCCGTCTCATTCAAGACCGAATTAAGATCTTGTTTCCATCTGAGTTTAAATGCTTGGCTCAGATCGAAGAAAAATTGATGATAGCCGACTTGGGTATCGGCTAATAGTTGCAGCGTAGTAATTAATAACTCATCGAGAACTGGCGTAGTTTCGCTCTCAAAACCAAGCTTTCGCAGCATGAGCTGTTTGTAATGCGGAAAATAATAGCCTTCAAATTTAGCTAGAGCTGTTGTCATTTCTGTGGCGGCTATAACTGCGCTCAAAGGCTTTTGAAATAGCTCTAAATTGAGCTTGCATATACCAGGTTGATTACCGTAGCTGTAACGGCCATAATGGTCGAAATAGGCAGCAGTAAATTCAGGATTATAAGTAGGCAAAAATGCAAAAGGGCCATAGTCGAAGCTCTCGCCAGTAATCGACATATTATCTGTATTTAACACCGCATGACAAAAACCTACCGACATCCATTGCGCGGCTAATTCGGCAATTCTTTGAACTAATTCAGTGTAAAATTGGACATAACGTTCGGCACTTTCAGTTTGATTGAGATGACCGTAATAATATGCAATTACATGGTCTAATAACTTTTGAATTAAATCTGGACGTTTGATATAGTTCAATCGCTCGAAAGTACCAAACCGAATATGCGATCGACTAAACCGTACCATTACCGAAGAACGCGTCGGCGATGGTTCGTCTCCCCGCCATAAGTCCAAACCCGTCTCTACCATGCTCAAACAGCGCGAAGTCCTCACGCCCATCTGATGTAAAGCTTCCGCCGCCAACACCTCGCGCACGCCACCCTTGAGCGTCAGCATCCCATCGCCACCGCGCGAATAGGGCGTTCGCCCCGAACCCTTGGTGCCAAAATCATAAAGTTCGCCATCGACACCTCGCACCTGTCCGTACAGAAATCCACGTCCGTCGCCTAAACCCGGATTATATTCACCAAATTGATAGCCGTGATAGCGCAACGCCAAAAATGGATGCGATGGGTTGGCAAATTTACCAAAAGCTTCTCCAAAATCCTCGTCACTAACTTGACTGGGATCTAGTCCTAGCTTAACTAACAAGTCATCATTCCGAAAGCGCAAAATCTGTTGGGGAAATTCTGCTGCCACTACATCATCATAGTAGTCGTTACCCAGCGATGCGATCGCTAATTCGTAGTCAAGCGCGAGCAATGGATTCATAAATTAGAGGGGAGAGGGTAGAGGGTAGCGATTCGCGTAACTCCTACAGAGTGGCTGCGGTGGTGCGTGCGACTGCCGATTCAGTGGCGCGCTTTTCTTCGAGACAGATGGTAGTGGCGAGTAGGAAGGTGAAACAAATCCGATCTAGAAACTAAAGATAGCTTTTCTAAGGAAGATAAAGTTAGAGTAGGCAATAAACGCTCTTACTTAATTACTACTTCTAACCTCTACCCTCTACCCTCATAGTATGTCTGACTCTTTAATGTTTAATAACGATGCTTATGTTGTGCTGGAGACAGATCTGCCAGAGCAGTTACTGACACCAACAGAAATGTTTGCAAAACTCCAAGAAATTGTCGTTAAATTTGCCGAAGATCTGCCGATCGATGTCTTACAAATTAATAATGTTGACGAGCGCGTCAAATACTTGTTAGATACTAGCTGCGAACTCGATCTAGGCCCTGGGCAGTACTTGCAATGGTATGCCGTCAGACTGGAGAAGTAACTCGCTCGGTCGCGCGATCGACAATTAGACTAACATTTATTTCTTCATTTTCGAGATCTGGCTCGATCTTCGCATCGATCCCAGGGCCAAAAAATCTCGCTATTTTCTCGCGTTTTTCTTCCCACACATCGAGTGTCATAAATGGCGAATAGAATTGTAACGTCAGCGCGTAGGCTCCGTCAATTTCAGATTCTTTGAGACCTTTGAGTACGGGACGGTCGTCATCGCTAGGAGCCAGCCCCAATTTTTCTAGAGCCAGATCCAAATGTGCTTCTTGTCCGTAGCGATAGCGGGTGACATCTTTGCGAATTTGATTGAGCGTGGGTGTTGCTTGCTCTTCGCGCAGCTTGACGAGATTAGCGGAAGTAAATTGCGTAAATGGAACGGGTTCGAGTTCTGCAGACTTAAGAGCTAAGCCCCCGAGTAGCAAGGGGACGCCATAAAAGAACCCGATCAGATTGAAGGTCGGATTGTCGATCGCGTATGAGAAAAAGCCGATGAGTGCGAGTAAACCACCAACATTGATCAGGATTAGACTGAGAGGAATTTGACCGAACATATCACGCGCATGAAATACAGAAGTTTTTTTATTATCAACCAATATGGGGTTTAAGGGTTAGGTGAAGGGGAGGGGATAGGGTAGGCTTTAGGGGAAAGGGAAAAGGGGATAGGGGATAGTTGGTAGTTGGTAGTTGGTTGTTAGTAGTTGGTAGTCAAGAGTGGACGCAAGTGTCCTTTCGCGCCTTATCCACCCATCCACCCATCCACCCACATTGGTGATAAATAAAAACACCGATCTTAGCGATTTTCGTCCATAAGTTGGGAAATATAAAAATACTGGCAGTGCTGCAAGCACATTACCTGTCACCCAGCCAATTCGGACACCACAATCATGAGTGTAGATCCCAAAACTCAGAGTTTATTTGACGCGATCGCTGCTAACAACCATCCGCGAGTCAAGCTGCTAATCGATGCCGGGGTGAATATCAATACCCCTAACGATCGCGGTCAAACGCCTCTAGCAGTAGCTTGTCGCCAAGGTAATTTGGAAATTATCAATCTACTCATTGCCGCTGGTGCCCAAATGCAAGCACAGCCAGAGCCAATCCCACCCGCACAGACAGATCGAGAGCAGCCGATCGCCAGTGAATCTGAAACTCTCTTACCGCCAACTAGCGAACGCCAAATTTCGTTTGAAAACTTGCTCGAACTTATCGATCGACCGATCGATGCGAACGTTACTCAAGTCGAGCAAATTATGCCCATTGCTGAGTTACCTTTGGGAGCGCAAGTGCTGCCACCGCCAACAGAGTTGGAGCGGATCTCTAGTAATTGGCAAGATATCAGCACTGACGCCGAAGCAACCTATACTTTCGATCTAGATGCGGTTTTTGCAGCCAATGAAGCTGCTAACCAGCGCATATCACAAGCCGATCCGGATATGTTTGTCGAGAACGAGAGCACGATGACGTCGATCGAGCGTCCGGCTAGTGAAGTTGAGTTTGAATCGGGAGAAACTTATGCTTTCGACCTTAGTCCCGAATTAGATCGGCTGACCTCGGAATCACTAACAACTTCAGAGCGGCTCTCGGTTCCCATGGGCGAGTGGGGCGATACCGAAACTTACGTGATGGAGAACTTCTCCGCGCTTGCGGCAGATATAGATATCTCCAGCAGCGACGATCGAGACGATCTACTCGGCATAGGGACGATCCCAATGGAGCTATTTGGCTTGGATGAGCATGAATTCATGCCCAGTCAAACTTGGGAAGATGGCGAAACTTATGCCATCGATCTCGAAGATCTAGATTCTATGGAACTACACGGCAATTTGGATCTAGCTGTCAAAACCGAACCGCACTTACTCTCCGATCTCGATTCTAGTCTCTTTCCTGTAATTGGCGGTGAAGATGAGCCAGACTACGATCCGGATACGCAGACTAGTACTGACATTTTCGGGCAGAGTAGCCTCAAGCAGAACGAACGAGAAGAAGATTTAGCTCGCGGCTATGAAGAAAACTCTACCAACACATCATTGATGGCAGCAGCGATCGATGGCGATCTCGATTTAGTCCAACAAGCCATCGAAGCGGGTGCTAATCTCGATCGTTATGACTGGAATTTAGGCTATTCGCCCCTGGGAATGGCGATCGATCGCGGACATCTAGAAATAGTCCAATGTCTGCTGACTGCTGGCTGCAATCCCCACTGCGGTAGCACCACTATTACAGCACTCGGTTTGGCTGCTGAATGCGGCGAGGTCGAAATGATTCAAATGCTGTTGCCTCGCGGCGTAGATGTTAATGCCCCCGTCGGTGCGGATGGATGGACGGCGTTATTATCAGCCATTAGTAAAGGACATCGGGCGGTCGTCCAGTTATTGGTAACTGCGGGGGCGAATGTCAATGTCTGGAGTCGCGGTGAAACTCCAATTCTCTTGGCTGCTAAATGCGAAGAACGCGAGATCTATCAATATTTATATCCCCTGGTCAATACCGCCATTCGCCTCTGTGCCGATCGCGATGGCGAGCAATTGCTCCAATCCACCCGCAAACGTCGCATCCGCGAACAAAATCGCCCGATCGAGAAATTTATCGAAATGGCCACAATTGGCAATATCGACGAGGTAAATCGGGCGATCGAAATCGGGATCGAAGTTGATGAAATTGGTGCCAAAGGGCATACGGCACTTATGGCTGCGGCATATCACGGACATCGATCGATCGTCAATATCCTGTTGTCCGCAGGGGCCGATCCCAATCTACTCAGTGACGATAATGGTCTGGGAACTGCGGGCCTGACTGCGCTGATGCTTGCCGCTGGTAGCTTCTTTGCTAGCAATCGCCAGCAAATCGTCCAACTAGCGATCGCGGGTGGTGCGGATGTCAATCAACGGGGCGCGGGTGGTAGAACCGCGATTTTCTATGCGGCTCTGGCGGGTTCTGGTTATACAGATTGTGTCGAAACGCTGATTGCTGCGGGTGCAGATCTGGAGATCCAAGACGATCTCGGACATACGGTGCTATCTTCTGTCGCCGCCGCCGAAAATTATCAAATGTTCAATCTGCTGATGCAGGCGGGAGCCTCTACCTCTGGCTTAGAGTCGATTCAATTGATTCAAGCTGCTGGTGCTGGTAATGTCGAGCGCGTCAAATCGCTGTTGGCGACTAATGCTGTCAATCTGGATCTCGATCGCGGTGCGGCCATCGGCAATGCTGCCGCCGCAGGGCATACCAATATCGTCGAGCTATTAATTCGTGCGGGGGCAAATGTGAATTTGCGGGATAAATTAGGCTTTACCCCGATCTCCAGTGCTGCCTACGCGGGCTATGGTGAAATCGTCCAGCTACTGATCGACGCTGGCGCGGATATTCAAGCTCCTGCGGGAAGTTCTCACGGGAGTTCTCAAAGTTATTCGGCTCTAGAATACGCTCAGATGGGTCTGTATCAATTCGATCGCGACGATCTCCAACACGCTCAGATTATTCGCCAATTGCAACAATTGGGCGCGAGATAGAGGTGGTTAGGCTTTAGGCTTTAGGCTTTAGGCTTTAGGCTTTAGGCTTTAGGCTTTAGGCTTTAGGCTTTAAGGAAAGGGGAAAGGGGAAAGGGGAAAGGGGAACTAAACTACATTACCCAGTCTGCCCCTCTTCTCCCCGTCCCCCCCTCTCCCAGTCTCCCCCTCTTAATTCCCGCTAGTCTGCTGCCATTGCTGTAGTAGGTCGTTGGCTGCTTGATAGTCTTGGGTATTGCCTTGTCGTTGGGATAGTTTAGCGGCTTTTTGCAGATCTGAGATGCCGCCAGCGCGATCTTTTAAGTTAGCGTACTTGAGTACGCCGCGATTGTAGTAAGCATTTGCATTTCTGGGTCTGATTTGAATGGCGCGATTGTAGTCAGCTAGTGCGCCTTGATAATCTTGGAGTGCGGCTTTGAGATTGGCTCGATTGTTGTAGGCAGCGTCATAATTGGGCTTGAGTTGAATGGCGCGATTGTAGTCAGCTAGCGCGCCCTGGTCGTCTTGGAGTTTCGTTGCTTTGAGCAAACCGCGATTGTAGTAAGCATTCGCATTTCTGGAATTGAGTTTAATGGCGCGATTGTAATCAGCTAATGCGCCACGAGCGTCTCCTTGCTTTTGTTTGCGTAATGCTGATGAAAAGTAATCGCCAGAACCCTGTCCCCTAGAGACAGATATCGCTACTGCGCTCGGGTTTGATGTATTTACCAATTCCACCGAATTTTTAGCATTGGCAATCGATTGTCCGAGGAGAACGATCGCGCCAATGCCGATCGTTCCCGCCCACCGTGAGATTTTAGATGACATAAAAGTAGCTTGAATTTATGATTTAAATTATCATAGTCCGATCTTACTTACAATTAGTCGATCGCCAACTTTTTTTAAGATATTAAAATATCTCAAACATTGATGATGTTACTATAACCTAGTCTCAGCAATGTTTCGATCGAAAAACAATTTTAGATCTTCAGAAAATTGGGGCTGGTTCTAGTAGTCTACGGCGTAAATCTAGTTACTATTTTGGCTCCTCGCTCCCCCGCTCCCCCGCTGTCTTGTCTCGCATAATCCGGGAGGAAACCTCCCGGCTGCGAGCCGCTCCCCGCTCCCCATAGTGACAAACTATCGCTACTCACCCTCGATCGCCGCGATCGAACTTACCTGTTCGATGCTAGGATGAAGCCAGTCAGCCAGCAAAACGGCTCTGACCGAAAAAATTACGCTTGGTAGTAATCAGCCACGACGATCGACGGGGAAAGATTGGTGTAAATCCAACGCTGTCCCGCAACTGTAATGTGTTTGAGATGTCATAACTTCATAACCAGATCGTGTTAGATCTCAAATTAACTTAAGTCAGAACACCCGTTGGTTACAGTAAATCAAGTTCATCTGCGAGGTTCAAGATGACTGCATATCGGTATCGAAAGGTTGCTACATTACTAGCAATGGTTGGCTTGAGCGGCTATTTAGTAGTTGGTTCGCCTACCCCAGCTCAGGCTATGCACATTGCCGAAGGCTATTTACCCGTTCAGTGGGCGATATTTTGGTGGGTAGCTGCGATCCCCTTCTTTGTGTTGGGTTTGCGATCGATTACGCGCATTACCCAAGCTCATCCAGAACTCAAAGTCCTCCTAGCATTAGCTGGAGCCTTTACCTTCGTCCTCTCCGCACTCAAAATTCCTTCGGTTAATGGTAGTAGCTCTCACCCCACCGGGACGGGACTGGGGACGATTTTATTTGGCCCGCTGGCCATGTCGGTGATGGGTGGATTAGTCTTGTTATTCCAAGCAATTTTACTCGCACATGGGGGGCTGACAACATTAGGTGCAAACGCCTTTTCGATGGCTATTGTCGGCCCGATGGTTGCTTATGTCGTCTACAATGCGATCGCCAAAACCGGATATCAGAAAATTGCGGTCTTCTGCGCCTCAATGTTAGAAGATTTGTGTACTTATCTAGTTACGGCGGTGCAATTAGCTCTAGCTTTTCCAGCAGTACAGGGTGGATTCATGGCGGCTTTTATTAAATTTGTGAGTGTATTTGCCATTACCCAAATCCCCTTAGCCATTAGTGAAGGTTTATTAACCTTGCTAGTATGGAACTGGTTGCAAGAGTACGGTCAACAGGAATTGAAAACACTCAGACTATTTCAACAGGGCAAAAATTTAGATGCAGAAACCATCAATTAATGTCTGGTTATTAACTGGTGCGGCGATCTTATCGCTGGCTCCGGTACTAATACATCAGGGTAAAGAATTTAAAGCAACAGATAGTATCAATGTCACCGCGATCGAACAAGTCAAGCCCGGTTACAAACCCTGGCTCGAGCCGATTATTAAGCCTTCTGGTGGCGAAGTCGAAACCTTTTTATTTGCCACTCAAGCCGCGATCGGATCGGGAGTCACTTGTTATATTTTAGGCTTATATAAAGGTCGCACCGAACGCCGCAAAGCAGAAGAAGTGCCTACAACCGTTGAATATCGAGATTAGTGCATATTCATATCGATACTCTTGCCTATAGAAATCGTCTCCGCCACTTGCCACCCGCTCAAAAGCTCTGTTTTGCGATCGTCATGCTGTTGCTGGCGTTGGTAACTCACTATCCCATCCAACTGGCGATTCTGGGGTGGATGAGCGTTTGGATTGTATTCCATGCTGGCATTCCCTACCGCATTTATACTGCGATGATGCTGGGGGTAATGACATTTCTAATTACGGGGATACCAGCTCTAGCGATCGAATATACTAGCTCGATCTCGCCAGACATCCGCGCCGATTCTTGGGGACAAATCGGTGTCTGGGGCGGACAACTCTATCTGAGCCGTCAGGGCACGTTTCAGGCACTCGCGGTTTCGATTCGATCGCTTGCGAGTACCTCCACGCTATTTTTTATTATCTTGACAATTCCGGCGATCGATCTAGCTACGCTCTGCCAAAAAATTGGTTGTCCGCCGATTCTCATCGAGCTATCGTTATTAGTCTATCGCTTTATTTTTCTATTGGCAGATACCGCCCAAAAAATTGTTACCGCTCAAGTTTCGCGCGGTGGTTATCGCACTCATCGGATCAGGATAAACAGCTTAAATTTATTAGTTCGGCAGTTAATTCAGCGGACGGCTAGCCGCTATCAGCAGTCGATCCTCAGCATTAATGCTAGAGGTTTCAATGGAGAGTTTCGGTTTTGGCAACCTGTCGCCGATCGATATTCATGGCGTTATGCCACAGAATCGATCGTCGGTTGCTCGATCCTGATTATTGGAGAAATTTTGTACCGCAGCTATGTCTGAATATTTGCTGGAGTTTCAGGACATTTATTATAGTTACCCGATGGCAACGGCTCCAACATTACAAGGGTTGAGCTTGCGATTGCCTAAGTATAAAAAGACTGCATTAATCGGTCAAAATGGCTGTGGTAAATCGACGATGTTTCTGATTGCCGATGGGTTGGTTAAACCCGATCGAGGTGTGGTGACATTAGATAATTTACCACTGAGTTTCGATCGCGCTGCACTCAAAAGATGGCGACAACGCGTTGGCTTAGTATTTCAAGATCCGGAACAACAGCTCGTCGCCCCAACTGTCGCCGCAGATATTTCTTATGGACTGTACAATCAAGGTTTATCGGAAGCAAAAGTAGCCGCCAAAGTAACTCAAACTCTCAGCGATTTTAATTTAAAAAACTTGGCAATGTCTCCACTTCAGCACCTCAGTTTGGGTCAAAAAAAACGAGTGAGTATTGCCGGAGTAATGGCATTAAAACCAGATTTGTTATTATTAGACGAACCTACAGCTTACCTCGATCCCGTACAAACGCGCAATTTATTGACAGAACTAGAATCGATCGCCAAATTGGGGACGACGTTACTAATTGCTACCCATGATTTAGATTTTGTCTATCAGTGGGCAGATTGGGTATTAGTAATGGAACGGGGACGACTGATTGCTGAGGGTGAAACTATTACAGTTTTTACACAGCTCCAATCGATGCCAGATTTTGCCTTGGGAATGCCCATCTTATGGCAGATGTGGTCGCGCTTTGCCGACAAAATGCCCTCAGTTCCCGCCCCTAGATCGATCGATGAATTTACTACTTATCTAGAAAAATATCGCTTCAAAAATTAGCCGATCGACATAAACTTTAGCTCAATTTACTACATCTAATCCCAGCGGTTATAAACCGCTGCTAGTGGTGCAAAGTCCGCATAGGCGGACTTGGAAATTAGTCCGCATAGGCGGACTTTGCATCGCTAGCCACGACTTTAGTCGTAGGCATTCTCTGATAAGATTGATACTTGCAGTATATTTGAAAGTTTATGTCAAATCGGTTGGCAACGAATACCTGTACCCTCATTGGCACGATCTCGATCGCGACTTGTCTTCATGCTGCGCCTAGCTATGCACGCAAGATCGTCAAGCCTAACCCTTTTCCCTCAAGTGGCAAATTAATCGACCTCACCAATGGCGATTTGATGTGTTATGTAGATTTGATCGACTTTAAGGGTAAAAAATATACTCTCGGTGCAGATTTTGAGATCTGCAATCGCACTAGATATTTGAATCAACGTGTCAGATTAACTTATCGAAAAACTAAGGTAAGTAAGTGTCAAGGTAATGATGCCTGCGGCAAGAGTATTGTCAAGAATTTAATTGTTAAAATGGAATTGATTCGGAATAAATAGTTCAAAATTGATAATTGATATTAGTAATTAGTGTAGATCTGGGGGGTACCCACAAGGGGCACCCCTACACAATGAATCTGTAGGGTGCCCCTTGTGGGTACCCTGGTTTTACACCAAGCACTAGTATCGTTAAACCGCTCCAAGATATCAGAGATCGGACTTCCGCCGAGAATCTAATTATTCACAATTCGATCGAATAGTTCGCGACCGCGATCGATAATTTCACCATTAAATAATTTGACGACATTATTAGTCGCCAGATCCAGTTCTAGATCGATTTCAGGTTCTTCAGGTTCGTCTGCTGAACTATTTGCCGCGCGTTCGAGATCGATCGAGTCAGGTGGTTCTGCAAAATCTGTCGATTCGGCAAATAAATCGGCTGGTGCTGATGAAGATGGCAAAGACAGCGCATCGAGTAGCTCGACGCGAGCTGGAGCTAGCGGCTGCAAATCGATCGTCGATTCTGGCAAATCTTCATCATCGTCAGTAAAGTCATCAGCCATCGCATTGTCTATGATGTCTTCTCCTGCGTCTGGTGGCGACAGGACTGCTCGATCTGAAGGAGTCTCTACAGGTAGCGGTGTTGCTGGAGCCGGACGAAATTCGACGGGTGGCGGTGATGTTACTGCTGAAGCCGGAGCGGGTTCGACGGGTGGCGGTGCTGCTATTGCTGGAACTGGAGGGGGTTCGACGGGTGGCGGTGGCGTCGTTACTACTGGAACTGGAGGAGATTCGACAGGCGGTGGAGCTGCGGGAGATGGGGTGGGTGAGAGCGAACTAGACTGAGGCTGGCTTTTACCTAAGACTTCTAGTTTGACGGCGATCGAGCGTCCGAACATATTGCTAAATACTTTAGCTAATTCGGGGACTTTGCCAGCAGCGATCGTCTGCATCGTACTAGATTTCATCGCTACTACCGCTTGCGCTTCGGAAATCGAGATCAACGTCCCGAAGGGTTTAAACAAGTCCCTACTCGCAGGTAGAAGCTGCTGTAAGACACGTTCCCAAGTAGCGGTGATGTCTTCAGTGGCGATCGCATTTGCTGGGGCTGCAATGGCTGCTGGTGGGGGAATCTTGTGCCCTTGCTCTGGTAGCGTTGCCATCGGCTGCTGCGCTGGTTGACTCGTTACTGTGGGAGCGGTTGGGGTGGCAATAGTTCCAGCAGGTATAGCGGCTACGCTAGGCGGAGTTGAAGCCGATCGCTGTTTGAGTTCTAGTAGTCCTAAGATCGCGATTTCCAGCCAGAGTTGCGGCTGGGTGGTGTGCTTGAGTTGAATTTCGCTATCTTTAAGATGTTTTTGTCCAGTGAGGATCTGACTCAGTTGCCAAGTTTTGGCAATTTTCGCTAGTTCCGTCCAACTTTCACTGGTTAAAGCGACTAAATCGGCGCGTTGGGGGGCGGTTTTGGCGATCGTCAGATCGCGGTAGCAGCCTGCCAGATTTTGGAGTACGGTGAGGGGTTCTTTGCCGCGTTCGAGGATCTGGCGCGTGCGATCGAGTAACTGCTCTGGATCGGCTCGATCGATCGACTGTAAAATATCTAGTAAATCCCGCTCTGGTACCGAACCGATCGCATCGTAGACTCGATCGGGTGTAATCTCGCCACTAAGTAAGCTCAGCCTATCAAGCAAGCTCTCGGCATCGCGCAAACCACCTTGAGCGATTTGGGCGATCAGCTTGATACTAGCAGCGTCAATCTCGATGCTTTCGTTACCAGCTATATAAGTAAGGTGTTTTACCATCGCCTCGACGGGAATCCGCCGATAGTCAAATCGCTGACAACGCGAAATAATCGTCGGCAAAACTCGTTGCGGATCGGTAGTTGCCAACACGAAGACTACGCGATCGGGCGGCTCCTCTAAAGTCTTTAGCAGCGAATTGAATGCTGCTGTAGTAAGCATGTGACATTCATCGATAATATAAACCTTATAACGACACTGGACGGGGGCATATTGGGCGCGTTCGATCAGTTCGCGGATATTATCGACACCTGTATTACTAGCCGCATCGATTTCGATGATATCGAGCGCAGCACCAACGGCGATCGCGCTACACGTCTCACATTTACCACAAGGTTGTGCTGTAGGTACATCAGACGCCATACAATTAAGAGACTTGGCTAATATGCGCGCGCTAGAAGTTTTACCTGTTCCCCGTGGGCCAGTAAACAGGTATGCTGGGGCAATCTTCTCCAGCCGCAGTGCATTAGTCAAGGTCGTAGAGATCGCCTCTTGCCCGACCAGATCGGCGAAAGTTTGTGGTCTATATTTATGATGTAGAGGTATATATGCCATCTGCGGGATAAATAGAGAAAGAGGTGTGGCTCAGAGTCAGGCGTCTTATATTGAGGTAATTTGCCGAGATCTACCCTCTACGATACTCTAGATCGAATGTACCTAAATTGTGCATCTAAGGAATCAGTAAATGTTAAAAAAAATCTGGCAGTCATTCATGCGGTGGTTTCGCAAATTATTCGGGCGAGGTGCGAGTAGATCGATCGATCGATTCGCGCCTACTGCTGAGTTACCACCTCTAGATGATACCGATCGGGAATATCTATTTATGCAGTTGCTCGAAGGAGTAGCTCATGGCTGGCAACAGCCCCGCGCGATCGGCTTTTTTAACAAAATTAGGCAGCGAGTCCGCAAGTCAGAATGGTTGGAATGGCTCGACAGGTTTGGTAATAATTTACTCGAAGCCCCCGTCCCTAATTATGAACTAGCCGGACGGATGGTGCAATTAGGGCAACTCGATTGCGGCGAGATCGGCGATCTCGCGGGAGAATACGGTGCTAGGCTGCTCGATCGTCAAGCCGAAGAATTTCCGAACTTGCTACCCATTATGGAGTTTAGCGATGTGGCGGATGGCGATTTTGGTGACGTGCCGTTAGAGTTCTTGATGGACAACAATCCATTGCCCTCGCAACCACCGCGATCGTTTACGCAGCAACCGGAACCAGAACAGATTGGCTCGGAGACTCAAGAAATCACACTCGAAGAGTTTTCGGCAATGTTGCATAAAGATCCGGGTTTAGTCGCTGAATTAGCGACTCAACTGGGGGTTGAAACGACAGATCCCCAAGTCATCATCAATGCAGTTGTCGCTCAAATGCAGCAACAAGTGCAGCAAGTTAGTGGCGATCTCAATTCGAGCGCGACCGAACCTAGTGCCATGGAGACGCCGCTGACGCCCTCACCAGAGATTCCGACAACCACACCGCCAGAGATTCCCACCCCCTCTACCAGTCCACCTACAACGACTCCCGAAATTCCGGTCGAGCCGCCATTTACACCCGCGCCAAATCCGACCCCAAATCCCGAAATTCCCGAAAATCCGCCAGTTACACCCGCGCCAAATCCGACCCCAAATCCCGAAATTCCGCCGACAACACCACCAGTGACACCGCCGCCCGAAATTCCGGTCGAGCCGCCATTTACACCCGCACCGAGTCCCGCACCGTCTCCAGAGATTCCCACTACCACTCCGCCAGAAATCCCGACAACGCCGCCGCTGACACCTTCGCCTAGTCCTATACCCCCAGAGATGGCAATTCCGGCATTTTCGACGGGCAGCGGAGCGAGCGAACATCAAGCTCCACCGCCACCACCACCAGCACCAAAGCTAGAATATAAGTCAGAAGATCCTTGGAATAACACCCCTAGCGGGAATATCGAACAACCACTTTCTGAGACAGCCAACACCCCCGATCGTCACGGGGTATAATTGCAGATGAGTAGAATTACCAACTTATATACAGACGGAGCTTGTTCTGGAAATCCTGGCCCCGGTGGCTGGGCTGCGGTTGCGTACTTTGATGATGGTAGCTGTCACGAGTTGGGCGGACGCGATAGCGCGACCACTAACAATCGGATGGAAATGCAAGCCGCCATCTCCGCACTGGAATTCTTTGTCACTAACGATCGAGCCGAACCATGCGTGGTCTATACCGATAGTGAATACCTGATTAAAGGCATCACCCAATGGGTCAAAGGTTGGAAAAAAAAGGGGTGGAAAACTGCCTCGGGTAAACCAGTCCTCAATCAAGACTTATGGGAAACACTCGACAGACTCGATCGCCAGGTGCAATCTCAAACTAAAGCACCCGTGTCTTGGCAACACGTCCGAGGTCATTCGGGCAATGTCGGTAACGAACGCTGCGATACGATCGCTAGGGGCTTTTCTAGCGGTCAGCCACCCAAATTGCGGCAACGCTCGATCGTCGAGACATCGGAGCCAGCTCCAGTCACACGGACACCTTCAGAGCCGCTCCCTATTCCCTCTCTACCGGATCTGCATACAGCCCCCATGTTAGAAGAACAGATTATTCATCCCGACAGTACCGAACACATTCCGCGTGAAGTCAGAGTCGCTCATCTGCACCATCTGATCGATACTTTGCGGATCGCGGATGAAATTGCTAAAAGTAGCTATTTGATTGCTAGTTCCGAATTAGCCGATCTGATGGATATCAATGCTAGCGCGGTCACTAGTCGCGGCGACAGATGGGCATGGCGCAATTGGATCGTCTCTAGGGTCCGCCGTGAAGGCAACCAAATCCTCTGGCAATTAGAACGCGTTGATGGGGAGTAGATGGGTGAACGGTACCACCGTAGGATGGGTGGATGGGTAATGGGTAATAGGTGAGGATTTTGGATTGGAATATTTTCGTCGCCCCGCTCCCCGCTCCCCGCTAGTTCTTCATCCTTGAATCCAGCAACGCCTTTGCGAACTTGCTAGGCTGGGAAGGCTGGCTCGGTAAATGCGGCAGTGAAGTCGATCGATTTGGCGAGTTAAATGATGGACGGAATTTGGCACTAAGACTCGCAACCAGCCAGCCAAGAGCGATCGCACCGACCACCGCTGCAATGAACATCCACGTTTTACCGACGATCGCTAGTAGCGATGGATTCTTCGCTCCTGCATTAGAATTGTTGGACTGTTCTTCTTTAGTAGCAGTTACAACTGTGGGCGGGATCGGCGTGGCGACCGGATTTTTTTTGGTACCAGTGGCAACTGTCTGGGGAATTTTGGGATTGCTATTTACTGGCGGCTGTAAGGGCTTTGGAGGTGGCGGTAACGGTGGTACGGGTGAAATTGGCAATTCTGGATATTGCAAGGCTGTGAGGATATCCTGTGCCGATGCAAAGCGATCGTTGGGACGTAGTTGAACCATTCGATCGAGAACGGATGCTAATTTGGGAGTTAAGCTGATATGCTCGCGCCAGTTCCAGGTAAAGTTTTGCGGATCGATCAAATCTGATGGCTCTTTGCCTGTCAATAACACCAATGTCGTCGCCGCAAGCGCGTATAAGTCGCTATGGGGCGAAACCACACCGCGTTGGATTTGCTCGTTAGGAGCGTAGCCGACTTTTCCCAAGCGGGTAGGGACGTAGCTATTATTATTTTCGGCGTTATTTGCACCAGACATGTATTGGGTTGCCACGGTGACGGCGACTTGCTTGACTCCGCCAAAATCGATCAGTACTGGCAATCCATCGCTTTCGCGTCGGATTAAATTATCGGGAGAAATATCACGATGGATGACGCCGAGCGAGTGAATATAACCCAGTACTGGCAAAATCTGCACCAGAAAATCGGTCATTTCGGCTTCGGTAAAAGTTTTCCCCTGTTTGCGCTTTTGGCGGAGGAGTTGCTGATAATTATTACCCGCAACATAATCTTGAACTAAAAATAACTGTCCCACCCCGCCGCGATTTTCGCGAAACATTTCGCGAAACTTGGGAATTTGGGGATGTTGGAGTCCATACATCACTCCACCTTCGCGCTCGAATAATTCCTGCGCTTTGGTAAGAAATGCCGTTCCCTGTACTTGGGGCGCAAATTCTTTGAGGACGCACAGTTCGTTAAATCGATTGATGTCTTCACACTGGTAAGTACGCCCAAAACCACCCTGTCCGATTTCTTTGGTAATCCGATAGCGATTGCCCAGAATGATGCCCGCTGTCATGGCAGTATTGACAGGGGTAGCAATCTGAATGCCGCACGATTGACAAAATCGGTTGGTGTCAGGGTTTTCGTGTCCGTTAGGGCAAAGTATGGTCATTGCTGAGAAGTAACATCTCTCACTAGGATACCCTCTGAATCGATCGATAATTAACTAGCTTTTTAACAATTATATCTAGACTGGGAGTTGGGAGTGGATGGGTGAATGGGTAATGTGGGTAACCCCTTACTCTAAAGCCTAAAGCCTAAAGCCTATTACCTAAAGCCTAAAGCCTATTACCTAAAGCCTATTACCTAAAGCCTAAAGCCTATTACCTAAAGCCTAAAGCCTAAATTACGCTGCAAGATCTGCAAATATTCGCTCCACTTGCGGTACTAATTCACCAGTTAAATATGCTTGTGTTTGTTGTTGTATTTGGTCGAGCGATCGCGCGATCGATTCATTGACGATATCTAACAAGCGGTCGCATGAAATCGCATACTTTAATTGGGTAGGTTTATCGCCATCTTTATCGCGATCGAATATTCCTGTGGGTCGCACGCAAACTTCACTATAAAGTAATTCCTGTTTGGGATTAAATCTCGCACCCATGCTGACAAAATAAAATCGATCGACAGCTTTTAATCTCAATCCCTGTGTTTGAATAAAGCTATTGACATATTCAGTACTAATAATTTTTCGAGATCTCGCGAGCGGTTGAATTCGATCGCTAATATCCTGCTGCATGGCGACGATCGTTCGATCGATGCTGTCGATCGTGGCTTTTTGTTTTGTTGTTAATTGCTCTTTAACTTCAGTTTCGATATGTGCTAGAGATGATTCGATAAAAGTCTCTGCATCTTTTTTAAAATCAAATTGTAAAACACCTGTCGAGCTAAATTCTAATTTGGATTTAAACCAATGGACTGGATGTCGAGGGGGAAATCCGCGTTCGTCTTCCATATTCTCGATATGGGCAGTCATGACGCGCTGTAAAAATGGCATCCGTTCTTGTTCTTTGTCCAACAGAAATTGTCTGAATGATTTATTCAATCGCTCCTGAATTTCTCCAATATCGATCCGCAAATTGTTATTGAGATCGGCTGCCAATCGATCGATACTAGCTAAACTTTCAGCTCGTAAATTATCGAGATTGACTGATGATACTTGTTGACGCAGGCTCTGTTCGGAAGTACCTGCATCGATCGTTTTACTACTGTCCATTCGATCTCCTTTTAACTCCTAAAATATCGATCTGTGACTAAAACCAATGCAGATGGCTGTGATGTAGTGGCTACGTCTCGACGTAGAGGTTGCACAGAATCGCTCGTCACTACAAATACTCAAATATTCATTTTAGCCTAATCTACTCTGTAAATTGGCAAATAATCGATCGACTAAATCTAAATTTTTCCTACCTGGAGAGACTTCTACCCCACTCGAAAGATCGATCCCATCGGGGTGGAGTTGGCTTAGTGCCGTATCGATATTATCGGGAGTCAACCCGCCAGCCAGCAGCCAAGGAATCGGCGGTGCAAAATCTGACAACTGCTGCCAGTCTAATGTCTGTCCCGTACCGCCGAGCGCATCGGGGTGATAGGCATCTAGCAGCAACCCATCGACAACATGGTTGTAAGTCTGGATGAGTTCGAGATCGCTATTGGTGCGAATCCGCCATACTTTGATAATTTCCGTCTCTGGTAGAGCTTGGCGTAACTCTTGGCAAAATTCGATCGACTCGGTACCGTGTAGTTGGACTGTATCTAGACTGGTAAGTGCTACAACGTGAGCGATCGTCGCTACCGAAAAATCGGCAAACACGCCAACGGTATTTGCTACTTCAGTTAGCGGCGGCACAATTGCCGCTAATTGAGTCAAATTCAGATACCGGGGAGAACTCGGCACGCAAATAAACCCCAAATCCGTCGCACCCATCTGGGCGATCTCGATTCCTTGCTCGATCGTGGTAATTCCACAAATTTTAATCCGCATTGGCTCTCCAAATATCAAGAAATGTATCAATTCTCGCTAACATTTACCAAAAATAGAGACAAATTGCTAGTTTGAAATACCGAGTTAGTCGATCGTTACTATCTTAGTTTTCAGATTAGGAGTACCAATTTTTGTTAAATAACTTAATCATTGCCGCGATTCCGCACACCGAACCTTGGCGATTTCATACTGCATTTATTATGAGTGCAGCTAACTTATTAGCCGTGGCGATCGTCGAGTGGAAATTCAGTCTCACTGCTCGATCTGCGGCGATCGATACTGGTGGCACCCCTAGTTTAACCGCTGGCAAACCCGAGCTGTTGGCAAATTTTAATTTATCCAAATTAATTGCGGCAATGAGTTTCGGACACATCCTGGGGGTTGGATTGGTACTCGGACTAACTAATGTGGGGATAATTTAATCGCGACCGACTTCATTGAAGTTTAGATACTCAATATTATTGACACCCCAATTGCTAGTTTGTTACTAAAATTTATCATTTAATGTCGATAGAGTACTTTAAAATGTCAGTTATAGATATCTAATTTTAGGAGTAAATCATGTTAAATGCTACGTTATTGCTTGCTGCCATCGGCCCCAGAAGCCAAGAATGGTCGCCTACAGTCGCGATCGTCATGAGCGTTTGTACCGTACTCGGTATTTTAGCAGCAGGTGTCGCTAAAAAAGCTGGCCCCATGGTGGGGAGCTTCTCTGCGGCGCAAATAATTGGTGGTGCTTCATTCGGACAACTGATCGGCGTCGGTGCTACTCTGGGCTTAACTCGCTTGGGGATCATTTAACTCGATTTGCTCGGTAAATATCTCTCGACTACTCTACATGTACGGTCGAGGGATATTTTTGTGGTCATTTAAATTGGTTCAGCTCCCAAAAAATTGTCTTGCTGCGTCGCAATCGGCTTGAATTTGGTTTGTGAGTGCAGCCAAATCGGGAAATTTTTGTTCCGAGCGCAAGAAGTGATGCAGATAAACTATTAGTTGCTGTCCGTAGAGATTGCCGTCCCAGTCGAGGAGATGGACTTCGACGGTAGTATTGACGCCATTTACCGTCGGACGTTTGCCGATATTCATCACGCCAGGTAATTGGGTAGCTGTGGCGGTATCTACCCGCACGCAATAAACACCCTGACGCGGGAGAAATTTTTCTGGGGGATATTTAAGATTAGCAGTTGGAAAGCCGATCGAGCGACCGATTTCTTGACCGTTGATGACCGTACCGACGATCGAGTAATATCGACCCAATAACTCTTTAGTCAGTTCCAAATCCGCAGCCAATAAAGCCGCACGAATCCGCGAGCTACTGATCCGACTATCGCCGTCCGTTTCTAACGGTGCGATGCGCGTACAGATGCCGATATCTGCTGTCAATTTTACCAAATCTGTCGCCGCACCCGCACGTTGATTGCCAAAGCGAAAATCTTCACCCACACTGACAAATTTAGCTTGTAACCTGTCGTTTAAAATCTGCTGGACAAATTCCTGTGGGGATAATTTTACCAACTCGCGGTCGAATGCTAATAAAACCAATTGTTGCACGCCCAAACTTTCTAAAATGATGGTGCGTTCTGGGTGCGGTGTGAGTAATTGCCGTTGTTGTCCCGTAAAATATTGCTGTGGATGCGGATCGAAAGTCACTACAGTTTTATAGACACCTGCATCGTCGGTCTCTAAAACAGGTTTAATCACCTCTAGATGACCCCGATGAATGCCGTCAAAGTTACCTAGAGCAATTGCCGTCGGAGTCAATATCTTATCGAGAGATGATGTAATCTGCACTTTTATTTATTACGATTTGGCGATCTATCGATCTATTTTGGTTGCTGTTGTAAAAAAAATTGAGCCGTTCCGAACTAGCGTTGCTAGTGTAGATCTAGGGTACCCACAAGGGGCACCCTTACAGATTAATTGTGTAGGAGTGCCCTCAAAAGATGCGAGCTTATTTGGATAGTCGAGATTTGTCGATCGAGAGATTTATTTTCCTAAACCTGTAATATGCTGCAAGATAATATCGATTTTGCCTTCGAGTCTAGCAATATCTCCTTTCATCGAAGAAATATCCGCTCTCATCGCATCGGATTTATCTTGAAGTTCATCTAGTTCGTCATAGACTTGTTGAAAAGCCTCATCGATACTCTTTGCGGGCATTTGAGTTGCCTCCAGTCGTTGAACGCGCCAATCGAGTTCGCGCATTCTGCGCCTAAGATCTCGTTCGGGTTGGTTTGATTCGGGTGAGTTAGTCATAGTAACCGATCTTGTTAACCTGTTTCTATTTTCTCACCACTGTTGACTCAGCGGGCAAACTCACCCTGTCTAGATCTTAATTTCTAAACATCACATCGGCAACCCGACTGACATCGACCATTGCCGCCACATCATGAACGCGGAGGATATCCGCACCTTTGGCAATTGCCGCACTACAAGCCGCTGCCGTGCCCCACAAGCGGCATTCGGGGTCGGGTTGGTCTAAAATCTTGCCGATGAAGCTTTTGCGCGATACACCGACTAATAGCGGCAGATCGAGAATCTCAAATCTGTCGAGCTGACGAATTATTTGGATGCTCTGCTGATATTTTTTGGCAAACCCAATCCCTGGATCGATAATAATCTGCGGTCGATCGATCCCAGACTTTACGGCTCGATCGATTTGCGTCTCAAAAAAGGCTAAAATCTCGCCGACGACATCATCATAATCGGTCATCTGTAACATCGTCGCAGGTGTTCCGCGCATGTGCATCATCACATACGGCACACCCAGTCGCGCGACTGTCGCAAACATATTCTCGTCAAATTGTCCGCCAGAGACATCGTTAATGATATCCGCACCAGCCGCAATTGCCGATCGAGCGACGCTGGCTTTGGTAGTATCGATCGAAATGGGAATATTCTGAATATCGGGATGTTGGCGAATCCCCTCAATTACCGGAATTACCCGCGCTAATTCTGTCGCTGCATCCACAGGCGTCGCGCCTGGTTTGGTAGACTCGCCACCGATATCGATAATATCCACACCAGAGCTTACCATTTGGACTGCTTGCGCGATCGCGGCATCTACCGTCGCAAATTTTCCCCCATCGCTAAAGCTATCGGGAGTCACATTCAACACTCCCATGACATAAGTGCGACTACCCCATTCAAAACTTTTACCGCGAATAGTTAATAAGTTGCTCACTGTTCGATCGTCTCTACAACATACTATTTAAGATAATCCTACTGCGATCGATAAAATAAAATCTCACTTAATGAACTGAGTACATAATTGGTAGTGTTAAGTTTCGAGGCTCAACCCAACCTACGAGTTCTGAATTACAGATGGTGCAAGGTTTATGACGAGAGCTTTATTATTCATTACAGGGATATGTTCGAGCATATTGTGAATTTAATCGACTGCCCTCACTTTTGAAAATTTCTTCAATTCCAGAAACTAAATTGCTACCAAGAAAATTCCAGTTCCCATCCCAAAACAAATATGTGTTCTCATCGTTATCCACCATTATTTCATAACCATCACTCATGTAAGCTATTGTATAAAATTGTTTATCGAATAAATTGTGTAACTCTACCCTGTCAGTTGAATCGATATATCCAGTGGGATCGACAATTAATTTTGCATGGTAGTTGCTCTTTTTGTCGCACAAAAATCTAATCTCACAGTATGCACATAGATCGAGGAAATCTCTGGCTGTACTTGAAATATTATAACCTTCTCGAATAAATTCTATTTCAATTCCTTGAGCGTGTTGTTGTATTTGTTGTTTGACCACACCATCAATACCATTCTGGCGCAATATTTCTTGCGCTTCATTAGAAAATTTGTAAAAAATATTATTTCTGCTCACCTTGTTTTATTAATTCATCGGACGTGCTAAATTCTTAAACTTAGTCAAACCAGGATCGAATACTAGTTTAACTACTCCTGTCGGGCCATTTCGATGTTTGGTAATAATTAGTTCTGTGATGTCTCGATCGGGTGTATCTGGATTATAATAAGCATCGCGATAGAGCATAATAATTAAATCGGCGTCTTGTTCAATACTGCCTGACTCTCTCAAATCTGACATCATTGGACGCTTGTTATTTCTAGCTTCAACACCGCGACTTAATTGCGACAAAGCGATTAATGGAACTTGTAATTCTCGTGCTAATCCTTTTAAACTTCGAGTAATTTTTGAGATTTCTTGAACGCGATTATCGCTACTACCTTCCATCAATTGTAGATAGTCGATCATGATCAATCCTAACTGTCCGCCATTCTCTGCTTGAATCTTGCGAGCTTGACTCCGCATCTCCATCACCATCATGCTGGCATTGTCATCGATATAAATCGGCAGCTCAGAAATTCTGTCTACTGCTTTATATACCGAGTCCCATTCATTCGGACTAATTCGTCCCGCACGTAGTCTATTACTATCGACACCAGCTTCACTAGCAATCAATCTTTGAACTAATTGATCCTTAGACATTTCCAAGCTAAATACTAATACTGGCTGTTGATGAAGCTTGGCCATATTGTAGGCAATATTCAAACTTATCGCTGTTTTTCCCATTGACGGCCTTCCAGCAATAATGATGAGATCCGATCGCTGAAAACCGCCAGTCATGCCGTCGAGATCGCTAAAATCGCTAGTCAATCCTGGAGGAATTAATTGGTCGTGACGATCTTGAATGTCTTGATAAGTAGTGGCAACAATTTCTTTAATCGGTGTCAACCCTTGCTTCGGTCTAGCTTGGGTTAAATTGAGAATTTGTTGTTCCGATTCATCGAGGACGATTTCTAATGGTCGATCGGCAGCAAAGCCGAGTTGAGTAACTTCTGTACCCGCTTTAATCAACTCGCGGCGGATATATTTATCCATCACTAGTACGGCTAGCGAATCGATATTCACAGCGCTTACAGTCCGTTCTAGTAATTGAATGAGCTTGGCTTGACCGCCAATTCTCTCAAGCTGTTTCTGGTCTATCAACCAGTCGGTAACCGTGAGTAAATCTGTTGGTTTACCTTGACCGTTAAGAGCTAAACATGCTTTATAAATATCCGTGTGAGTGGGGATATAAAAAGCTTCAGGAATGAGTTTTTCGGCGACTCTTCCGATCGCTTCTGGATCGAGTAAAATCCCTCCTAAAATGGCTTCCTCAACTTCAATATTCTGGGGAGGAATCAGACTTGTCGATCGAAAGTTGGGAGTATCCATAGGAGGGGATAGGGAATAGGGGATAGAGGGTAGAGGGTGGAGGGGAGGGACTGATGGATCGCCAAAATTCAGTACTATTATACTAAATTTAGGTACAAAAATAGGCTGCGGGTGCAGCCTGAGTCGATCGGTAATATAAAGCTAAAATTACTTAGAGACGACTTCAATTTCGACGGTGACGCTGACTTCGGGGTGAAGCTTGAGTTCGGCTCTATAGGTGCCGATTTTAGCCACATCAGGGAGGGTGATGTCGCGTTTGTCAACTTCTTGGGTAGTAACGGATTTAATCAAGTCAGCAACTTCAGCCGTAGTAACGGTACCAAAGATGGCATCGTTTTCACCAACTTGCTTGGCGATGGAGAATTTACCCGCTTTTTCGATTGCGGCTTTTTGAGTCAAGGCTACTTCTTTGAGTGCCAATAAGCGCAGCCGCTCGATTTCGCGACGCTTTTCGGCTTGCTTGAGGATGCCTGGAGTGACGTTGGTAGCAATCTTTTGGGGAAGAAGGTAGTTCCGAGCATAACCGGGTGCTACTTCGACTAGATCGCCATTTTTGCCCAATTTACGGACATCTTGGGTTAATACTAACTGTACGCGCTTTGCCATATTGATTTCTATCTAAGCTTTCTGAGCTATATTTGAGATGGTGCCACAAACCTACGATCTTATCACACAAGATCGAACCCTGTCAGTAGGGATGAGGTTTTAGGCTTTAGGTTTTAGGTTTTAGGCTTGAGGCTTGAGGCTTTAGGCTTTAGGCTTTAGGCTTTAGGTTTTAGGTTTTAGGCTTGAGGCTTGAGGCTTTAGGCTTTAGGCTTTAGGCTTTAGGCTTTAGGCTTGAGGCTTTAGGCAAACATAGGTAATGGGTAATTGGTAATGGGTGGCAATATCTCAATCCCCAATCCCCAATCCCCAATCCCCAATCCATAATCTCCCATCCGCAATTCCCAATCTCCAATCTCCCATCCGCAATTCCCCAAAATGTCTCGTTTTCAAAAACTCCTCAATTATCTCAATCCTTACAAATGGCAAACAGCACAAGGTATTTTCGCGCTGTTTGTTGTCAATGCTTTGAGCGTCTATATTCCGCTTTTGATTAGAGATGGGATCGATCGACTGAAAACCTCATTTACTAGCGATTATCTCACGCAACTCGCGATCTTCCTGGTAGGTTTGACCTCGATTATGTGGGTAGTGCGGATGATTTCGCGGATTCTGATCTTTGGGGTGGGAAGACAAGTTCAAGCCACAATGAAGCAGAATATCTTCGAGCATATTTTGCGCTTGGAGCCAGGTTATTTTGTGACGACGACGGTAGGAGATCTGATCAATCGATTTACCAGCGATGTCGAAAATATCATGCGGTTGGTGGGGTTTGCGGTGTTGAGTACGGCAAATATTGTATTTGCTTACGCGCTGACTTTACCTGCAATGTTATACATTGATGTCAAGTTAACATTGCTGGCATTGGCTGTGTATCCGTTGATGTTGATTACGGTACAATTATTCAGTCAGCAACTTCGAGATCAGCAAGTAGTAGTCCAAGAATCAATTTCGGATTTGAGCGAGTTAATTCAGGAGGATATGAGTGGGATTTCACTCATCAAGATTTACGCTCAAGAAGAAAACGAGCGGCGCGCATTTCGTAAAAAGAATCAAGAGTTATTTAATGCCAATCTCAAGTTAGCTGAATCGCGAAATACGATTTTCCCGATCATTCAAGGGCTAGCTTCAATTAGTTTATTGGTCTTATTATGGCAAGGTGGACTAGCGATCGCCAACCAGGAAATCAGCATCGGTGGCTTTTTATCGCTGATTATATTTGCCCAAAATCTAATTTTTCCGACGGCATTATTAGGGTTTACAATTACGGCATACCAACGAGGTGAAGTCAGTATCGATCGAGTCGAAGCAATTTTATTCAATCGACCGAAAATCGCCGATACACCCGCCTCGATTCATCTAGACGTACCAATTCGGGGTCAGATTTCCGCACGAGATTTTAGCTACACTCATCCTGGTGCCGAGACTCCCGCACTCAAACATCTGAATTTTACAATTAATGCTGGCGAAACGATCGCGATCGTCGGCCCGATCGGTTCGGGAAAATCGACACTTGCTAATGCAATTCCCCGCTTGGTAGAAATACCCGAAAAGAGTTTATTTATCGATGATTATGACGTAAATAGTTTGAGTTTAGACGATTTGAGAAAATCGATCGCATATGTACCGCAAGAAAGCTTTTTATTTAGTACCTCGATCGAGAATAATATCCGTTATGGCGAGCCTTTAGCCAGTAGAAGTAAAGTTGAAGCCGCCGCACAACAAGGGCAAATTCATTGGGAAGTGCTCAACTTTCCCCAACAGTACGATACGATCGTCGGCGAGCGCGGAATTACTCTTTCTGGCGGACAACGCCAAAGGACGGCGTTAGCGCGCGCGCTGTTGATGAATGCACCGATTTTGATTCTCGATGACGCGCTCTCTAGTGTCGATAATCAGACGGCGACAGCTATTCTCCAAAATCTCTCCCACACTGGACACAAACGGACGGTAATATTTATTACCCACCAATTATCCGCCGCAGCAACAGCCGATCGAATTATGGTTATGGATAAAGGCGAAATCGTCCAAACTGGCAGCCACCAAGAATTAATCGGACGAGAAGGCTTGTATCAGTGGTTGTGCAATCAAAATCAATTGGAGGAATTATTACATTAAGCTCAAATTCAAGCAGGAGAGTGAAAGTTAGATGGGCGCAGGTAGAGGAAATCTACTTTCAACTGTCGATCGATCGATAGTCATACTAACGCAAGTTGCTAGTTATATTCGTAAGGTGGTTATGGGTAAAGGGTAAAGGAAATTGTTCTATCCTTTACCCCTTCCCCTTTATCCCTTACCCCTTCCATACTAAAAATCTATAACTAGCAACTTAGGTTACTAGCTAATTAGTTGACGACAACTTTGGTTACCACTCGATCGCAATCTTAGAGTATTATCTATAAACACCTGTGTTCTGAATAATTCTGGTTGTAGCCTGTCACGCTGTCAAAAATTGAATCTCCAAAAGCTTCACTATTGTGACAAAAGCGGTAGACTATCTCATAACTATGAATCTTTACACACAGCTCCGAAATGGGATCTACACCTGGAAAATTCAATTGTGCGGTGGGTGTGACACAAAATCGCTTATCTACAAAAGTAACAATGATACCTTGCCGATTTCGCAAGGCGGAGGCTACGCCAACGAAGCTATTTTGTTTAAATAAGTTGAATCTGAGGTAGCATCCCGACCCAAATGGGTGGTTAAATACAAACTATCGATCCCGACAAACGGTTAACTCTAGTCAGAAGATTATGAAAGCAGTTGGTGGAAAAGACCGCAAGCGACTACTATTAATCGATGATGACCCCAATCTCATCTTATTAGTTAGGGATTATTTAGAATTTCGCGGCTATGAGGTGCAGACTGCGGACAATGGTAAAGAAGCTTTGCACTTGCTTTCCCAACATCTCCCCGACATGATCATCTGCGATATCATGATGCCGGAGATGGATGGTTACGCTCTAATTGAAAATGTCCGCCAGGATCAACGTACCAGTTGGATTCCAGTCTTATTTCTCTCTGCTAGAGGACAGAGCCAAGATCGGATTAAGGGTCTGAATTTGGGTGCGGATGTTTATATGGTCAAACCATTCGAGCCAGAAGAACTCGTCGCGCAAGTGGAGTCTTCGCTCAAGCAAACCAATAGATTGCTATTACATACCGATGGGATGGGAGACGATAGTTCTCCGATTCAAGTTCCAGCAACTGTCGAACTAACTCCCACCGAACTCAAGGTAGTTCAATTAGTCGCTAGAGGACTCGCTAATAGAGAAATCGCCCAACAGATGAATGTCAGCCAACGCACGATCGAAAGTCACGTCTCGAACATGCTCGGTAAAACCGGACTCAGTAACAGGACTGAATTGGCTCGCTGGGCGATCGAGACGAGAATGGCTTAGGTGAGAGGGTAGGCAGAAAAGTAGGGTGGGCAGTGCCCACCATCCAGGTTGTCCGATCGACTAGCAACTGAGTAGTGTTGTAATTATTTATAAAATAGATTGTGTCTGAAACCTATTCCCCGATAAAATCGCGCCACAACAGTGGCTAATCGCTCCGTGGCGGTAAGGATTTCAGTCCGATCGAATCATACTAAAATAGCGGTAAGCTCTTCACTCACTTACCAACATGTACCAGTACGAGCTACCTAAATACCTTCCCACCGCCGACGAACTGCCATGCTCGGACGATACCCCAGTGGACAACGAACTCCAAGAACTCATCCCTAGCTTACTCAAATCGATTTTGCGGATGCTATGGGAAGAGCGGATGGATTGGTTCTTTGGCATCGATATGGCAATCTACACCGATCCAGAGCAGCCACCAATCGTCCCCGATGGCTTCTTGAGCTTAAATGTCGAGCGAGTTTTTGACGAAAACCTACGACTGAGCTATACGCTCTGGGAAGAAGAAGTACCGCCAGTATTGGTATTAGAAGTGGTTTCTACCAAACCAGGTGGAGAATACACCACTAAACTACAGGAATACGCCCGCATAGGCGTTCTTTACTACGTTATTTACCACCCCAAACGCCGCCGCAAGGCACGGCTAGAGATTTACCAACTCCACAAAGGTATCTACGAATTGCAAACTCTCAACCCCGTCTGGATGCCAGAGATTGGATTAGGCATCGGTTGCTAACGTGCTAGCTTCGACGGATTGACTAGAGAATGGTTGTATTGGTACGACGAAAACAATCGGCGTTATCCCACCCCTTACGAACGCGCTCAACTCGAAAGTCAGCGAGCCGATCGATTAGCCGCTCAGTTACGCGCTTTGGGGATCGAGCCGGAAGTACCCTAAGCCTAACGAGTGCGATCGCGGGGGCGACGTTATCGACTGTGATACTGGTGGTTTGGCTGGTAACTGCGCCATCTTTATCGGTGACGCTCAGGACGACGTTATAGGTGCCGTTATCGGCAAAGGTATGATTGATGTTTTGTCCGCTGAGGGCATCGGTACCGTCGCTGAAGTTCCAGCTATAGGTGAGGGTATCGAGGATACCAGGATCGGTGGCGGTGGCACTAAATTGAGCCGAGGAGCGTTCTGCGAGGTTATTTGGTGCGGTAACGCTGGCGATGGTGGGGGCGACGTTGTTAACGGTGACGTTGACGGTTTGGGTGGCAATGCCGCCGTGGTTGTCGAGGACTTCGAGTTTGACTGGATAGTTGCCGTTGTCGATGAAGGTGTAGTCGATTCAGCAAAGCTGACGCTACGCGAACGATCGTCCTTGAATTGCTGTGGTTGCGCCGTTAATATACCAACGGTAGGTGAGGCTTGCACTGAGCGAAGTCGAAGTGGGATCGTTACCAATGTCGGTGGCGGTGGCGGTGAGGGTGGTTATCGTTCCTTCTTTAATATTGGTGGGGATGTCGATTCTTTGAATCGTGGGTGGGAGGTTATTAATTGTCAGGTTGACGGTGGCGAGGTTGGAGATCTGTCCGTCGCTACCAAAGCCGAGGTAGGTGAAGCTGTCGTTGCCGACGTAGGTGGAAACGGGTTGGTAGGTGAGTTTGCCGTCGGGGGTTTGGGTGAGAGTACCGTGGGTGGGTTGGTTGATAACTTGGATCTGGGTGACGTTGGTGTCGTTGGTGGTGAGGCTCGTACTGAGCGTAGTCGAAGTATGGGTGGGATCTAGGGTGAGGGCACCTGCGGTGAGGTGGGCAGGGTTGACCGTACCGACACCCGACACCCAACCCCCGACACCCGAATTAATCGCATCAATCATCGCTAGGTTTAACGCTGATGGGAGTTTGCGAACGCCAGGTTTGAGGCTGGTGTTCATGAGGTCGTAGGGATGGAAGGTGGTGTCGAGGTGGGAGCCGTCAGGGGTGAGGGTGGCGGTGAAGGTGTCGGTAATGAATTGACGACCTTTGATGTATTTGTCGAATTCGCTGTAGCCGTTGATGATGCCGAGGGTGTGTCCCATCTCGTGGAGGATGGTGGTGAGGAGGTCGTATTTACCGGAAGCTGCGCTGTTGGGGGCGGCTTGGAAGTACATGTCTGTTCCGGTGAATTCGATATTATCCTGTGGTGTACTATCGATGAACCAGCCGACTCCGTTGGCATCGTCGTCGATGGTGATGGTGGCAGTGTTGGGGCGACCGAGGTTGTCGTAGCCTGTGATGGTGGCTTCGGCTAGTTGTCCGGTGGGGAGGTTAGTGATGTCGAAGGCGAGGTTGATGGAGGTTTTGGTATGCCAGATCGATTGGGCGGTAGAATAGATGCTAGTTAGTAAAGAGGTATTACCATGGCTAGGATGACTGCTGAAGAATTGTTGACTAGTTACGAGGCTGGAAGA
This sequence comes from Chamaesiphon minutus PCC 6605, assembly GCF_000317145.1. Classification (GTDB taxonomy): domain Bacteria; phylum Cyanobacteriota; class Cyanobacteriia; order Cyanobacteriales; family Chamaesiphonaceae; genus Chamaesiphon; species Chamaesiphon minutus. The sequence continues at coordinate 6,144,587 of NC_019697.1, read as the reverse complement.
AGATCTTTCATTGAGATTTGGTTTCAAGAAGGGATCGATTTGAGTGGTGTTGATCTGAGTAGTGTCGATCCACGGAGATGTAGCTTTCAAGACTGCCAATTTGTTAAAGCTAACTTCAGTGGAGCTAATTTGGTTGGTGTCAACTTGGGTGGTTGTGGATTTGTCGAAGTTACCTTTGAGGGTGCTGATTTGACTAGAGCTTCTCTCGAAGCCAGTGTTCTTACCAACTGTAATTTCCGAAGAGCTAACTTGGAAGGAGCTACCTTCTGTAGGAGAACTGTCTATGACTCTGACTTTGAAGGGGCTAACCTTCGTGGAGTCAACATGAATAGAGCTACTTTCAATGGTGTCAATATGAAAAGTGCCTGTTTGGAAGGTATTATCGCTGATGATGAAACTGTTTTGGGTCCTGCTGACTTGACTGGTGCTATTGGTTTTGATATTAAGAGTATTCCCTGTGGACAAATTACTCTCCCCAATGGAGAATTGCTCAGAAACGTAGGGTGGGCACTGCCCACAGCACATGTAGAGCCGTAGCCAAAAGAATTTAAACTGCTTTTATCGATCGCATTCTCTTCACTAATCGTTCGCAAAGCGTGCCGTAGGCAATCGATATTAAATACCCAAATATTTGGCTTGCTAAATTGAGATTGAAGTTGGTGGGCACTGCCCACCCTACGCAATATTCAATAATCTAAATTGACTGCTTTATCGATCGCCTACGTTATGCGATCGAGTAATCCCTTCACCGATCGATTGATATTAAACACCCAAATATTTATCTTCTTAAATTGAAAATATTGTTGGTGTGCAGAGCTAGTAGGGTGGGCACTGCCCACAGCACATGTATAGCCGAAGCAATAAGCATCTAAACTGTTCGATCGAGCAATCTCTACAATAATCGATCGATATTAAATAAATCCAAATATTTATATTACTAATTTGATAATGGTACTATTTAATTCGATTACCTCCGGTACGCTATGCGATCGAATAATCTCTACACTAATCGATCGAGCTTAAACCAAAAAATACTGCATTGTTTCACTCTCGTTAGCGTTGGCGATAGCCTGCCGTTAGGCACAGCCTGTCTGAAAGATAATCGCTCCAAATACTTATCTTGCTAAATCGACAATGGTGATGGTGGGCAGTGCCCACCCTACATGATTTTAATCTTATTCACCCATTTCTAAATTCATTAAACTTGCGACTTGTGGTGTGAAATTATTATCCCCGCATTGACAACCCCACTTTACATCGTACTCGCCCCGCTTCACCCCGCGATGAAAACTTGAATACTCCCAATCATGAACGCATTTCACCAACCCATGCTTCACCGGATTGAAATGTAAATAATCCAAATGTTTGCGAAGATCCACCTCATCGCGAATCGTATGCTCGTAAAACCTTCTTTGCCAAACATCCGATTCCCGATGCTTCTTGCGCGACTCACAGACATCCTCCGGTAAATTATTTGCCCCACGCAAAGCACGAGTAAATAACACCTTCATCCGTCCGACACGATAAGAATAATCGGGATCGTCAGGTGGTAGCGTCCACAAAAAATGAATGTGTTCGGGTAAAATAACGGCAGCATCCATCGCGAAAGGTTTCTCTGCCATGACGATCGCGCAAGCCTGTCTCAAGCTGTCGATATTGGTGGGGTTGAGAAATAACTTACGTCGTTGGTAAGTAATGAGAGTGAGAAATACAGTGCTGCCAGGGATATTAGCACGGCGGTATGCTGGCATAGGATTTATTACCATCGATCGGCTAGTTCGATTACCTACGGTACGCTACGCGAACGAGCCATTGTCTACAGACTACTTGAAGCCTGACAATAGCGATCGAGATCGAGGCTGTGAGGTTTGGATTACTTCACTACGATCGGCACAAGTTGCTCTACCCAACCTACGATTATTCCCTACTTCCCCCGATAAACTTGCGTCACAACGGTGGCTAAACGCTCCATCGCGGTATCGATATCCGTATCGCTAGCTGTGAGACTGATCCGAATACATTGGTGCTTGTGCGCCCAATCTTCGCGCAATCCGGGGAAGAACGAATTACCCGGTACGACGATGATCCCGACTTGTTTGAGAGCTTGATATAACTCCCAATCAGTTATCGGCAGATCTTGGAACCACATCCAGGCAAAAATTGCCCCTTCACCGCGATGGAGAAACCAGGGCAGATCCTGGGGCATGAACTTGGCTAATCCGGATTCTAAAACGGTAAATTTGTGTTGGTAATAAGGGCGAATGACTGTTGTTGCTAAATCTGCCAATCGACCGCTAGCAATCGCTTTAGCCGCGATCGCTTGTCCATAGCGAGACGAGTGGATGCACATGTTGGTTTGGAAGGATTCCAAAATGCCGATGAATTTTTCACTACCCAAGGCAATGCCGATGCGTTCGCCAGGTAATCCGGCTTTAGAAAGACTCATGCAGTGCAAGATATTGTCCCCAAAGATCGGGGTCATTTCGGTGAAATTTAGACTGGGAAATGGTGGTGCATAAGCCGAATCGATCAGTACTGGTGCATCGTAATTAGCAGCAAGTGCGGCAATTTTTTGAACTTCTTCATCTGTCAAAACATTACCCGTGGGATTACAAGGACGAGAAAAAAGGACGCAACCAGTATCTTCGCCAATTTGGAGCTGACTGAAATCGGGACGATATTTAAAACTATGATTGGCGGCGTCTGTATCTAAAGTTGGCTTGTAGGCCAAGACTGACTCTGGGGCAATCGCCATCCCACCGTAACCCGTATAATCGGGACTCAGCGGTAAAACTACTTGCTTCATCTGCCCCGCCGCTGTAGTGCCGCCAAAAGCATTCATTGCATAGAAATATAAACTTTGACTGCCAGGAGTAATTAAGACGTTTCTAGCGGTCAAATTGAGGCCGTAGCGATGATTAAAATCATTAACGATCGCATCGATTAATGGTTGATAGCCCTGACTCGAACCATACCGACAGACAACCTCGCCATAATCTTTGCTATCTAACAACTCATGGGTATAATCTCGCCACATTTGCTCGATCTCAGGTAAAATCACCGGATTACCCGCACTGAGATTGATAAATTCTTCACCTTTTCTGGCGGCGAGAGTTTCCTGAATGTCTTTCATAATGGCGCGAACGCCAGTCAAATTAGACATTTGATTACCGACTTGAGATAGTGCGAGGTTCATAGTAATAATGTGGCGATCGAGCGAGCAAATGTTAACGCTATTATAAACAACCCTCTGGAGATTTTGGATTTTGCGGATGCAATCGCGCGGAGGTTTCCGCCACATGTGTTGCACCAAGCAGGATTTTGGATTTTGGATTGGAACTGCGTTCTCCCCATCTCCCCATCTCCCCCGCTTACACTGAGCGTAGTCGAAGTGCTCCCCGCTCCCCCCTCAAACATTTTCCCTCGACATCCAAGACCTTGTTGTAAGATAGACGAGCAGCAAATGCCGATATTATCGATCGATTGGGAGTAAAAATCAGTGACTAGAGTTGGGATTGGGATTCGCACGGCAACCAAGCGGAAAGAACGTGCGGTAGGACAAATTCACGTCTACGATGGGGCGGGGAAGGGGAAATCTCAAGCAGCACTAGGGGTAGTATTGAGATCGATCGGGTTGGGGATTGAAGCAGGTGCGGATACGCGGATTTTATTACTTCAGTTCTTGAAAGGCTCCGAACGCGATTATGATGAAGATGCGGCGATCGCGGCATTGAGAAAGAGTTTCCCGCATTTGATCGATCGAGTCAGAACTGGGCGATCTGAATATTTTGGTAAAGAGGAAGTGACCGATTTCGATCGAGCCGAAGCCCATCGTGCGTGGACGGTGGCTAAAGGTGCGATCTATTCAGATCTATATTCTGTCATCGTTCTGGACGAACTCAGCCCCACTCTCGACTTAGGTTTACTCCCGATTGCCGAAGTCGTCGAAATTTTGCAATCGAAACCCGCTCACCTCGAAGTTATCGTCACTGGGCGCGATGCACCCGCACAGCTAATCGAGATTGCCGATCTCCATTCTGAGATGAAGGCTCACTATCATCCCGAAGCCGCAGCGCAGGGGATTGAAGGGATTGAAATTTATACAGGGGATGGTAAAGGTAAGTCTACCAGTGCGCTGGGTAAAGCTCTGCAAGCGATCGGCAAAGGTATCAGTCAAGACGAATCCCATCGCGTGCTAATCGTCCAGTGGCTCAAGGGCGGTAGTGGCTACACTGAAGATGCCGCGATCGATGCTTTAAAGAAAAGTTATCCGCAACTAGTCGATCGCCATCGCTGTGGTGGCGATACGATCGTCTGGCGGGGCAAACAACAAGATATCGACTATATCGAGGCACAAAGGGGCTGGGAAATCGCTAGTAGTGCGATTGCATCTGGACTCTATAAGACCATCATTCTCGACGAATTAAACCCCACTGTAGACCTCGATCTCCTCGATCAAGAACCGATCGTTCGCAGCCTCGTGAATAAGCCGCAAGATACTCAGATAATTATTACCGGACGCTGCTTTAATACACCCGCCTACTTTAATATTGCCAGCGTCCACTCCGAAATGATCTGTCACAAACATTATGCCGATCGAGGTGTAGATTTGCGTAGAGGTGTAGATTTTTAATCGCCCGTCATTTGGGAGGATTAGGCTTTAGACTTTAGGGAATATTCATGGGCGTAGAGGTGCCGCTAACGCATAATACCTAATCTTTAAAGCCTTCGATCGCCAACAAACAATCACTAGCAACTTGCGTTACTAATGGGCACCGTTATGGAACCAATTCGGATTATTTATTTTTCTGATGCTCTGTGCGTTTGGGCTTATATCGCACAGGTGCGTTTGGATGAGTTGCAAGCAACTTTTCAAGACAAGATCGACATCGAGCACCACTTTGTCCCCGTCTTTGGTAACGCTCGTGAAAAGTTGGAGCAGCGATGGCAAGATCGCGGTGGATTGGCAGGATATAGCGCGCACGTTCTGGCTGCTGCGCGCAATTTCGACCATATTACCGTTCATCCCGATGTGTGGACGCAGGTGACGCCAGCTTCTTCGACATCTTGTCATTTGTTTCTCCATGCGATTCAACTACTAGAAATCGATGGTTTGGTAGATAAATCGGCACGGGTATTTGAAAAAGCAACTTGGGAATTTCGATCGGCATTTTTTACTGAGCTAGCGGATATTTCCGATCGCCAGGTGCAATTTGCAATTGCTAAAAAATTAGGATTACCGATCGATCTAATTCAAGATCGAATTGATAGTGGTGCGGCATACGCTCGGTTATCTAAAGATTTTGACCTAGCAAAAGAGCATACAGTTACAGTCAGCCCCACGCTGATTTTTAATGAAGGACGACAGCGACTCAATGGCAATGTCGGCTATCGAGTTATCGAAGCCAATATTCGTGAGTTGTTGCACAACCCACCCGGAGAGCAATCTTGGTGCTAGAAACATCGCCTCTTCTAGAAAATTAGCCCTGAATTAATTCACGCCGAATTATCTTCCCTAATATCATTGATGGGCTAAGATTTCGATCGCTTGCGGTAGAATTAGATGCTCCTGAATTTGCACCCGTGCGTGCAGCGTTTCAGCCGTGTCGTCGGCTAAAACTGGCACGGCAGCTTGAACGAGAATCGGCCCAGCATCGACTTCGAGACTGACTAAATGTACCGTGCAGCCAGTAATTTTGACTTTTGCAGCGAGGGCTTGCTCGATCGCGTGAATGCCTGGGAAACTGGGTAGTAAACTGGGGTGAATATTGATAATTCGCGAGGGAAAATCATCGATTAATATTTGGGTAATCACTCGCATCCAGCCAGCCATCACCACGAATTCTACCTGATGAGCCTGAAAAGTATCGACGATCGCTCGATCGAGTTCTTCGCGGGTGGGATAATTGCGATGATCGAGAAATACGGTGGGGATACCGTGCTGGTGCGCGCGATCGATCGCTTTAATTCCTGGCTTATTATGAATCAAGACGGCGATCTTAGCATTTAAATTACCACTAGCGATCGATCGGGCGACTGCTTCAAAGTTAGTACCGCTTCCCGATGCCATAATACCAAGGATAAGTGGAGATCGATCGTGCGCGATCGTCGTGGGTGTGGGTGAGATGAGGCTGGGTGTATCGGTCATGAATGGTTGCGGGTGAGGATCGAGCAAAGTGCCCCAGATTGTTATAGCATTTCTCAATCGTCGTGCGATCGAAATTAAGATTTTTCGCACCCAGCTTCAGAACTGCTGACGATTGAAATCGCAGCTAGCCCTCGAAGTCCGCCTGTCTGTCTTGTCTTGTCTTGTCTCGCTCCCCGCTCCCCGCTCCCCGCTCCCCGCAAAATAGTAACCTTATTTGCGCCGTAGACTACTAGCTATTTTTAAGATTAACAAAAGAAGTATTGGTCGCTCTAAACAATGCGCGGGCAATTCGGCAACTCCTCCGAAATAATCGCGATCGAACGTGAAGCATTAATTAGGAGCAGTTTTTTCAATCTGGTTAAGTTGTGCGTGCGATTTTTGAGTTTTGGATTGGCGATCTTGGCTGCGATTGTAGCGATGAAAATTGGACTAAACCCGACTATTGTCCGGGCTGAATCGTTAGTTCCACCATCGAATTGTGTCGATACCGGACAACTTGCGCTCAATCGTTGCGCGATCGCGCGCTCGACAAATGTGGATAAGTTAAAATCAAGCATCTATCGAAAGCTATCGCGTCAAATTTCTCCTCGCGATCGCGCACGACTAGCAATTACAGAAAAAACTTGGCTTCAGTTTCGGTCGGCGCATTGTCAAGAAGTAATCGAGCCATTTGGTAATGGTTCGATGGTACCGTTACTCTATCATAATTGTCTGAGTAATGTAACGCTCGATCGTATTGCCGATCTTCAACATTTGACAGCAATAGATATCTCTTCAAAGTTAGTAGAGGTTGAATCAAACAATAGCTCCGATCGAGTCTATTGGCATCGCTATCGCTTGCAGCAATGTCGATTTGAAGCAGTACGCTTTACCAAAGATACTCGAAGATTTACACAGTGCGATCGACGTCTTTCCGCAACGCGGCTGCGTCAGCTTCAGGAAATGATGAGCGTTCGTTAATCGATAGTCGATCGTTACAAATATCCGTAGAATCGCGGATTTAAAATCAAAAAATGAAGATTAAAATATATTCATACTTGACTTAATAACGATTTTGAAAATCGCGAAAATTACGTATGAAAAAAGCATTCTTGCTCGCGTCGCTAATCGCAATGCCGATCCTGCTACTTCCAAGTTCTTCCTTTGCTAGTGTTTATATCAAATATTATAATAAAGAATCGCAAAAATACGTCTTCAAAGTCCAAATGGATGGAATGACTAAAGAAGTAACATTTAACGGTAGCACAACATCGGCTTCCACTATTCAAGGTAGTGGCAGAAAAGCTGTTATCGAGACTTCATGTGGGAAAGTTGATATTACCGATGATTCCAAAATTGAAATTAAAAATGGCTGCATCAAAGTCTTGTAAGTCCGAACTAGCAAGAGCGATTGAGTTACGATTCAATTTTGTGCCAGCTCGCTGTTAAATTTTAGATCTACTCCAGTTTCACCTAGAGTAGATGTTTTTATTTTAGTTTCGGTTCCCAATTAAAATCATCAGGCCAAACGGATCGCCAATTACACTCAAAAATATATCGGGTATTTTAGTGTTGTCTTTAACTAGAGCGCAGTCGATCTCATGAATTTTGGACACGATCGATTAAAAAAATAATATATCACCAAAATTTCGATCGCAGCAATCGGAATGTATTTATTTATCCATCAAATAGATACCGACTGTTAGCACGACGAAAGTTGTAATTACCCACTGAAGTTTGAGTTTGTAAATAAGTTATCACGATCGCAATCGAATATTATTAAAGACTATTACAATTTCTCTTGACAAATTTCCGATAGTAATCGTTCGATTTCTGCAACCAGTTCTAATCGATCGCGCGTTCTAAATTCGTATAGGAGCCGTCCTCTAAAATCACCTTCATAGACGACCAAACCATAACTACCTGCGACTAAATCACCTTCTGGATACCAGCCCAAATCGAGTAGTCGATTAAATCGCTCGTTGTACATTTGCAGCATATCTTCTTTAAAGATCCACCAGGGATTTTCATCAGCGAATAATTCTGGTAATGGGTCGATTTCAAACAAGCCGTTATTATAAGCAACATGCCATCCCGTCGGAATTCGCAATGGTTGGAGCGGGATTTGTGTCGAGTGCTGAGACGCGAGTTGCGGTAAAGTTAACATGCGATCGATCTCCAGATCTTTAACTCGATCGAGTTGAATTGTCGCCCAATTTTGACACCACGCACACCAAAATCGCTCGGCTTGTAATGTCAGATCGCTCGATCGATTGCAAGTTTGACAACGAACGATCGTCAGGAGATCGGCACGATGATTAATCATAAACTGCGGTAAATAATCTGATTTAACATCGATCGCCTTGGTGGTGCGCTTGGCGATCGAGAAATCCTGCCAACATGTGGCGATCGCGCAAGCCGCCAGTAGTGGGAAGGCAACCCAGCCTGAAGGCTGCAAAACATGACTCGGTTGGCTCCAGAACTGTTTGTGAGCGGCGAGAGCATTCAATATTCGCTCGTGAAAGGCTCGTGTATCTCCACGCCCGATCGCCTCTAACAATCGTAGTTCGGGTAAGCGGATCGAGTTGACAAATTTTCCCCTCAGATTGTCTTCCTGTGCCGCTAGCGCGATTGCCAAATCCAACAATTTTGCCGTATTTTGCCCACCATTGCTAAAATCCACCCAAAAGCGATAATAAGCCAGATCGAATGGCGAGCAGGCACCGTCAGAATCCGCGAACACATCTTCGTCGAACGTTGTCAGCAGACGGATTCCATCGCGATCGCCAACGATCGCACAAGCATGAATGGCATCTGCCCAAGTATCTACTCCCATCCGTTCCGAATGAGCTTCGGGCATAAAATCCAGCATATTACCATCGATATTCGCCGTAAATGGCGCATCTCCCGTACCGAACCGCAAATGGCAGAGCGCAACAGTATGAAATAAATTCACATAACGCTGTATTTCTACATGGGGAAGTTCGAGCGCGACAGCATAGCCAATTGCGTTGTGTAGCTCCCGCAGCGAACCACCGAGCATCGCTTGTGGGTTGCGCTCGAATCCAGCCAGCATCAACGGGAGTAGCTCGATTTCGATGTGGTTGAGGAGCTGGCGAATTGCTGCTGGTGTGAGATCGATCGGATGTCGATCGATCTCATTTATCGGTGCCGATTGCCCCTCATTGGCATCGCCTGTGGGCGAGATTAGCACCAGATCTGGTACTTGCTCTAGAAATGCAGATGCCACTATCTCACAACTTGGTAACAATAGCGGCAATTCCGATCGTAGCAACTCGATCGCAGCAGGTAAATCGTCAAGCTCATAGTACAGATGGTCGAGTTCATAAACGAAAAGTACTACAGGATGTTCGAGATCTTCCCCGCCACAGTTGCGCGAAACCCAGTCAATGAAATGAATCGTCGATCGAGCGTCCGACAAATCCAGCAGATGCGATCGCAAAGCAAATTCTTCAACGAAAGTTAGCGGAAAGGGACGACTCTCGATCGAATCGCGCTGGAGACATAACTGGGCACCACTGGCGGCAAGTTCGAGCAGATCGGGGCATGGCTGCACTCGATCCAGAATTCGAGCATCCGCCCAAGCCATCAATGCTGTCTCGGAGACTAGTCCGATGTTCCACAGGGAGAGAGCGATACTCAAGGGATCTCTGTTGGGAAAATCAATCATAGTGAGAAATCTCAATCTGTCTTAAAATCCGATTGTCAATTGGGTAAAATAGGTTAGTAAATAAGTTGCTTTGTAGTAACGCTCGTCGGGTTCGATCCCCATAGCGATCGAAAACCAACTGTCAACTATCAACTGTGAGAACATGAGCTATACAGAAACGATCGAAAAATCTTCAACCGCCCGTAAGCTCGCGCCTAATTATCGCGTCTTGCTCCACAACGATGACTTCAATGCGATGGAACATGTCGTCGAGGTGTTGATAACTACCATCCCCAATCTCTCAGCACCTCAAGCTATCAATATTATGATGGAAGCCCATCAATATGGAATGGCCCTAGTAATTACCTGCAACCAAGAACATGCCGAACATTACTCTGATGTCCTTAAAAGTCACGGTTTGACTAGTACGATCGAGCCAGCGGATTAGGCTTTAGGTTTTCGGTTTTAGGCTAAATTAAGTATTTAGCGTTGCTGAATTTAGGGATGATTTTTTGTAAGGGTGTCCTTTATGGATGCCCTGGATCTATACTTGCCGCCAGATTCTGCGGATGTCCCCAAATAATTTGCTCGTGCTTGTAGACTACCATTCCGGGTTTTGCACCCTTGGGTTTATAGACGTGTTTGGTTTCGGTATATACTACCGGAACTGCTTGGCTTTGTCTGGCGCGACTGTAGAAAGCTACAGCATTAGCTGTAAATTGTAAATCTTCTTCCTGAGCTACCGCACCAGGCGCAATTCTTAATAACCCATGACTGCCTGCTATTTCCTGTGCGTGAAACCAGAGATCGTAGTCTGTGGCAATTTTAAAAGTGAGTAAATCGTTTTGACGATTGTTGCGTCCGACTAGTAATTCAAAGCCGCTGGGAGTTTTCAGCACGCGGGGTTTGGTTTCAGCGAGTTCGGCTTTGGTGGATCGATTCCCTAAAGGGGAAGCTCCGCGAACGGGTGTAGGAAAATAGCCAGTATTGACTAATTCTTCTTTAATTTCTAAGAGCGTCTGAAGCATTTCGCGGGCATTATTGCTGTCTTCTTCTGTCTGGAGAATGCTTTCTTCGACTTGTTCTAAATAATCGATCTGGGCTTGAACTTCTGCCAATAAGGGATCTACGGCGAGTTTTGCACGTTTGAGTTTCTGGTGGCGTTTGTAGAGAAATTGGGCATTTTGGATGGCATTTTTTTCGGGTTCGAGTTCGATCTTGACTGGCTCTCCTGTCTCAAAATCGTTGAGAATGATTTGTTTCATTCCCGATCGCCAATCCTGAAGATGTGCCATTAATAGATCGGCTTTGTTACGATATTCATCGGCTCCGGTTGACTCTTGTAATTTGGTCTTGAAGGTATTAGCTTTAAGGCGTAACTTAGCTAAAATCGTGCTTAATTTTTGGGTAAGTTGATGCTTGAGTTGGGTAAATGCTTCTCGATCGAGTATTCGTGTATAGTAAGTCTCGATCGCTTTGTTGACTGTAGCTACCGGAGTACCCAGATCGCCCCATCCCAGGACGCTAAAGCCCTTATCGGTCAAATGAGGATGAAATCCATATCCTGAGACTCGATCGAGGGTTCTGAGCCATTTTAGCCAGTATTCAAATAACTTTTCCCAGTCCGATCGAGAGAGGGTATCGGTAGTTTGGATAGGATCGAGTGCGGCGGCAGTAATTAGTTCGTTGACGAGGATCGTACTCAAACCGCGATAACTCTTGACGAGTCGTTGGTTGAGCTTGTCAGGAATCAAACTGACTCGATCGATCCAGCGATCGATCGGTTCTTCCAAATTAGGCATCGGATCGGTTAAAGATGGCGGTACTTCATAAGGTCTGCCAGTCTCGATCGTCCGCACGCTAGACTGTTTATTGCTAACTTGATGCGCGGTGGTAATAATTAAATTATCCGCATCTGTCAGCGTGAGATTGCTATATTTGCCGATCGGTTCTACATATAGATAATACAGAGCCTCAGCCCCCGGTCTGGTGGCAAATGTCAGCCGTACCAATCTTTCCCATGGGGTTGGCATTTCCATCCCCGTCATCGCCAATCCTCCCAACACGGAGCGCAATTGCTGGCTGAGGGTAAACGTATCGGGAATTCGGGGTGGAGGATCGGTAATAACGATTCGAGCGGCTTGAGGATGCCAGGAGATAGCGATCCAGCCACGTTTATCGAGGGTACGCAATCCGAGCGCGAGGGTGTATCGATCTCGTTGGTAGACAGTTTCGACTCGTGCGGGGACCCAATCTGATTGTAACTCCCGTACCGCCGCAGTTAATGTCGTGAAGTCAACCTGTTGCATCTAGTCTAGGGGATAGGGAATAGGGGACCGGGGATAGTTAAAAGCAATATCCCGACTCTTAACTATTAGCGTAATTCTATTAGCGTGGTTTATACATGAGCAGAAGGACAGAAAATTGCATTTTCATCCCTAACCCCTATCCCCTATTCCCTATCCCCTAATTTATGGTTAATGTTGGTTTTGGAAATATTGTCTCGACACAGCGCATTGTCGCGATCGTCAGTCCCGATTCGGCTCCGATCAGACGGAATATTAGCGAAGCCAGAGAACGCGGACAATTAATCGATGGTACTTACGGACGACGGACGCGTGCGGTATTAATTATGGATTCGGGACATGTGATTTTGTCGGCAATTCAGCCGGAAACGATCGCGAGCCGGATTCAGGGGTAGGCGTTAGGCTTTAGGGTTTAGGCTTTAGGCTTTAGGCTTTAGGCTCTAGTATTTATTATTTAGAATTTAGGCATTAGGACGCAAGCGTTCTTCTAGCTTCCTAACGCCCAATACCTAATACCTAATACCTAATACCTAAAGCCTAAAGCCTAATACCTAATACCTAATACCTAATTACTCTGACAACCAAGGCGAAACTGTAGGCGACCAACTGACTAATTCTTCTTCCTTAAACCACAGTGCGATCTCGCTTTGAGCGGTTTCCACTGCATCGGAACCATGAATCAGGTTGCGTCCGATATTGATACCGAGATCGCCGCGAATCGTTCCTGGAGGAGATACTAAAGGATTGGTCGCACCGATCGTCAGTCGGGATGCAGCGACGACGCCCTCGCCTTGCCAGACCATTGCGACTACTGGCCCGCTCGTAATAAAATCAACTAAACCGCTGAAAAAAGGTCTTTCTTTGTGAACTGCATAGTGCTGTTCGGCTAATTCGCGGCTGGGGTGCAATAATTTTAAGGCAACGAGGGTAAAGCCTTTTGTTTCTAGACGACGAATGATTTCACCAACCAACCCACGTTGAACCCCGTCGGGCTTAATCGCAATAAATGTCCGTTCCACCGTGAACTCCTAAAAAATTATAGATAGACTTGCCAACCGCCCATTATAGTTCTATTCGCGCGCCACGTTAAACGCCACCGGAATCGTTAGCGGAGCTTATCGTGCAAATCGTCACCACGATTGCAATCCGATCGCCAAATCCCGACACTAGTTTTTAAAAATTACCTAAGAGTATAAAGATCGAGCTTTGTGTCACGATCGTTTATCAACTATCAACTATCAACTATCAACTACTTCTTCGCTCCCTCGATCGCGAGTCCATTATTTTCGACATTGACGCGATTGACTTTAAAATTCTGTTGTTGGATGTGGAGATCGATCGCTTGTTGGAGTTTTTGTGGGGCTACGCCGAGATTTTCGGCAAGCTGGGTAATGGTAAAATTCATATTACCGATCTTGATTTGAGTATCGGGAGAGAACTTAATTTGACTGCCATCGACTGTTGGTTTGCCAACAATACCAACATACACATCTCGACCTTTTAAAAATGTTAATTTGTTAGTGATTTTGCCCAAAGCAGCCGTTTGGCTACCCGGACTACTATTGCGGACTAGTTGGTCTAAATTGACCATCGCCCCTGTATAAATTTTGCCGTCCTTGATATTGGTTTTAATTCCTTTAATTCCAGTTGGAATTTGCTTATTTTGTTGAGTCTTAGCGATTTTAGCTACTACTAAATTATTGAGGTCTCTATTGCTAAGTTTAACATTGACTTTTTCGCCCGTTTTGGCACGTTCGATCGGGGCTACGATCTTTTTCTGACTCTGTGCCGCTCGTTCGGTAATTTGACTTGGCTGTAATGGTAGAGATTGACTATCTATATTATCGTCCGCACTAGCTTGGGCATATTCTTCTGGTACTTTAATTGCTTCTTGCCAAACATAATAGGCACCGCCGATTGTCGCAACTAAAAGTACACCCAATAACTTAAATATAAGTTTCTGCATCTTTTAAAAACTAATCCTTTCAATACGAACAAAAAATGTTATTATGACATGATATAGTCTAAAATATCGAAATATTTTGACATTATAAACTAGGTATTCTGCATAGAACATGACAATCTGGGGAAATCTGATAGCGATCGCCATTATGGTGTTCGGATTATGGCTCAATAACACCTGGATTGCCGCAGCAGGTTGTGCGATCGCACTAGTATTATCTCTTCCAATTATCTATCGAGGCGTTCGACAGGAATTGCTAGATTCGCTGTCGCCAGCGCAAAGATTACAATTAGTCGCCTCGATTACCGTCACGATCGCGCTGGTGGGCTTGCTTCAGATTTTAGAATTTTTTGAGTATATCGGTAGCTTTTCCGATCGCATCGATTGGAATGCTGTCGGTGCATCGGGCGAATGGGGTGGCGCATTCGGTCAGATTTTGATTGCTATCCTAGCAGTATATATTGCATGGCGGCAATATATTATCTCTCGCGACCTGACGATCGAGCAAAATCGTCTGACGACCCAACAAAATGTCCTCACTCAACAGCAAACGATCGATACCTATTTTCAGGGGATCTCGGATCTGGTATTAGATGATGATGGTTTCCTTGAAGATTGGCCGCAAGAACAAGCCTTTGCAGCGGGACGCACGGCAGCGTTACTCGGTAGTATCGACGCCGCCGGGAAAGCCAAAGTGCTCCGGTTCTTATCTCAATCTAAGCTGCTGACGCCACTCAGACGCGATCGCAGATTGGGCAGAGCGATTTTAGATGGTGATGGCGGTTACGATGAAGATCGGTTGCAAGGAGTACGAGTCATCGATTTGGGGGTAATGCTTGCAGGTTCCGATGTCGCCCAAACCGATCTCCGGTGGACGGATCTCAGCGATGCCAATTTAATTCGTGCCAATCTCAGCGGCTGCGATCTCGTCAAAGCCAATTTCTCGCGCACCATTTTATATGAAGCTAACTTGAGCGGTGCGGATGTCAAAGGTACGCGCTTGTTTTACGGCACTGCCGAACTTGCCAGTCCCCGCAGCCGCAACGAAATCCCCAACTATACCACGGGTGAATTTACAGGGGCCGTGGTCGAAAATGCCGATTTTACTAACGTCCAAGAAATGTCTGAAGAACAACGCAAATATTGCTGCATGTGGTGTGGCGAAAAATCTCGATCGACAATTCCTGGCGGCTGTGAAGGAATTGCCAGTAAGTTACCCCTGAAGAAACACTAGTATTCTACGGTGTAAATCTAGTTACTATTTTGGCGGGGATCGACTCACTCCCCGCTCCCCGCTCCCCCCTCCAACTTCCCACCCAAAAACAAGCAGCAAAATCCCCACACAGACCTTGACAAATACCCAAAACATCTCAGATAATAAATAGCTGGTTGAAAAGCCATCTAAGTTTGCGTGACTGGCGGAATTGGTAGACGCGCTAGATTCAGGTTCTAGTGTTCGCAAGGACTTCCGAGTTCGAGTCTCGGGTCGCGCATTTGTTTTTACTCTTAACTTCTACAATCGGCCAACACCAACATTACGGTGTTGGCCGATTTATATTATTTCTCCCAACTCTCAACTCTCCGCTGTCTTGACTCACTTTCATGGTCGGAGAACCCGACCGGAGTGAGTCGCTCCCCGCCAAACTAGCTATGTTAACCAGTACCCAAAACCCACTGATCAAGCAAATCAAAAAGCTCCACAGCCCCAAAGAGCGACGAGAAACGCAGTTATTTTTATTAGAGGGCACTCATCTAATTCAGGAGGCTTGTGCCGTCAATTATCCCTTGGAGACTGTCTGTTGCACCCCTACTTGGCAAGAGCGTCATCCAGAATTATGGTCGCTCGTTTCTGACAGTTGCGATCGATTAGAATTAGTCGGTGATGAAGTCATCAAATCGATCGCGACAACTGTCAATCCCGATGGCATCGTCGCGACAGCACCGCGATTGGCATTTGCCAAACCACCGCTGCGGGCAAATTTAACGCTCGTTCTAGCAACTATTCAAGATCCTGGCAATCTGGGCACCATCATCCGCACCGCAGCGGCAGCAAGTGTCGATGGCTTGTGGGTAAGTCACGATAGCGTCGATTTGGACAATCCCAAGGTACTCCGGGCCTCAGCCGGACAATGGTTTCGGCTGGCGATGGGCGTCAGTGACAATCTTGCCGAACTGGTTAAGAGTTACCAACAGCAAGGAGTGCGGGTAATTTCGACGACTTCTCATACCGAGACTAGCTACTGGGATGTCGATTTGCGATCGCCCACACTGATTTTATTAGGCAATGAAGGTGCGGGCTTGAGTCCAGATTTGGCAGCCTTGGCCGATCGACAGGTGAAGATCCCGATGTCTGCGACTGTAGAATCATTAAATGTTGGCACTGCGGCGGCTCTAATGCTGTATGAAGTACGCCGACAACAGCGGAGTTAGATAAACGGAGGGTACCCACAAGGGGCAACCCTACAAATCATCTGTAGGGTTGCCCCTTGTGGGTACCCTTTAGCTCTACGCCGATCGTTAATATTTTCGTCTGTCTTGCTATGCGGAATCGATCGAGTGAAGAGTGAAGTTGACTGAAGACGTTGCTATAGATGGAAGTAAAATACTCTCGATATCAACCTGAGTCGATCGTCGGGGTATTCTGATAACGTAAGGCGAACAAATTATAGATTTCTGACAGAAGCGGCTTGGAGTATGTCAGTAGTTTAGAGGTTTCTCTCTAACATTTATGGCAACTGTCTGGCGAGCTAGCGTTTTCTTTGGCTCGTAAGCTGCAACTACCAACTGTCAACCGATTTACCGATGCAATTCCATATCCAAACTGATAGTGAAATTCCCGTATCGAAACAACTGTACGATCAAATGTTGTTTGCGATCGCCTCGCGCCAATTTTCGCCCGGACATAGGTTGCCGAGTACGCGCCAATTAGCGATGCAGACGGGATTGCACCGTAATACGATCGGTAAAGTATACAGTCAACTCGAACATACTGGCTTAGTCGAATCCGTCCCCGGTTCGGGAATCTATGTCCGCTCGTTAGGACATGAAAGCAACCATCTAGTCGTCGATTCACAGATCGATCCGCGTCTGTCTGCACTCGATTTAGTTTCCCAAAGTCTTAATACCTTGCTCGCTCAAGGTTATTCGCTCAACCAGGCGCGGGAATTATTTTTGACCGAAATTGATTGGCGGTGGCGGTGTAGTGCTAGGGTATTTGTCACAGTGCCCAGAAACGATACTGGGGCTGGAGAATTGATGTTGCAGGAATTACAACAATCGCTAGGAATTCCCGTGCAATTAGTCACGCTGGATAAATTGGAAGCCCACTTAGCACAATCTAGGGCGGCGACAATCGTTACCAGTCGCTATCATATCGGCAGTGTCGAGTCAAAATTAGCCGCTAGCGAAGTCGTCGCACCTCGATCGATCCGCGTCATTCCCGTCGATCTTCAAGATTACGAAAAAGAACTAGCTCTAGTTAAAACGCTACCTAAAAATAGTTATGTCGGGATCGTCAGCCTCAGTGGGGGCATTCTTGCCGTCGCCGAGATGATGGTACATAGTATGCGCGGCGACGATCTATTAGTGATGGCTTGTCAAACCAAGGACAATTATAAGCTCAATGCCACTATCCGCCGCGCTCACACCATCATTAGTGATAAAGCCAGTCTAAACATCGTCCATCAAGCGATCGAGGCTGCTGGCGACGATTTAATCCGCATTCCCCAAGTCGTCGAAAGCGAAAGCTATATCGGTGTTAAATCTATCAATCTCCTCAAACGCGAACTTGGGCTAGTCTAGATTCTGCCTTTAGAAAGATAACTTTAGCTAGCGATTTAGCTATGCTTAAATCGATCGGATTAGCTAGTGGCAGTTAAACTGCGAGGAATGAGTATATGCAAGACCCACAATTAGACTCATTAACAGATCGAGAACTGGATGACGAGGATGCTTATCGCGATGAGGTAAATGGCGACGAAGCAGTTGGCGGTACCACCGCTATGCCCAGTCAAAATGACACTGAAGAGTTGGCAGCAGCGGCAGGAATTACTTTTGATGATGATACCCCGATCGCGATCGAGGAAACGATCGAACAGCGCGATCGAGATCGGTGGGAATTAGATCCCGACTCAGTAGCCGATAGCTAGGATCGATGTCAATTTGGAGCGGAGCGGCGGCAGAGTTATCGCTGGTTAACACCATTCATAGCTCGGCATAGCAAGTCAAGTAAAAAAGTAGCAATATAGTATCGAGATTTACTGTTCCTAGTCAGGCTCAGTCAGGTTAAGATGTGTAAATGAGAGCATGAGAGCGCACTAAACAAGGCGTAGTTTACTCTTAGCTCTATTTTTATTAGTTACTATTTATTTACTCCTCTCCCCTTCAACATGGCCGATCGTAGCTTGCCGTTAACTATTGAAAACCCAACTCAGCGACCGATCGACTGGTCTGTGGGAATGGGCTATCGACGACTCAAAGCGGCGACGATCTTGGGGGGGTTGTGGCTGGGCGTTGCCGCATTACATCTAATTAGTTGGGGATATTTAATTGCCTGGGGCATCTCCAGTGTCTTTTGCTGGCGGGCATTGAGATTGGTGGCAACTAAAGTAGCTCCACCGCAAATATTAATCCCGCCGCAGACATATCCATTTATTTCAATGGCAATTGCGGCCAAGAATGAAGCCGCAGTAATTGCCAATCTGGTCGAAAATCTCTGTAGTCTGGACTATCCAGCCGATCGTTATGAGATCTGGGCGATCGACGATAATAGTACCGATCGCACTCCAGAAATCTTAGACGATTTGGCTCAAAAATATCCCCAACTGCAAGTTCTACATCGCACGGATCGGGATTCTGGCGGTAAATCGGGCGCGCTCAATCAAGTACTCGCGCTGATGCAGGGCGAGATTATCGGTGTCTTCGATGCCGATGCCAAAGTTACGCCCGATTTTTTGAATCGAGTGTTGGCTTATTTTCAGAATGAGACAGTTGGCGCGATCCAATTACGCAAGGCGATTACCAATAGCGAGACTAATTTTCTCACGCGCGGACAGCGAGCAGAAATGGCTCTAGACGCTTATCTCCAGCAACAACGAACGAGTAGCGGGGGCATCGGCGAACTACGCGGTAACGGTCAGTTTGTCCGCCGTACAGCTCTAACAGATTGCGATGGTTGGAACGAGCAAACAATTACCGACGATTTAGATCTGACAATTAGATTGCACTTAACTGGTTGGGACATCGCGTTAATGCCCTATCCTCCAGTCGGCGAAGAAGGAGTTACAACTGTCAAAGCCTTGTGGCATCAACGCAACCGTTGGGCAGAGGGCGGCTTTCAACGGTATCTCGACTATTGGGAACCGATCGCCAGCAATCGGATGGGTACTAAAAAAACGCTCGATTTGCTCTCGTTTTTATCGATTCAATATTTACTGCCACCTGCCGGAATTCCCGATTTTATTATGGCATTTTGGCTCAAACATCCGCCATTATTACTGCCAATGACGGCTTCATTGGGGGTTGCGCTGCCGTTGTGGGGCATTTGGGTAGGATTGCGCCGTAGTTATCGACAAGCTGAAGATCTGGGCGCAGCGACCGAAAAGCGTACCGAGAGTATCGGTAGATTAGTAGTGCAAACGGCAATCGGATCGATGTTCATATTACACTGGCTGATTGTAATGCCCTTGGCGATCGCGCGGATGGCCATTTTACCCAAGCGACTCAAATGGGTCAAAACCCTCAGACAAGCCGATCTCTAACGATTTTAAAATCTAAAAGTTCAAAAAACTAACTACAGCTTTATCTGTGGGCATACTTGGTATAGTTAGATAGATCCTTACTTAGACCATCATCTGTAAATCGAACAGTGTGGGACAATAAATGGGTAGGTCTGTCTACCTCCGCTCACCCGTTCGCGTAGCTTTGCCGCTGGCGCATCGATTACTCATGCAGGATTCCCGCGAAATTGATTATTTCGGACAACGCATTCTTCAGATCGTTCAGCCTCTGGCTGCTACCGAAGATCGCCAAGAAATGCTACCTCTTTTAGCTCGATCGGTAGCTAACAACTTCGCAGCAGATGGCTGTTGGATCGTGCAATACCTCTCGCCAGGGGTATTTCGTGTCGCTGCTAGTGCCTGTGTCAGCCATCGTGCCAACTCTATTACTAATCAATTAACCAACTATCCACTACCAACAGCAGCGACGCCAATGTTGTGGCGGATGCCACTATTGCCAGATTATCAGGTAATGGTCGTTGAACTCTGCGCGCAAGGGCAGGTAATTGGTGGGTTGGTAGTGGCAACTAAAGGGGTGGAGTGGTACGAAGAAGCCAAATTAGTCCTTCAGGTTGTGGCTGATTTTATTGGCATCGGGTTGCTCGAACGCGATCTTCAGGTGCAAGCAGATATTTCGCAAATTTATCCAAAATTGCATTATCGCCTCACTCAAGCAGTTGTCGAAAACCAGCAGATCGACAAACTATTTGAGATTGCGGTTGCTGATATGGTAGAAGGCTTAAAGTTAAATCGCGGACTAGTACTAACACTCAAAGCTAGCGATACTTCCAAACAGCCAGCCGCCCACAGCGAAACCCTAGTTGCCGCCCATTTAGCCGATGACTCGTTAGAAATCTCCGAATGGGATCGCCCGCTCGCCGAACCAGCTACTGCGCCAGCACCAGCACTAGTATCGCCAGGAGCCACCAAAACTACAACTCAAATTCAGATCGTCACGACGATCGACAATCGCAAAGGCAATCTGCTGAGTCAGCCTTTACCATCATCTTTTTTGCTAGAGGAGTCGCACTTTTGCAAAACAGCTTTAGCCAATGCCCCCAATCCGACGATTTTTGATGGCAACGATCTGGGCACGCCAACCGATCGACTGATCTTTCAAGCCGATCGATTGCCGAGTATGGTGATGATTCCGCTCATGGGTGCCACTAGTGGCCATCGACAGCCCAAACAGCCCGTTTGGGGCTGGCTGGTGCTCCAAACCAATCGTTCTCGCCATTGGCATCCTGTCGAATTAAATCTGCTTCAGTGCCAGATTTATCAAATCGCGCTGGCAAGAATTCACCGCAAAGCTCTCAAGCAAGCACGTAACGCAGTCGCCAATCGCACCTCCCAAGTTCAAACCAGTCTGCAACTTCAAGCCAAGTTACACGATGTCGGTCGCAAACGCATGGAAAAATTACGCCAAGCCAACGAACTCAAAGACGAGTTTATCAGTACGATCGGTCATGAGTTACGGACGCCGCTAACTAGCATGTCTTTGGCGATCAAAATGCTGCGTCAAGTCGATGTCGATCCGGCGCGTCGCGAGCAGTATTTGGATATTCTCGACGAGCAATGTCAGCGCGAAATCAAACTCGTTAACGATCTGCTCAAATTTCAACAATTTGAAACCCGCCAAGTAGAATATCGCCCCCAACGGATCTCGCTCAATCAATTTATCTCCGAGCAGGCAACGCTGGTTGCCGATCGATGGGATGATAGCAAATCGCTGGAATTGGCACTGTATTTACCACAAGTATCGCCCCAAATCGATACCGATGCCGACAGTTTCAACCATATTGTAGAGGAATTACTGATCAATGCTGGGAAATTTGCCCTCCCCAATACGATGGTAGAAGTCTTGCTAACGGTCGAGCCAGAGCGGATAATATTTCAGATTGCCAACTTGAGCAAGCCGATCTCCGATGAAGATCTGCCGAATTTATTCGACAGATTTCGGCGCGGAGCTGGTATTACTCAACAAGCGATCGCCGGGACGGGTTTGGGTTTATCTTTGGTAAAATCGATGGTCGAACACATTCAAGGGACGATTAGCGTGACTAGTAGCATTGTGCAGCCAGCGGTAGCCAAAACCAGTTTCACGATCGCCATCCCTACCGTACTCGATCGTCACTAGCTTGAGGAAGCAAGTTACTATGCGGCGACTTGGATCGCGACGCCAACTACCCGTTTTATCTCCATCGGTAGCCCCTACCCGTCAGATTCACTCTTCTGCGATGCAGTTTCGCTGGCAAAGAGCCAAATATTCGCCTCTAGCCAGACAATTCGATATCTTTACGGCAGCGATTTCCTTGGGACTATCGCTGTTGCGAGATGTTTTATTGCCAACTAAAAACGAGCGATATCACCGTCGGCGCGCTCAAAAATTAGTTACTACCGCGATCGGGTTGGGGCCAACTTTTATTAAAATCGGTCAATCTTTATCGACAAGAGTTGACTTTTTTCCACCGATTTATACGGAGGCTCTGAGTCAATTACAAGATCGCGTTCCAGCTTTTAGCGTCGATGCGGCGATCGAAATTATCGAAACCCAACTCGGCGCAGCCATCGAAACATTATTCAGTTATTTCGATCCGATTCCCTTAGCAGCGGCGAGCTTGGGACAGGTCCATCGTGCCAAATTGCGGACGGGGACAGATGTTGTAATTAAAGTACAACGTCCGGGATTGCGACAACTATTTGAATTAGATTTTCAGGTCATCGACCGCTTATTGTGGTGGGTAGAACTTTTGTTGCCCAAAAAGCGATCGGCAGAACTGCGCGCGATTTATCAAGAATTTTTTACACTGCTATTTCAAGAAATCGATTATACCCAAGAAGGCCAGAATGCCGATCGATTTCGGATTAATTTTAGCGAACACAAGTCGATAACTGTGCCGGAAATTTACTGGAAGTACACGACAGCTCAGGTATTGACGATGAGTTATCTACCTGGAATCAAGATTGACGATCGCGCTACCTTAGAAGCCTGTGGCTTCGATCCCAAAAAAATCAATCAACTGGGTATTTGTTGCTACCTCCAACAATTATTAGTAGATGGATTTTTTCAAGCCGATCCGCATCCAGGGAACATGGCAATTGCCGCCGACGGGAAATTAGTCGTCTACGACTTTGGCATGATGGTGGAGTTAAAAGAAATCTCTACCGAGCGGACGATCGAGACTTTTTGGGCGGTAATGAAGAAGGATGAAAATGCAGTTACTAATAATTTAATCGAACTAGGATTGATCGAACGCGTCGAAGATATGCGTCCGATTAAACGTGTAATTGGCTTCCTCCTCGAACGCTTTACCGAACGACCAGTAGATGTGCGCGAATTCGAGCGGATTAAGAGTGAAATAACCGCACTGTTTATCCAGCAACCATTTAAAATGTCGCCAGAAATGAGCTTTATTCTCAAAGCTCTATCCACCCTCGATGGCATCGCGCGGACATTGGATCCAGAATATAATTTAGTTGCTGCCGCTCAACCTTTTATCAGAAGCGTGGCAGTTGCCGAAAGCGGTAACGTCATTACTAAATTTGGCAGGCAAGCAGTTAGTTACATTAAATATAAACTTACTCAACCTAGTGCTAATAAACTATTAATTCGCAGCTTAAAAGAACAATTAGAGCAACGCGAACTCGAACTCTCACTTCGATCGCAAGCAGCAGATAGATCGATCCAACGACTGTATCTAATTATTTATAACCTCTTATCTTTTAGCTTGGCTGGATTTAGTGCGATCGGGGCAATCTTATTAACAGCTACTCAGCCAGTATGGTCTTTAACTTTATTAGGATTCGCAGGAATATGTGGATTGATGTGGCTGTATTTTTTCCTCAATCTGATTGTTAAATTTAGACTGTTTAGCTGAAGGGGTGACAAGCGAAAATTGAATGCAGAGTCGATCGCGATTGAAGAAGAATGTCGATCGGATATTTCATCGCGCGACCGATCGATCGAATCAACATAGCGTTGGTAATGCAATAAAGTTAGTGTTAGTTGTCAAAAAATAGTGAGGGGGAAACCTTGAAGAATTCACCTAGTGCCTTAGCCTGAGATTTGCTAATCCCACGCTTACCATTAAGCACTTCTGAAGCTACCCCTTGAGAACCAAATACTAGTAAGAGATCCTTCTGTTTTAGTCCTCGATCGCGTACCAATTCAGTTAGAATTTCCAACGAAGTAGCTGGTTTAAGTTGATAGTGTTGACTTTCAAAACTTTCAATCAAATTCACCAATAGTTTGAGTAACCGCTCTTGCGCTGGAGATATTGCGTCACCCAACCGCATCAATTTAGTAACTTCTGATAAATAAAATTCATTTTCTGCTTCTGTTTCGATTACCTTTGGTTGTACGACTGCCAACAATTGGGCATATTCTTTATCTAATGTAGCAATTGTCATTTCCATTCATCCTTATCGTATTCTGCATGGGTTAAGATATCTCTGACAAAAATAGTGCCACTGCGATAGTTGATTTCACCTATCAATCGATAGTGATTTCCTTTGATATTAAAGATAGTATAAATACCCACTAAATCGGCAGAGGGATATGCTTCTCTAAGCTCTACGAGATTTTGCCATTCGGCTGCTTTGGCGATTCTATACCAGGTATCCAGTGGTGTTTCTGAGTCGGCATGAATTTTTGCAAACTCCAGTAGTCTTTTGCGGCTGATGATGTGCATTTACTTGAGAATACCCCAATATAGTAATTATATCTCATTTTGAGATTGAATGTTTGCAAATTACCGTACTTATTTTAGGTAGACTCTTGTTTCGAGCATCAGCTATGCCAACGGTGCAAGATATAATTATGGAGAAAAACCCGATCGAGCCGCGATCGAAGTTGCCAAAGCAGCTTTAATCGCCACAAATTTGTTCGATAGTTTTGGAGTAGTAGATCTAGTAAAAGATCTCGAAGATCGCTGGTACACACTCGAAGTTGGTACCGATGGCATTTACAATCATGTCGATCGAGATTTTGCTAATGATAATTTATTAGATGAATTAAACGAACGACTCGCGATCGTCTTTTGGCAAAGAATTGGCACGCCACCTTGGGGCAAAAGCTGGACATACGCCTAACGGTCTTCAGATAAGTAATTAGGTGCAATTTTTACGGTATGCATTACAATTGAAATCTCACGAAATTCATACCCATATTAATAATGACAGATACAGATAAAGCCGAGCCTACTGATGCATTTGATTATCTAAATGAATATTTTTACTTCAACGAGCGTGGCTCTTTTGACGGAGCGATAGATTCTATCTTCATGATGCACGAGAAAGACTGGGAATTGCTTGAAGCAGCATGGAAAGATGGTTCGCAAGAGTGGCGAGAGAATTGTGTTAGTGTTCTCGGACACGGGCCAATAGAAGAATGTGTGCCACTGCTGCGACAAGCTCTGTTTGATGACAATATTGATGTTGCTAAGATAGCTGCTGGTTCGTTTGCAGGTCTGTTAATCGATCGAGATGATGAATACGATCCTCCTGTTTACTTGGATGATGAAATGGTCGCCCGAATGCGATATCTAGTAGGGCTTCAGGATAAATATATAGAATATGAAACCGAAGTGCTTGAGAATCTTCATCGCACAAGCGATGGTAAATGGGAATTTATTCCTCGCGAATCCTAGTTGTAGGCTGGGAAGGTAAGGAGGGTGGGCATTGCCTAGGCTGTTGACTTTGTGGGTTTTTGGGTGATTTCTCAGAAAATTATCTGTGTTATTTTTATTTGCGAGAGAATGGCTGTTACAGCCATTCTCTCGCAAAAGCAACCGACACAAAAACTGCATGAACCCTGACGGGCTAAAGGGTACAGAGTCAACAGCCTAGGCATTGCCCACAGCTCAAATCTTTGCGGAGCAAGCTTTTCGATAACCCGATCTATCTCGATCGAATTTAACTCGATACAAGTGGGTGCAAAAAAAGACCAGTGCTAACGATCGGTTAGTACTGGTCGGCTAATTAAGTGTGAGTGTAATGTGCCCGATCTGTTATCCTGTTGATGAACGATCGCCAAATAGCAAAGGCTAGCATCGATTGAAATCGACTATTTGAGATTATTAACTTTTGCCTTGGCATCTGCGACAGCATTAGTTGTGCCGTGGTTGGCGTGCCGTTCTGCTTTATCTGCTTCGGATTTAAGATCTTCGACTTTGGCTTTGGTATTATCGATCGCGTCTTCAGTATTGGCTTTAACTTCTTGCGCGCCCTCAGAGAGATTCTCTTTGAGATCGTTAAATGCGTCGCCGACTTTATCTTTGAGTTCTCCAGCCTTTTCTTTGAGCGTTTCGCCAACATCTTTGGCATTATCTTTGAGATCTTCTACACCATTACGTGCATCAGCCTCTGCTTGTTTGGCGTTGCCTGCAATTTTATCGCCGGAGTCGTTAGTAAGTTCTCCCGCAGCAGCTTGAGCCTTACCTTCAACATCTTTAATATTTGCTTCAGTGCGATTTTCGATACTCATATTACTTCGGGAGTCGTTTGTTTAATTTTGGTTATACATAAAGTGTATTCTCGATAACAAATTTCTTCATCTCCCGAACGAATTATTGTTTTTCTATCGATCGAGATATCTATTAATTAAAGCAAATATAAAATATCTATCTAATGGCAGACCCGCTTGGGGGATAGTCGAGCGAGCTTTTCTATGTATTAGTAGAAGATCCCCGTGCAACCTTTTAGGTTATTTTATATTTAATTTAATTATGCCGATCTACTTAACTGACTGAAAGTACTAATGCGAAGCGCGCCCCACCGCAAACAGATCGAACCTTACGCAGGGGAGTCTGAGGGGCGGGACGCCGCCCCTCAGCGGGGTGTCTGGGGGTCGGAGCGACGCGCGCACGCCTTTGTTTCCCGACGGTTTAGCGCGTCAAGACAACCCCCAGACCCGGGTTTCGATCGCACCAGTGAATCCAACTGAGAGTGTTCTTAACCCTAGCTATCCGCCTTAGGCTTATAAGTAGAAATCACCTCTAATTCCTTGAGTTGCTTGGCATCCACCTGTGCGGGTGCATTTGTAAGCAAACACCGTGCTTGCTGCGTCTTCGGAAACGCGATCGTATCGCGGATCGAATCTTCACCTGCGAGTAACATTACCAATCGATCGAGTCCGTAAGCAATCCCACCATGTGGAGGAGTTCCATACTCAAAAGCTTCGAGTAAAAAGCCAAACTTATCGTTAGCTTCTGCGGCTGATAATCCGATCGCACTAAAGACTTTTTCTTGGACTTCACGTTGATGAATTCTCACGCTACCACCGCCAATTTCGGTACCATTAAAGATAATATCGTAGGCTTGGGCGCGGGCGGTAGTGAGATCGCCAATGTCGTCGGGATGGGGGGATGTGAAGGGGTGATGGAGAGCTTCGAGACGCTTTTCATCGGCGTTATACTCGAACATGGGGAATTCGGTTACCCATAATAAATTGACTTTATTATCGTCGATTAAACCGAGTTCGCGACCGATAACCAAGCGCAATCGATCGAGTGTTTTATTAACCATCGCCGCATCGCCAGCACCGAAGAGTAATAAGTCTCCAGGTTTGGCATTGGTAAGAGTTAATAATTGTTGTTTTCTCTCTTCAGATAATGAGTCTTTAATTGCACCAATCGTATCAATTTCATTATTTTCGAGGACGCGAATATAGGCTAAACCTTTAGCACCTGCTTCTGTCGCTTCTTTAAATAAGTTGCCACCCGGCTTAATTCGGACATTGGAGATAGTTTCGTTACCGCCAGGAATCGGTAAGATTTTGACAATCCCACCGCTAGCGATCGCGCCAGAAAATACTTTGAATTGGGAGTCTTTAAATAACTCCGAAACATTGACTAATTTTAAGTCAAATCTGGTATCGGGTTTATCGCAGCCGTAGTCTGCCATTGCTTCGGCATAAGTCATGCGCGGGAAGGGACGAGCTAATTCGACACCTTTAATTTCTTTGAAGATTTGCCAGATTAATTCTTCATTCAACTCGATGATTTCTTCCTGAGACATGAAACTCATTTCCATGTCTAACTGGGTGAATTCGGGTTGTCGATCTGCACGCAAATCTTCGTCGCGAAAACACCGCGCGACTTGATAATAGCGATCGAATCCCGATACCATCAATAGTTGTTTGAATAGTTGTGGCGATTGAGGGAGGGCAAACCATTCACCCAAATTGACGCGACTGGGTAAAATAAAATCTCTGGCACCTTCGGGAGTAGAGCGCGTTAAAATTGGCGTCTCGATCTCCATAAAGTTAAAGCGATCTTCCAAACAGCGGCGGATCGTTTTGATAACGCGATGGCGGAGTTGGAGATTGGCACTCATCCGTTCGCGCCGCAGATCGAGATAGCGATACTTGAGGCGTAAATCCTCCCGCACGAACTCATTTTCGGTCTGAGATACCTGGAAGGGTAATTGTTTGTGAACGCGGTTGAGAATCTCGATTTGCTCGGCGTAGACTTCAATTTCGCCTGTGTCGATCCGCGTGTTGAGAGATTCTTCAGGACGTGCGTAAACGCGTCCGGTAATTTTGACTACATACTCGCTGCGAAGTGTCTCCGCAAGAGGGTAGGTTTCAGGCGTGCGTACCGGATCGCTCACAACCTGTACCGAACCCGATCGATCGCGTAAATGGAGAAAAATTACCCCCCCAAGATCGCGGCGACGATCTACCCATCCGCAGAGGGTAATAGTTTCGCCAATTTGTTCGGTGCGGATGGTGCCGCAATAATGGGTTCGCATATGCTAAAAATCTAGTTCGACGATAATTACTTTCAAAGCCCGATTTCATCGTTGAAGAGGCGCGAATGAAATCTATTCTACCCCGATCGGCATTACAGCCTCTATCGATCGCTGCTAAACTCAGACAGGGGTACAATGGGTTGTCTTTAATTATCTACCATTCTTTGCACCGCAGATCCACGCATGTTGATGTTATCAGAGCGCGATATTCATGTCTGGAGTACTCATCTCGATCTCGAACGAGATCGGGTTGACGAATTGGGTCGATTTTTAAGTCTTGAAGAACGCCAACGTGCGGCTAAATTTATCAATCCACTACATGGCGATCGTTGGACTGTCGCGCGCGGATATTTACGGCACATTTTGAGTCTGTATCTCGATTTGACGCCAGCACAGATTGCGTTTACCTATAGCGATCGTGGCAAACCTGCGTTGGCGAAGCCTCTTTGCGAAGGCAAACGCTACGCGAACGGAACGAGAATCGCAGGCAGCCAGATCCAGTTTAATCTATCCCATTCTCGCGATCGAGCCGTGTATGGAATTAGTGCCAAATATCCGATTGGTATCGATATCGAATACATTCATCCTTTGCCTGCGGCGGATTTGGTCGATCGATTTTTTTCTCCCGCCGAGCAAGCTGTTTTTCATAGTCTCCCCATCGACAGCAAGCTCGCCGCATTTTTTCATGCCTGGGTCCAAAAAGAATCCTATCTCAAAGCCTGTGGAACTGGCCTAAGCACTCCTTTAGATCGAATCGAGGTCTCGATCGATCCCAGTACGCCTGCTGCGATTATTTCCGTGCCTACAAATGATATTTGGCACATTCAAAAGCTAGAAATATCGCCCGAATATGCCAGCGCAATCGTCATCGGCGGCGATCTCGATCGTTCCGAGTGGATGCTGAAGATGATGAGCTAAGAGATTTTGGATTTTGCGGATGGAATCGCGCTGTTGGCGTAGCCTTCCCGTAGGGAGCGGTTCCCGCCTGCGGCACGTCTCGCTTCGTATGCCTACGGCAGGCTATCGCCAACGCCTACAGCGTACGTTCCACTAAGCAGCGGCTCGCGCTTGCGGAGGTTTCCTCCAGATTGAGCGAGACAGCGACGCATCGAACGGGAGGTTCCCTCCCGTTTGTGTGCGTCAAGACAAGACAGGATTGCGGATTGCGGATTGGGATGTTGGTACCCATTACCCATCCACCCATCCACCCATCCACCCATCTGCCCATCTACCCCACATCGTCGTAGATCCAGTCTTCATCACCCTGCTTACGGGCTTGCATGTGCTCGAATTC
Source organism: Chamaesiphon minutus PCC 6605 (assembly GCF_000317145.1). GTDB lineage: Bacteria > Cyanobacteriota > Cyanobacteriia > Cyanobacteriales > Chamaesiphonaceae > Chamaesiphon > Chamaesiphon minutus. The sequence continues at coordinate 6,114,699 of NC_019697.1, read as the reverse complement.
GATGCCAGCAGCGACACCGAACTGGATCGCACCGAGAATCCAGAAGACTTCCAACATAAAGCCACCTTGGTAATCTGGGATCTGATTGCCCGCATAGGCAAACCACATGTCAGCAATATAATAACAAGTAATTCCCTGAGCGATAAACTGCCAAGCATTGCTGAGTCGTCCGCCCCAGAAGGCTAAAATCATCACGATCGCCATCGCAAATAAAGCAATATCGCACCAGACATAAAAGGCATTTAAAGTTTGACCGTAAGGTTTGAGGATACCGTCGAAAAACATTACCCATCCGGGCGCGTCTGGTGTAGGCTCGACTGCGGGTGCAGCTAGCGCGGGTGCGGGAGTTGCCGCAGATGTGACGGCTGTTGTCTGAACTTGGCTAGCAGGTGTCGATATAGCCTCAACTACAGTATTACTACTATCGGCAGGTGGCTTGAGAATCCACAACAAGATCGTCGCTGCATAAATACTAATCCCCAATACGATCGCCCATTGATAAATATTTAACCGCACGCGCTTATTAACGATCGCGGCAAACATCGCTAGTAATAGACAAATATAAAAAATTACGAAAAACGGATCGCCGAGCGATCCAGTCGAGTTGAGCTGCCAGACTAATTCCCACGAGCTAAAGAAGATATTGCCGACTGAATAAGCGAGTAAAGCGGTGCCAAAAAGTAACCAAACTTGACTACCACTCGGCATCCTGCGACTCACTCCATTGCGAATACATAGCAATCCCGCAAAGATTGTTGGGACATTTTGGAGAATATAAGCGGTAAAAATTCGATACCAGAAAGGTCGCTCGATTCCTTGTGCTGGGCCGCTAAAAAAGATATAAGTAAATAGCGATAGAGCCGACCAGCCAAATGCCCAGTAAGTGACATTTTGTTTACGCCATAGGTATTCCCAACGTTCGAGTGTTTGTGATAGACCAAGCATAGAGTTTAGTTAATAATTGACAAAGTAGCTCGTTTTGTAGTTTTCCAGCTACGGAATGAGCATCAGTGGTATTAATTATTAGTATTCCCAATCACCTTTAACTATGAACTGGGTGACTCAAGCTGCTAGAGCGACGATCGATAGCTCTAATCTGCTCGATCGTGCGGGTCTACTATACTGATTGAAGATAATCAAATTCGATCGTCTTATTTAGCAGGAGCACAATCGCAGTGACTACGACCCTCAATCGCCCTACAGTTCGCACTTTACCGAATGGATTGACCATCGTTGCCGAACAAATGCCTGTCGAAGCGGTAAATCTCAACATCTGGCTGAATGTGGGTTCGTTCTTAGAAACCGATGGCATCAATGGCATGGCACACTTCCTCGAACACATGGTGTTCAAAGGGACATCGAGATTGGCGGCAGGTGAATTCGAGCGACTGGTAGAAGAACGCGGTGCGGTGACAAATGCGGCGACGAGCCAAGACTATACTCACTACTACATCACTACTGCACCTAAAGATTTTGCCGCACTAGCTCCTCTCCAAATCGATGTTGTCACCAATCCCCGCATTCCTGAAGATGACTTTGCTAGAGAAAAACTGGTGGTACTTGAAGAAATTCGTAGGTCTCAGGATAACTCCTCGCGGCGGATCTATCAACAAGCGATCGAAGTCGCATTTGCTAAGTTAGCATATCGTCGTCCGGTTTTAGGGCCAGAAGCGGTTATTGAAGGTATCACCGCTCAGCAAATGCGCTTTTTCCATGCGACTCATTATCAACCCGCAGCCATGACAGCGGTAGCAGTTGGGAATTTACCTGTAGAGGAATTAATCGATATCGTTACCGATGGTTTTGCTGCGCAAGGCGGTAGTATGCCTGCTGTAGAATTTGTGGGCAAAAAGTCTCAACCTACTCCCGAACCAGCATTCAATCGCATCGTTCGTCGCGAATATATCGATCCGAGCCTGCAACAGGCAAGATTGATTATGGTGTGGCGCGTACCTGGTTTGATGCAGTTATCCGAAACTTATCCGCTCGATATTTTAGCAGCGATCCTCGGCTCTGGACGCACCTCACGGTTGGTCAAAGAATTGCGAGAAGACCGCCAACTGGTGAATAATATCAGCGTTAGTAATATGAGCAATCGCATTCAGGGATTATTTTATTTGAGCGCGCAGTTACCGAGCGAAAATATCGCCGAAGTCGAACAAATTATTACCCAACATATTTTTCAACTCCAACACACTCTAGCTACCGACGCCGAAATCTCGCGCATCCGCCGTCAAGTTGCCAATCGGTATATTTTTGGCACCGAAACTCCCAGCGATCGAGCCGATCTTTACGGTTATTATCGATCGGTAGTCGGCGATCTCACCCCAGCTCTCAACTATCCACAACAAATCCAAGCTCTAGACGCCAAAACTATCCAACTCGCCGCACGTCAGTATCTCTCGCCGAATGCGTATGGCGTTATTGCCGTTAAGCCGGAGTAAGTTAGTTGGGAGTTAGGAAAAGGGGAGGGTGGATGGTTGATAGGTAATTGGTAACGGTTAATGGGTAACGGGTAATAGGTAATGCAGTTTATTTCCCCTTTCCCCTTTCCCCTAAAGCCTAAAACCTTGCTTGGTGAAACACATGCGGAGGAGACCTCCGCGTGATTTCATCCGCAAAGCCTAAAGCCTAAAGCCTAAAGCCTAAAACCTAAAACCTAAAGCCTAAAGCCTAAAGCCTAAAGCCTAAAACCTAAAACCTAAAGCCTAAAGCCTAAAGCCTAAAGCCTAAAACCTAAAACCTAAAGCCTAAAGCCTAAAACCTAAAGCCTACCCTCACTTAATCACTTTCACCGTCTTGACTTGTAACGGTTGTCCGACTTGGCAGATAGTTACCATATCTGTCTTGGGGACGCCACTTATTTGTACTCTAGTGCCGTCAATTTTGGGGAATTTACCCATCAATTCGTACTTTTTACCATTATCGGCAGCCAGTTGATAACAGGTACCTGACAGGGCTAATTTTTTAATCGTGCCAGTGAGATTGACTGTTTCCGATTTGACTTGGGTGGTGCCAGTAGATGTATTTGCTAATGCGGGTAAAAACGGAATCATGATGCCGATTGCGAAGATCGCACCTAAGACTGAAATCCAGATTTTAGTTACTTTAACAGTCATAATTTAACTCTCATACTAATGTTGATGCTTGCAGGTTAGACGATATTTGGAAATACGGACAAGATCGATCTAGTTATACCAGCATTGGTGGAAATCCCCCTTAGAGGATGTCTGAAAAGTCTAATTGCTTCGTTTACGCTGGGTAAATCCCCCTAAATCCCCCTTTTTAAGGGGGACTTTAAAATCCGTTTCCCCCCTTTTTAAGGGCTAGGGGGGATTTTCTAGGGTTTGCAAGTGAAATATTATACTTTTCAAATATCCTCTCAGACAAACAGTATTTCCGATCGATAGTTGTTATCTCTAGACGCAAATCGTGCTAATTTAGCTCCCTGTGCGATCTCCTTTTAACCTGGACGTCCTAATGTCGTAATATATAGGACAGCTTCATCTTCGGGAATGCCTAAAACTTCATTGACTCGATCGTCAAAAAATCCCGCAATCCCACTAACGCCAACATCTAGACGAATTGCGGCTAAATTCAAACGTTGACCTAAATGTCCGGCATCTAAATGTAAATAACGATAAGCTCGATCGCCATATTTTTGGACGGCCATTTGTAGATCGGCAGTATGAAAGATTGTAGCTCCAGCATCGCGGCCTAATTCTTGTCCCAAGCACAGATAATGTAATTCTTGGCGAAAGTTTTTGAAGCGAATTTGTCGAAGTTCTTGTGCTTTTGGGGCATAATAATAACAACCTTCTTCTAAACCATTTACACCGGAGACAGCGATAAATGTCTCGATTAAACCCAAGTCAAAATAGTCGGGATTGGGATCTAAATCTTGCTCGATATAATGTTGAGGATGGTAAGTGAAATCTAAGATCGCATTGAGTTCTTCGAGCATTAATGCTCCACCTGTATAGGCACGAGTCGATCGACGTTTGAGAATTGTATTTTCTAACCCAGCTAATGGCACCTCATCTTGCCAACTAATCGGTGAAGTTGCGGTAGAAATCTTGAGGCAAAATGGAAAGTTATATTTGTCTCCGAGTTCGACTGGATCGATCGCACTTACATTTGCTGGTAGTTGTCTAAATTGAGCGATTTCCGTCATTTGATGGCAATATTTTAACAATTGTCCATCGGGTAATTCTGGATATTCTAAATTGATTTTTGAAGGTAATGCTGAGGGGAAAGCAGGAATATTCAGATCGGGGTGTACATCGAGATCGACGATCGGAATAACAGTGACAACACCTTCTTCTTCGGTATTGAGATATAGTAACTCGTCGATCTGGCGATCGATAAAACCACCCACAAAATAAGGCCGAAATCCATTAATCGCGCCAGCTAGTTCGATATTGCCTAATAAATGTCCGGTATCTAGAAAAATCCGTCGATATGCCCGATCTTGATATCGCCATGCCGATCGATAAAATACGGCTGTAGTAATTAAGCTTAGATCGGCGATCGCCAAAGCTGGATGATTGAAACAAGCAACTTGAATATTCTGCCAAACATCGTTTGCCCAAAAATGTATTAAAGTATGATCTTTGACTTGATAATTATATAATCCAGCAGGTAACAAACTATTACCGCGAGCTACTAAATAAATCTCGGCTGGATACAAGCCACCTGCGGAGGGAGCGGCACGTAAATACATCGGTTCGCCCATTGTTTGCATTCTGGCTGTTAATCCATAGCTACACAATAAGAAATGCGACAACCTTTGCCACCACTGACTTTCGACATCTTGTTTGGTGGCTTGTAAATATGGTTTGAGATCGTAAATAGTGCCGATTTTATATTCTTTGTACGATGACGGTTGTTGACTCCAGTCCAGCCCCTGGCTCTTGGATGAGATCGTCTCTGGATCGTATTTTGTCCGCTGATGATAATGCTGCGAAAAGGAATCAATCATGAGAATTATCGATCGGTAATATTAGAGCAGGCGAAAGGGTGGATGGGTGGACTGTACCACCGTAGGATGGCGCAGGTAATCAAGAGCAAAAGGATGCTTGCAGCCACTATTGACTCCCCAAAGCGATCGCTGTCGAGATCGTCCAAGCATCAGTTAGTAATAACAAACCAGTTAATATTAATAATGCAAAATACATCCAAGGTTGCGAAAGTGGATAAACATCGGTAGTATCGATCGAGGTATATTGTTGAATCAATCCGACCAATCGATTAAACCCAGCAACTCGCATTGGTAGTAAAAATCCTTCACCACCGCCATTAATAAAATAATAAACCACTCCACCCTGTCCGGTCGTCCGCATTTTTAATTCTTTAACATCGCTCCAAGCTAGGCTCCAGCGTTTGGTGAAAAAACTGGGCACCCACACCGGATAATTGACCTGGATCGATCGATCGTCCACTACCACCCGCTGGCTCAATGCCCCCTGGAGTGCGGTAAATCCCAAGCCGATTCCCACCCATAGCAGCCATGCTGGTACCTCGGCATGGGCAAATGTCGCCAGGAATGGGAGCGGAATCATCAGCGAGATATACAGTAAGCTCAGTGTGATTCTAATTAGTGGTGAAATGTGAAAAATCGTTGGCATTATTGAACAGAGAGTAGGAGAAAGATTGATTCGGAAAAGTGGGCGTTGCTGGCGCGAGGTCTAAAATGTACTGTGGGCGGAATCTGTCGAGCTGTAAAGGCGGGTTTATGCTAGGCGATCTCGATGTTACTGTTCGAGATCGAGCAAACCCGCCCTCCCCACTAGAAGATCTCTAATAGCTTCTTAACTAGAACGATAAAAGTCGATCTTTACCAGGCTCGATCGAGTCCTTGCCCCCAGAACGCGGTAAATTTACTGACGGTAATATCGCCCAAAACTTGGGTCTGACAAGCGAGTCGGAGGTTTCTAGACGGAGTATGGGGTGGGAAGCTACGTCTGGCAGTATCTTTCCAGTTTGGCGCAGATACATCACCTTCGAGCGCGACCGCACAGGTGCCGCAGGTGCCAATGCCCATACAATTGATGATTTTGGCATTACCATTATAGAGATCCACCCCATTGGCGAGTAAAACCTGGCGGAGATTGGCTCCCGATTCACAGGTAAAGTTTTTTCCTTGCGCGGTGACTTGAGGCATAGTGAGGATAGAGGGTAGAAGGGTTTTAAAGTTTTACTTCGTCTTCAGGCAAAATGCTACATTACCTAATAAATTGAAGGCTGCTTCTATTTTCGCGCAATTTATCTCCAGAGTTTAGTCATCCTACTTGCAGCTAAGTTAGGTCGGTACAAATATCGATGGCAATAGATAATGCCTCAAACCTACATCTAGCAAGGTAAAGGTCAGAAAACAATCCAAAATCCACAATCCAAAATCCATGACGATCCAAATCTACGATACGACGCTCCGCGATGGCGCACAACGAGAGGGTATGACTTTGGCGGTTGAGGATAAGCTCAAAATTGCCAGACAATTGGATCGGCTGGGCATACCGTGGATCGAGGGTGGGTGGCCGGGTGCCAATCCTAAAGATGGCGAGTTTTTTCGGCGATTGCAGTTAGAACCGCTGACTCAGGCAGAAGTCGTAGCCTTTTGCTCGACGCGACGTCCGGGCGGACTGGCGGCAGAAGATCGGATGTTAGCGGCGATTATTGCGGCTGGAACGAAGTGGGTAACGATTTTTGGTAAATCTTGGGATTTACACGTTACCGAGGGCTTAAAGACCGATTTAGCCGAGAATCTGGAGATGATTCGGGACTCGATCGAGTATCTAATTTCGCAAGGCAAACGGATAATTTATGATGCCGAACATTGGTTCGATGGTTATTTAGCCAATCCAGAATATGCCATCCAAACTCTGCAAACGGCGATCGCTGCTGGTGCCGATTGGCTGGTCTTTTGCGATACTAATGGCGGTACGCTGCCCCAGGATATCACCGAAATTGTCGATCGCGTCATTAAGACTGTCGATCCTCAACGAGAGCTACAATTTGGCATCCACACTCACAATGATTGCGAACTAGCTGTCGCCAATGCACTCGCGGCGGTGAGTAGCGGCGTGACGATGGTCCAAGGGACGATTAATGGTTATGGCGAACGCTGTGGCAATGCCAATCTCTGTGCGATTATTCCCAATCTCCAACTCAAGTTGGGCTACTCTTGTCTGAGTTCGGCAGATCTGATGCGGTTGACTCAGGTAAGTAGGTACGTCAGCGAAGTCGTCAATATTGCCCCCAACGATTATGCGGCATTTGTCGGGCGGTGTGCCTTCAGCCATAAAGGTGGCATCCACGTCTCCGCTGTCGAGCGCAATCCGCTGACTTACGAACATATCGACCCGCTCCAAGTCGGCAACGAACGCCGGATTGCCATTTCCGAGCAATCGGGATTGAGTAACGTCTTAATTAAAGCCAGCGAGATGGGACTAACTCTGACTAAAGCAGATCCGCGCACCCGGCAGATTTTAGCAAAACTTAAGGAATTAGAATATCAAGGCTACCAATTTGAAGGTGCGGAGGCGAGTTTTGAACTATTAATGCGCGAGATCTTGGGTCAAACTTCGACGCTATTTACGATTCAAGGTTTTCAGGTGCATTGTTCGATCGCCACTCAACAGCATCATTCGCTGGCGACAATTAAGATTGCTGTCGATGGTCAAGATATCCTCGAAGTTGCCGAAGGTAATGGCCCAGTATCGGCTTTGGATGCCGCGTTGCGTAAAGCCTTAAGTCGATTTTATCCAGAATTAGCTAAATGTCATTTGACTGATTATAAAGTGCGGATTATCGACGGTGGGGCGGGCACTGCCGCCATTACGCGCGTTTTGGTAGAATCGAGTAATGGCATCCATCGCTGGACGACGATCGGCGTCTCAGAGAATATCCTCGAAGCATCATATCAAGCTGTCGCCCAAGGCATCGAATACGGGTTGCTGGTGCGATCGCCGCAAATGTGTAGCTTGGTAGAGGGCATGAATATTGGATACGATCGCAAAAAATAAACCTTTCCTAGCATCCCCAATCTTCGATCTCGACCTAATTTGGATCGATCGACCTAAAAACTTCAATAAATAGCTCGATTCGGAGCATAAATCGAGCTATTTTAACAATCCCGATCGACTATTTATTAGTAGTATTGAGTTTCTTTTTCATGCGAAAAGCTGCGGTGCCACCGATTAAGGTACCAATAATTGTAAATGGTTCGGGAACAGAGGTAGGCGCAGTGGTTGCCACTGATGCAGTGAGGAAATCGGACGAAAACGGTACTGAAGTACCAGCCTGGAATACGTCACTTTGAGATACTCCATTCGGTAGGAAACCTAAATTGCTTGCCGATTGGAAAGTTCCAGAAATAGTACCAAAGTTATTAGCATTACTCACCGTGTAAGAAAATATATCGCTAATCTGCGAAGTATTACCATCGGTAAAATAGATGGTGCGAGATAATGGAGTAGATTGATTGAAGTTGAGCCAAGTTCCGGAAAACGATACTGGATTATTACTTCCAGGTAGTGTAAGTGTGCCAGGAGTGCCTCCTTGCTGCAACAAGTTACCGTTGACAGAGAACCCGCTCTCAAAGAAATCAGCAGTAATACTCAAAGTATTATCGGGATTTTCTGTAAAAGCAAAGTTGGCAGCCTGAGCGGGAGCAACAACAAGTGCTGACACAGCCACACAGCCGACAGGGATGAAAACTTTGGCAATTTTAGTGGAACAGATAGAATGTTTCATTATGTTAATTCTTAGTAGTCGGGGGTTTGAAGGATGATGACAATATCGCTATCCGATCCTGTCCTGAGTTTGCGTATAATTTGTCCGGTACTGCTATTTTTACTCAGCCATTTAGCTTAAGTCCAGACAAGTTAGCTAAGTTAGTTAAAAGTTAAAATGCGATCGCGGCCTAATTTGGATCGATCTAAAAACTCCAGTAAAAAGCTCGATTTGGAGCATAAATCGAGCTTTTTTAACGATCGCGATCGAACTATTCTAAATTCACAAACGGATCGAGCATTCAATTCACTTACTCATTGCGATGCCGCGATGCTCGCTACTCCAAATTCAATTTGAAACCGTTTGGGGTGACAATCGGCATGAATATAGTCCAATGCTACTAGTTTTTGTAAAACCTTAGTCGCGCTCTGGGCAATGGTTTCGCGATCGGTTTGACATTCGAGATCGGGAGCGAGGGGAACTTCATAAGCCATATCGATGCCTGTAAAGTTGGGGATGAGTCCGCATCTAGCTTTGGCATACAAACCTTTGACATCGCGCCGTTCGCATACTTCTAGGGGCGAGTTGACATAAACTTCCAGAAATTTGTCACTATTTTGTTTTAATTCTTCCCGAATCGATCGATGGGGTGCGATCGCGGCTACGAGGACTATAACCCCATTTCTACTCAGCAAATCGGCCACAAATCCAATCCGCCGCACGTTCTCGATCCGATCGGCATGACTGAATCCTAACTCTTTTGCTAGATGCTGACGGATGAGATCGCCATCGAGGATTTCTACTTTGAGATTGGCAAGTTGCAATTGTTCGGCTACGACACGGGCGATCGTGGTTTTGCCCGCACCGCTCAAACCCGTAAACCAGATCGTAGCCCCGCGCTCTTGTGACATCTGTTAGTTTCCTTGCTGTGTGGTTTTTAAACTCTTGAAGGAGTTGGAAATCTATCTAACTTTGTTTGCAAATGCGATTTGCTTGACTATTAAGATCGAGTTCCCAGAACGATAGTTCGCTAAATTTATCAAATAAATCTGGTGGTAAAATTGTCGCTCGCGGTTGATAATTAATCTGACGTTTGACAGTATGCAAACCTGGAGTTTTCATCATCGTATCGAATTCTTCTTCTCGATGTAGAGCCAGCGCGCGGCAACTCTGAAACAAAATGAAATATTTGTATATCTGTGAGATAGAAGAAAGCGATCGAGATCGATCGAACTAGCAACTCCAGTAAATAGCTCGATTCGGAGCATAGATCGAGCTATCTGAACGATCCAGATCGACTATTTATGAGTAGTCTTGAGTTTCTTTCTCATGCGGAAGGCTGCTGTACCACCGATTAATGTCCCGACAATGGTGAATGGTTCGGGCACTGCTGTGGCTGGAGCATTGTAGGTAATCGATAATAACCCATTGCCAGAGCGGATGACGTGATTAGAGACGATCGATCCAGCGATCGCACTTTGGTTATAAATCCCGAAGCTGCTGCCGCCTCTACCACCAATGCCGCCACTGCCGCTGGTACCGATACCGTTGTTGCCTGTGACGAGAGCTATATTCCCGTTAACAATGCCGATGCCACTGCCGCCGATGCCGCCAATGCCACCACTGCCGCCACCACCACCACCGAAACCGCCGTCGCCGCCGATACCAAGGACAGCACCGCTAAAGGTACCAACAGGAGGGATGTCAATGACGAAACCGCCGAGGCCGTTGTTACCACCATTACCTCCGCTACCCCCACCGAAACCACCTGGCCCAAAAAAACCTGGGACACTATCCCCTCCGCCAGCACTCAAAAGGATTGTGGGCATTCCATTGAGAATTGTGGTCACAAAAGTGCCACCGCCGCCACCGCCAGCCCCAAAACTGCCGAATGCACCTGGAGTGCCCATCCCACCCATTCCGCCAACTATAATTGTCAACACCTCGCCTTGGGTGAGATTGAAATCGGCTTTTAGCTCGCCACCTTTTAAAGGTGAATTATTATTGCCCGAATTACCACCCTGCCCCCCAAAAGCATCGATCGTGTAAACTCCTGTGGTAGTGATGGTGACAGTATCGAGCCTGCCTGTGTAGTTGAAAGTGCCAGAATTATTATTACTATTATCGAGAGTGAAACTGGCTGCTGCTGCTGGAGCTGGAGCGGCGATCGCATACAATGCAGCGGTCGTGACTGCACCTGCTACGGCTTGGGCACAGCCTTTTTTGATTTCATACATATCTTTTAGTCTTGCTGTTGCAATCTGAGAAATTGAGGGGTTGAGATCGAAACTATGATGTAAAAAACTCGCTCGAAGACCCGTGCCATTAACTAACGTGAGTTCTTAAGGATTTGCGCTTAATGACTCCTAGCTTCGTTTATGCACCGCCCTCAAATGAATTTGGGGCTAAAAGCAAAAGTTCGTTGAAACGAACTAAGTGATTTGGCAGTTCGTTGAAACGAACTTTTGCTTTTAGCCCGAACTTATAGTTCAGGGCGGTACTTGAGCGGAGCAGATCGATTTTTCTTATCCCGAACTCACGTTAACTAACCAAATCCAGCAACGCCAGTATTTGTGATGTATCTCCGCGATCGAGTTTGAGTATAATTTGTTGTATGCTGCTATTCTGAATCAGCCATTTAGCTCAAGTCCAGACAAGTTAGCTAAGTTAGTTAAAAGTTAAGATGCGATCGCTGGTATAGCAGTAGCGATCGAGTGTAGACTGCATAAGTCGAATAGATCGGGCACGCTGTAGAGCTAGCGTTCCAGACTGCGAACTCAAACATTAATCACACATGGCAGCGCGAAAAAATAGCCGGAGACGGGGCGTAATTTTAACAGCCACAGGCTATCAAAAACTCCAAACAGCAAGATTGGAGCGCGAACTGACTGCTAATTTTGGCGTGCGGTATACCAATGAAGAATTGAGTAACCTGACGAAACTCTCGCTGATGACACTCGCCAAAATTTTCACTGGCGCACCCGACGGGATCGCCACTACAAAGCCAATTCCAGTAGACAAACAGACGATCGATCTGTGTTTTTCGGCCTTTAATCTGACCCTAGATCGTGCTGACTATCTCTATCCAGATGAGTCCGCACCAATTGTCCCAGTGGTGGAGCCAGCAATTTTATCGTCCCATAGCGATTGCCGCAGCACCTTCGATCGCGGTGAAGCACCAGATGTGTCAATTTTTTACGGACGAGCGGGAGAATTAGCGCGATTAGCCCAGTGGATAAATATCGATCGATGTCGGTTGGTAGCGATTTTGGGCATGGGTGGGATCGGTAAAACTACCCTCGTCACCAAACTCGCGCAACAGTTGCAACCGGAATTTACGACGATCGTCTGGCGATCGCTGCGTAACGCTCCAGTATTAACCGATCTCCTCCCAGAACTAATCGAGATTTTTTCCAATAAAGCCGAGATCGTCTCGCCCGCAATCGATCTGTCCGCGCAAATTACCCGCTTGCTAGAGTGTTTCCGCCAGCAACGGTGTTTGTTGATTTTGGACAATGCCGAAGCCGTCATCCAAAATCGGGATGACGAGCGCATCGATCCAGGCTATGCCGAACTCTTCGGACGAATTGGCGCATCCCCACATCAGAGTTGTCTGCTCGTCACCAGTCGCGAAAAACCAGTCGCGATGATTCCCTTAGAGGGGGCGCAATTAGCCGTGCGATCGCTAGTACTCTCAGGACTGACGGCTAGCGATAGCGATTTGCTGTTCGATGCCAAGGGGTTATCTAGATCGCTCGTTGGGAGAGCGCGATTGTTGTCACTCTATAGTGGCAATCCCCTCGCCTTAAATATTGTCTCGACCTCCATTTGCGATTTATTTGATGGGGATATCGATGGCTTTCTCGATACTGATGCGGGGATATTCGAGGATATTTGCCAATTGTTAGACCAACAATTCGCACGGCTATCGCCGATAGAAACCGTGGTCATGTATTGGTTGGCAATCGAGCGGGAGTGGTTATCCCCCGCCGATTTAGCTGGCGATATCGTGCCAGCGACGACCAAACAGACGGTATTAACTGCCTTTTCATCCTTGGGACGACGATCGCTCATCGAACACAATCGCGGTAAATTCACCCAACAAGCAGTGGTGATGGAATATGTGACGGCAAAATTTATCGATCGCGTCACCGCCGAACTCAGTAATTGGGACATGCAGCAGCCACCCCCAACCCTACCCCTATGGCTGTCCCATCCGCTCGTAAAATCGCAGTCGCCCACATATATTCAAGCGATCCAAAAACGTCTGATTCTCCAGCCTGTGGCGAGTCAATTGAAATTACAATTCCGGCAAATATCGGCATTAGACGGCTACATGCGATCGATTCTCGCCAGTATCCGCACTTGTTACCCAGACATCCCCCATTATGGCGGTGGAAATCTGCTCAATCTCCTCCGCCATTTACAAATCGAGTTAACTAGTTACAACTTTGCCGGATTGACGATGTGGCAAGCCGACATGCAGGGCGCGACTCTGCACGATGTCAATTTTAGCGATGCCGATCTGTCCAAATCCTTATTTACGAATACCTTTGGCTGGGTATGGGCGATCGATTTTAGCCCTGACTCGCAGCTAGCAGCGACTGGCGAGACGAGCGGCGATATCCGCTTGTGGCAAGTGGGTAGTGGAGAATTACTCCACAAATCGTCGGGACATACAAGTTGGGTGTGGGCAGTGAGATTTAGTCCAGACGGTCGGGTGCTAGCTAGTGCCAGCCAAGATGGGACGATAAGGCTATGGGATGTCCGGGCTAATCGACTGATGCGGGTTTTACAAGCAAGCCGTCCGGTATTGTCGCTGGACTTTCATCCTGACGGGCAGTTACTCGCCACTAGCGACGATGCTGGCGCGATGAGCATTTGGGATATTGCCAGCGGGACGATTGAGAGTACTTGCGCCGCCCATCTCCAGCAAGTGTTTTCAGTCAGATTTAGTCCCGATGGTCGGTTGATTGCCACTGGTAGCGATGATAATACTGTCAAAATTTGGGATGTTGCGACTGGCGATTTGTGCGGTCGCTTGACCGAGCATACGCGGCAAGTCTGGACGGTGCGATTTAGTCCCGTTCGCGGAGCGTCTCCAGAGGAGAATGGTCAGTTACTCGCCACTGGCAGTAGCGATGGGACGATTAAACTGTGGGATCTTACAACGGTCGCGATCGTGGCAACTTTGCCGGGATATCCTGATTGGATGATGTCGATCGATTTTAGTCCAGACGGTCGGCTATTAGCGACGGGGAATAGCACTAATGATGTCAAAATTTGGGAGATCGATCGGATTCGTGCGAACGATGCGCCACCGACAGCCATCGCCACGCTCCACGGACATACCTCCCTAGTTTCGCTGCTGAAATTTAGTCCCGATGGTAAATTATTGGTCACAGGTGGAGTCGATCGATCGATTCGATGGTGGAGTACGACTACTTGGCAAGAGCTGTCGCGGTGGGTTGGCTATACCAATCGGATTCAATCGGCGATATTTACGCCAGATGGGACACAGATCGTTAGTAGTTCGCAGGATGGCATCGTCAGAGTCTGGGATGTGCGAACTGGAGATCTCGTTCGATCGCTCAGAGGACACGATCCGGGTCTGATCCTGATGGTGGCTTACAATCCGCATTCTGGATCGATCGCGAGTGCCAGCGAGGATCGTACCGTCAAGATCTGGGATGCCGCCACGGGCGATTTAGTCCGTACCCTAGCTGCCGATCGTCAGGCGGTGTGGTCGGTGAAATTTAGTCCCGATGGTAAACTCCTCGCTAGTGGCTGCGGGGAAGGTCGAGTGCGGTTTTGGACGGAGACAGGGGAGTTAGCTGCGACTTTGCTCGGTCATAGTAGAGTGGTCAGATCGATCGTGTTTAGTCCTGAGGGGCAACTCATGGCAACGGCGAGTTTCGATCTCTCGTGGCGGTTGTGGGATGTGAAAACCAGAGAGCTAATTCACGCGCAGACAGATTATAGTAACCTGATTTGGGATTTGGCATTTAGCCCTAATGGTCGCTTTTTAGCTGTGGGTGCTGGTGTTGCTAATGTCGCGCAATTATGGGATGTGCCCGCATGTCAATTAGTCCGAGAGTTTGCCGGACATACTCAAGATATCTTAGCCATTGAATTTAGCCCCGACGGTCGCTATCTAGCAACTGGTTCGGCCGATCGCACGATTAAAATTTGGGAAGTTGAGACGGGAACGGTATTACAGACCCTCATCGGACATCTCGATCGCGTTAATTCACTCAGTTATAGTCCAGATGGTCGCATAATCGTTAGTGGGAGTGACGATGAGACGATTAAAGTCTGGGATCTGGCTACTGGAGAGTGTCAGCGAGCGTACACAGCACCAGCACCGTATCTATCAATGAATATTTCTGGTGTAACTGGGTTAAGTGCTGCGGCGATCGATTCATTAAAAATGCTCGGAGCAATTTGCGCCTCGTAATGGCGCGTGCAGAGACTAACCGCTACTTTAACGATCGCAGGATTCATGCAACAGGTCTAATTTTTTTGTTGAAAAACAGCAATAATACACTTCAAATCGGCAACACCGCACGATCGACTGCGAGCCAAAGTATCCTGCTTCTAGTTGTCAACACTCAGAGTGTCAAAAATTTTATCTGCTCCCTATCTCCTATTCCCGATTCGCTAATCCCTAAATTCTGTCAGAATTCAAATAGTGTGAGATCTTTTGTTGCAAGCGAGGTAATCTGTGGATCTAGGTCTGAAGACGACGGTAACAGCCATTCCAATCGAGCTACAGACTGATGAGGACGATCGCTCGACTACGCTCCAACGCATTCCTACCAGCGAGATTCGCCGCAGTCTCAAGGCATCCTCGATCGATGGAGTATTCGCCGCGATCTTTTCTAACCTTACTGGTGGTGTCTTACTGAGTAATTTCTTAGTCGATCTTCAGGCAAATTCCTTTGAAATCGGGATTTTGGCAGCAATTCCGATGCTCTCCAATATCGTCCAACCTTTAGGAGCTTGGTGGGGCGATCGATTGCAGAGTCGGCTATGGTTTTGTTCGGGTATTTATCTGCCATCGCGATTGGTGTGGCTATTCCTGCTCGTTGGCATGTGGCTTTACAGTCAGCATCAGATCGACGATCGCACGATGGCGATCTGGACGATGCTGGTAGTAGCTCTGAGTCATATATTAGGCGGTTTGGGAAGTGCGACTTGGTTGAGCTGGATGGCGGCTTTGGTGCCCAGACAATTGCGCGGTCGTTATTTTGGCATTCGCAATACAATCTCTAATCTCACCAGTCCGATCGTCGTGGCGATCGCGGGTTTTTTGGTAGCCAGCTATCCTAGCGGTGAGTTAGCAGGATTCGCGATCGCCTTAGCCGTCGGCCTCGTCGCAGGCATAATCAGTCTGATTTGTCAATGGCAAATGGTCGATGTCAATCCGCAAGATCGGTTAAGGGTAGGCACCAATAAGATGAAGGAGCGTTCTCCCTCGGCGGCAGTAGCCATCGTCTCCCCACCCGAATCCGCACTCGCCACGATCGGCAAAGATCCGTATTTTCAGGGCTTTCTGTGGTGTTTGGGTGCCTGGACATTCGCGCTCAATCTCAGCGCGCCATTTTTTAATCTGTATCTACTTCAGGATTTATCGATCGATGTCGGCTGGGTGACACTCTATAATAGCTTGACATCGGTAGCCAGTCTCGCGCTGCTAATCCCCTTCGGTCGTTGGAGCGATCGCATCGGCAATCGGCTCCCATTAGTAATTATGGGGCTAGTAATGACGATGTTGCCCTTGTTATGGCTGGGAGTGGGTAAAGATTCGCTTTCGTTGTGGGTGGGTTTGCCCCTACTATTCATTGTCAATGGTGGCGCGAGTGCCGCGATCGATCTGAGCATTAACAATCTCCAGATTGAAATCGCGCACAAACATCATCAGGCTCAATATTTTGGCATTGCCGCTGCTGTTGCAGGCATTAGCGGTGCAGCGGGTACCGTCGCTGGCGGCGGACTCGATCTCATCAATCCAGTGGGTGGCTTGACTAGTTTATTCGTGATTTCTAGCATTCTGCGCCTGTTAGCCCTGACCCCGCTACTACTACTCAAGCATGAAGGAGAAAGATCTTTTCTAGAACAACTTTTAGATTTTAATTGGTTGGCACGATTGACCGATCGATCGAATTCGGTTTAGTTATCATTCATCCCAATTTAAGGGTAGATGACTGATTTGTGAAGGTTGCAAAGTCTAGTAAAGTTGTGGTTACGGAGATTGCCCTTTTAAGCTACAATAAGGTACATAACTACTATATTTACTATGAGCCTTAATGTCGTTCATCTAGTGGGCAGAGTTGGTGGCGATCCAGAAATGAAATATTTTGAATCTGGCACCCAGCTCTGTACCCTCACCCTAGCTGTCAATCGTCGTAGCAAAAACCAAGATCAGCCCGACTGGTTCAATCTTAAGATCTGGGGTAAGACTGCTGAAATTGCCAGAAACTATGCTAAAAAAGGCAGTCAAATCGGCGTCAAAGGCTCTCTAGAAGTCGAAACGTGGACGGATAAAGCGACAGGTACCGAACGCTCTCGTCCCGTAATTAAGGTTGATACTCTGGAGCTACTTGGCTCGAAGAGAGACAGTGCCGAGGCATTACCAGATTATACTTAGCTCGCGATTGCTATAGTGCTTAGTTTGAACCAAGGGTACCCACAAGGGGCACCCCTACAAAACCGATCTGTAGGGGTGCCCCTTGTGGGTACCCTTAGATCTACACTAAGCACCAGTAGTTAAATACTGGCACAGATGTAAGTAAATATCTCAAACGGCAACTTTGGCATTTTGTTGAATGTTCCACAGTCCTGCATAGATACCCAGCTCGGCTAACAATTCATCATGAGTGCCAGCTTCAACTAATTGTCCGCGTTCCATGACATAGATGCGATGGGCATTGCGGATTGTCGAGAGACGGTGGGCGATCGCAATTGTAGTCCGATCGAGTGTAATCTTGTCTAAAGATCTTTGAATTGCCGCTTCGGTTTCATTATCGACAGCCGATGTGGCTTCATCGAGAATTAAGATCGGTGGATTTTTGAGCACCGCTCGTGCGATGGCAATGCGTTGGCGTTGTCCGCCAGATAATTTCTGTCCTCGTTCGCCGACAATGGTATCGTAACCAGCAGGTAATAGATCGATAAATTCATCAGCTTCAGCAATTTTAGCAGCAGCAATAACCTCATCTAGTGTGGCATCGGGAGTGCCATAAGCGATATTTTCGCGCACGGAACCATGGAATAAAAACACATCTTGGCTGACTAATCCGATCGATCTGCGTAAGTCTACCAGATGTAAATCGCGAATATTAATGCCATCTAAAGTAATCTCGCCCGACTGAATTTCATAGAGTCGTAATAAGAGTTTTACTAACGTACTTTTGCCCGAACCTGTCGCACCGACGATCGCGATCGTCTGTCCGGCAGGAATTTTTAATGATAACTCTTTGACCACAGTCGAACGATCGGGATACGCAAAAGTGACATTTATTAGCTCGATTTCGCCTCGAACATGTGGTAGAGATCGAGTTCCCGAATCAATCGCGATCGGTGTATCTAATAAATCCATCACCCGATTCGTCGAAGCCATGCCGCGTTGATAAAGATCTAATGTCTCGCCCAAACGCGTCAGCGGCCATAATAAGCGTTGAGTGAGATAGATCAGGATACTATAAGTACCGACGCCTAATTGACCGTTAACAGCCGCAATTCCACCAAATAATAGCGTCATTGTAAAGCTGAATAACACCGCCATCCGAATTAAGGGGACGAATGCCGCGCTGACGGCGATCGCGCGTCGATTGCTCTGACGATAGGCTTCACTGTCGGCACGGACTCGATCGAGTTCGTAAGATTCGGTGGTAAAACTTTTGATCGTCGTAATTCCGCCTAAGTTATTAGCAAGCCGACCATTTAATAAGCCAACTTTTTCACGAACGTTCGCATAATAAGGTGCTAGCTTTTTTTGGAACCAAATCGAGCCGATAATAATAATCGGAATCGGCACTATCGACCACCAAGCTAAGCTCGGAGCCAATACGAAAAATACACCGCCGATAACGATCGCATTCGTCACCACTTGAATGATTTCATTCGCCCCGACATCTAAAAATCTTTCTAACTGGTTGATATCATCGCCCAAAACTGCCATCAAGTTTCCCGTACTTTGATTTTCAAAATATGCTAGTTCTAATTGTTGGATGTGCCCATAAGCATCGAGCCTAAGATTGTGTTGGATTTTTTGAGAAAGATTGCGCCAAAGATTGGTATAAATATATTGAGAAAGCGATTCTAGCACCCAAACTACGACAGTAATAACTGTTAAAATTATTAACTGCTGTTCCACATTCCGAATTCCTAGCGTCGCCAGGAATGAATCTTGTTTTTTAACCACGACATCGACCGCAATCCCGATTAAAATTTCTGGGGCAACATCGCAGAGCTTATTAAATACTGATGAAATTGTAGCTTGCCATGTTTGTCTGCGATATTGCCGCCCATAAGTTAATAATCTCTGGAGGGGATGAAGGTTGCTATTCATGCGTCGATCTAAATTTTGCACTCTTTCTTATGGTAATGCCTGCCCTTTTAATTTTCGACATACTTTTACCGATTTATTTAGCCACATCGGGCAATTGCTCAATGTCCCTAATTTAGATTGGGCGCAAAAGTAGCTACTTAGGATCTCAATCTGGGGACTGGATGCTACGGGCGATCGCCGACAATTGGTAAGATCGACAGCGAGCCATATATTAAACGTGTGGTAATAACTGCTGATAGCGATGAGTGAGAGTGTCGCTGATTCCCCCGCTCCCTGCAAAATAGTAACTTTATTTACGTCTAATAATACTACTCTAGGAAATATCTGATGGAAAGCTGGCAAGCGATCGTCTCATTGGCGATCTTTATAGGTGTAATTGGGTCGATTGCTTTGGAATGGGTGCATCTGACGATCGCAGGATTGCTCGGTGCTTTGCTACTAGTCGTTTTAAATATTTTGACCCTAGATGAGGCGATCGGTTATATCGCCAAAAGTCACCCGACGCTGGGCTTGTTTTTCGGTGTGATGGTGATGGTGCGGACATTACAGCCGACGCTGGTGTTTGAATATTTGGCAACCCAAATGGTGTTGTGGTCGCAGGGGAAGGGTAAGCGGCTGCTGCTGGGGATTGTAGCCATCACCACGCCGATTTGTGCGGTATTGCCCAATGCCACGACAGTGATGCTGCTAGCACCATTGATTCCGCCGTTGGCGCAAGAGATTGGCGTAGATTTCGTACCGTTGCTAATTTTGATGGTATTTATCGCCAATAGTGCGGGATTGTTGACGATAGTCGGCGATCCGGCGACATTTATCGTGGGTAGCTCGATCGATTTGACTTTTGTGGAGTATCTGCAACGGCTGAGTTTCGGAGGCGCAATTGCCGTTCTGACAGTCGTGGTAACTCTCCCATTCTTATTTAAAGGCATTTGGCGGATGGAACTGCCCGATCTGGATAACTTACCCCGAATTACGCTTAAATATCCACGCATGTTGCTACTCGGCGGGGGGACTATGCTGCTGGTAATGATTTTTTTTGTAATAGGTGAAATGTTACCCATACCAATTTCGCCAGCAACGGCAGCATTGCTAGGCGGAACGCTGTGTCTGCTCTGGGCGCAACAGATCGAAGTTGACTCGATCGACAATATTTTACGCGATGTGGATTGGAGTACGTTGCTGTTTTTTATGAGTATTTTCGTGCTGATTGGGGGTCTGCAAAAAACTGGTGTAATTAGCAGTCTGTCGATCGTTTTAGCACTGCTGCTGGGTAAAAATATCGCGCTGGGGTCGATCGTTTTACTATTTAGTGTCGGGCTGCTGTCTAGTGTGATTCCTAATATCCCCTTGGTAGTAGCGATGGTGCCGCTACTTCAGGAATATTTAGTCAATGCTGGATTTGTGGGTGCAGAAATCCTGCGCCCTGGTGCGAATGTGGCGTTACCGCCAGTGGTGCTACCGTTGTTCTATGCCATGATGTATGGGGCGACGCTCGGCGGCAATGGGACGCTAATTGGGGCGTCGGCGAATATTGTCGCGGCGGGGATTTCTGCGCACCATGGTGCGCCGATTTCGTTTCGCCGATTTCTCGCTTATGGGTTGCCGACTATGGGCTTGCAATTGGTGGTCTTGGCTACCTATGTGAGTATTGCTTTTTTGAGATAGCGTCCGTAGACTACTTGCGAAAGTCAGTTTCTCCTTGTAAAGAGGCTACACAGTCTCGAAAACAGACGCGCCACGATCGCGATCGCGGTCTAGACTGAGAATGGCTTAGTTTTAAAATCTGACTCGTGGCTAAAATTACTAAAAATTCGATTAAAGTTGGTTCGCTAGAATGGTTTTATGGCGAACTCTCCCCAACTGGCTGGGAAAATCCGCAGACGGCGATCTTGTTGCACGGCTTGCCTTCGCAAAGCTTAAGTTGGACGGGATTGATGCCCCCTTTAGCCGAAAATGGGATTCGATCGATCGCGCCAGATTGGATCGGTTTTGGTAATTCGAGCAAGCCCGAAAAACGAGATTTTGCCTATACTCCAGATGCCTTTACGACCGCTTTTACCGAGCTAGTGGATAGTTTGAATCTCGATCGAGTTTCCCTAGTCGTGCAGGGCTTTTTAGGTACCGTAGGCATCCAATACGCGCTCCGCAATCCCGATCGAGTAGACAAGTTAGTCATTCTCAATACACCATTGACGACAGGGCTTAAATTACCTTGGCAGTTACAGCAGTTGGGGCTACCTGTGGCAGGGGAAATGCTTACTCAAGATCCGCTCTCTGTCGAGCGGACATTAGAAGCTGGCTGCAAACACGTCATCGAAGACAAGTATCTCGAAGCTTACCGCAAACCATATCTTAAAAGCTCCGCTCCCGGTCGATCGTTGCTAGCAACGATTCGCAATCTCCGACTCAAGGAAGTGATGACAGAGATCTCGACAGGACTTCCCAACCTCGATCTCCCGATTCAGATCGTCTGGGGTGTCGAAGATCCTTGGCTCACTCTCGCATCGGCACAAGCTTGTGCTAAATCTTTGAAACGAGGAGAATTAGTCACACTTCCCACCGCAGCACATTATCCTCAAGAACATTGGTATGCGGAGATTAAAGCACCAGTAATTCAATTTTTGCGCCGTCAAGACTAGGGCTTTAGTGATAAGAGAGGGGCTTGGGATGAGGTATGAAACGAGCGCAGTGGCGATCGAACATCGATCGGGTTAAATATAGATGGTGGGCACTTCCCACCCTACTACGTTGCTATCTTGTGCGCTAAAGCCTAAAGCCTAAAGCCTAAAACCTAAAGCCTATCCCCTACACAAAGGTAGAAAATCTTACATCAATTATTAAGAGGCCAAGAGCTAAGTACCAGCAGTATATGGTAAGGTCAATGTGAGTCGATAGTCCATCGCTACTAATTCTAAAAGCTCAATGCTATGTCTGACCTGCCTTTCACCCTGGATCAGTTACGGATTCTCAAGGCAATTGCTGCGGAGGGAAGTTTCAAACGCGCTGCGGACAGTTTGTATGTGTCTCAACCTGCGGTCAGTTTACAGGTACAGAATCTCGAGCGTCAATTAGATGTCCCGTTATTCGATCGTGGTGGGAGACGAGCGCAACTGACTGAAGCCGGACATTTATTGCTCAGTTATGGCGAAAAAATTATCACCCTATGTCAAGAAACCTGTCGGGCGATCGAGGATCTCCAAAATCTCCAAGGTGGTACGCTGATCGTGGGCGCATCTCAGACTACGGGGACGTATTTATTACCCCGGATGATTGGGGTGTTTCGGCAAAAATATCCCGATGTATCAGTGCAATTGCACGTTCATTCGACGCGGCGCACGGCTTGGAGCGTCGCCAACGGACAAGTAGATTTAGCTATTATCGGCGGCGAGATTCCCGCAGAGTTACAAGAATCGCTAGATATTTTGCCCTATGCTGAAGATGAATTTGCCCTAATTTTACCTACCAATCATAATTTTGTAGGGATGAAGAGTATTCCGAAAGAAGATCTCTACAAACTGCACTTTATTTCCTTAGATTCGCAATCGACAATTAGGAAAGCGATCGATCGAGTACTCACTAAATGCGGTATCGATCCCAATCGGCTGAAAATCGAGATGGAACTCAATTCGATCGAAGCCATTAAAAATGCCGTTCAAGCAGGCTTGGGCGCGGCTTTTGTCTCGTCTTCGGCGATCGAACGCGAGGTCGAAAATGGTACGCTACATCGGATCTCGATCGATGGTGTAGCGATCGATCGAATGCTCTCTGTCATTGTCAATCCCAATCGGTATCGCTCTAAAGCGGCTGAAGCTTTCGCTCAAGAAATCTTACCTAATTTCACTACTTATGCATGGGATGCCGGGAAGCTTTTTTCTAAGCGAGTTAAACCAGAAATTGATATTGAAGAGGATAGTTAGTTAGTCGATCGTGAATTGGGGATAGTAAGCAGTGGGGACGAACAGAGCGGAAATGAAACACTAGATGTTTGATGAAATAATTGGTAGCGCGATCGGCTAAAATAGAGAGCTACAGTTTCTTTTCACTACAATGGTTAGACGTACCGATTTACGGATGAAGTCATTGCTGACAATCCGCTCTCTGTTGCAAACCATGATTACGTTAGCTTCTGCATCGTTGGGGTTTGTATCTGCATTAGCCTGGAATGATGCCATCAAAGCTACTTTCAAAAAGTTGCTCCCAGAAGGGGACTCGCTCCCAGCACTCTATACTTATGCCGCAGTAGCAACCATCCTGGCGATTACGGTGGTAGGTACCCTCAGTTGGATTGCTGCCAAAATCGGTGGAGAAGCCATCATCAATCGTGAAGTAGATGGGTAGATGAATCGTGGATAGTCGATAGTGGATAGTGGATAGTGAATAGCAAGTAGGGTGGGCATCTCCCACCATTTAGGTTTCAGGTATTATCTATTCGATCGATATTTGTATCTATCTACTTAGTTCAAAGCTCTTTGGAGGTGTACTGCTAACTTTTGCCTAATGAGATCGACATCGAGCCAACGACGACGAGAATTGCGCCGAGAAAACCGAGTGCAGTAATATGTTCGGGAGTGACTAATCCTGGTGATAGCCAAGCAGTTAGACTCATAGATACGATCGTGAAAATCGGTGCTAGAGCAAGAATCGCACTGACTCTAGAAGCTTCCCAATGTTGCAGCGATTCGGCAAAAGCTCCATAGGCGATGACAGTATTCAGCCCGCAAAAAATCAGTGCCATCCACTCGATCGAGTTAAGATCGAGTAAGGTTTGGGGTTTGGCTACAGTCCAAAATAATAAGCCGCACACACCATAAATTACCCACATAATGTGAGCAGATTCTAATTTAGTTAATAATTGCTTTTGAATCAGTGCGTAGATCGCCCAAGTAATTCCGGCAATGACTAACATGATGCTACCGTTAATGTATCGATCGCTATCTGCTGCTAAAACTTTTAATTGTTCGGAAAAGAAGCCGATAAATCCTGCCAAAAGAATGCCGACACCCAGCCATTGATAGCGCGTGTAACGTTCCTTAAAAATAATCAATCCGCCTAAGCTCAAAAATACACCAGCCAACTGAATTACTACTTCTGCGTGTGAAGGAGAAGTTGCTTTTAAACCCATTACAAAGAAGATATAGTTACCCATCAGACCTAAAATTGCGATCGCAAATAGATAAATCGGTACCGATCTTAATTGTGAAAATTTAGGGATATTTTCTTGTCTGAATAAGTAAAAACCGAGCAAAATAAATGCCGTCGCGAATCGAAACCAATTAATCGTATATACATCTAACTTTTTCAAGACAATTGCGATCGCAACTGGTACTAATCCCCATAAAATTACCGTAACTAGCGATAATCCCAATCCCAATCGCCAGTTACCCGTCGTCCGATGCAGTTCCATTAATTTTAGGTATGATTAGTAGTTTAGAGCGGTTGTGAGTTTAAGTATGGATAATAATTTAGAATTAGTGCGAGTCATCGCCGATCGGATCGAGAGTTCGCCACAGCGACAGATTACTTTTGCTGAATATATGGATTTGGTATTGTATCATCCTCAGCATGGTTATTATGCCAGCAATGCCGAGCGAATTAGCGAAAGTGGAGATTTTTTGACATCACCCCATTTAGCTGATGATTTTGGCGAAATGCTCGCAATTCAGTTATACCAAATGTGGCAAATTTTAGGAGAGCCGCAGCTATTTAGTATAGTCGAAATGGGTGCTGGGCGAGGATTATTAGCCGCCCAAATTCTAGCATACTCCCAGCGCGAATACCCCGACTTCTTTCGATCGATAGATTACATCATCATTGAAACCGCACCAGCGATGATTGTAGCACAACAAGCGAGGCTGCAAGATTTGCCCGTGCGCTGGCGTACTTGGGCAGAAATACCCGATCGATCGATTAATGGTTGCTTTTTATCGAACGAACTGATCGATGCTTTGCCAGTACATCAAGTCGTAAAAATTGATGATAAATTGCAAGAGATTTATGTCACGCTTGGCGATCGAGATCTCGTACTTACAGAGAAAATTGACGAGCTATCGACAGATAAACTAGAGCAATATTGGCAACTTAACCGAATTAACCTACTTAGCGATCGATATCCCGAAAAATACCGGACTGAAGTAAATTTAGCTGCCTTAGCATGGCTAGATCTGGTTTTTAAAAAAATACAGCGGGGCTATATTATCTCGATCGACTATGGTTATACAGCCGATCGCTATTATAATCCGATGCGCTCGCAAGGGACATTACAATGTTATTACCAACATGCCCATCATAACGATCCATATCTTAATATCGGCAATCAAGATATCACTGCACATGTAGATTTTACCGCACTGCAAAATTATGGTGAGTTATTAGGCTTGCGTACAGTCGGATTTACCCAGCAAGGGATGTTGCTAATGGCATTAGGATTGGGGGAAAGAATCGCCGCAATTTCGACTAGTAGTGGCGATCTTCAGTCTCTACTCCACCGTCGTCAAAATCTCCATCAATTAATCGATCCGATGGGATTGGGTAAGTTTGGGGTATCGATCCAAAGTCAGGGATTGAATACTCAGGAGCGGGAGATATCGTTGCAGGGTTTATCGATGGTATAAATAGGCGATCGCGGAATGCTGAAATTATAAATTTGTGGTATAATATTACACAGTATGATTAGCTAATGAAGGGTTATCAATTTACCTATTCAGTCTATCGACGCCCATTTCGACAACCATTGACAACCAGTCATGGTACGTGGGCAATTCGAGAAGGGATAATCATTCAACTCACAGATGCTAATAGCAGAGCCGAGCTGGGTGAAATCGCGCCGATTCCGTGGTTTGGCTCAGAATCTATCGATCGAGCGATCGAGTGGTGCCAGCAAGTTGGCGACAATATTACCAAGGACAAAATTCATCTGATTCCCGACGATTTACCAGCCTGTCAGTTTGGGTTTGGCAGTGCTTTGACG
Organism: Chamaesiphon minutus PCC 6605; assembly: GCF_000317145.1. Classification (GTDB taxonomy): domain Bacteria; phylum Cyanobacteriota; class Cyanobacteriia; order Cyanobacteriales; family Chamaesiphonaceae; genus Chamaesiphon; species Chamaesiphon minutus. The sequence goes on along the minus strand of NC_019697.1, from coordinate 6,088,426 downwards.
GCTTTAGAGTTGCCGCCAACTAGCACGCTCGCACCTAAGTTCGATTTGAGTGGCTTATTACCAACAGGAGCTGCCGCAATCGCCCAATTACCCGTTTTAGTGCAGCGGGGGTACTCCACCTTCAAATGGAAGATTGGGGTACTGCCGATCGCCCAAGAGGAGGCAATCTGGCGACAATTGATGATGGCTGTGCCGATAGATGCCAAACTCCGGCTCGATGCCAATGGAGGCTTGACTCAGACAGCCGCCGAACGATGGTTGGAAATTTGTAGCTCAGAAGCGCGAATCGAGTTTATCGAGCAACCTTTGGCACCAGAAGAGATCGAGATCGCGATCGAGTTAGCCGCTAAGTATCATACCCCAATCGCGCTCGATGAATCGGTGGCAACATTCGATCGGATTCAAGCTGCTTATGCACGGGGTTGGCGGGGGATCTATGTCATCAAACCGGGGATTGCTGGATTTCCGTGGCGACTGGCAAAATTTGTTACTCAGCATCAGCTCGACGTAGTATTTTCGGCAGTGATGGAAACCAAAGTCGGTACCGCAGCCGCTTTGCGATTGGCATCAGACTTAAAAGTTACCCGCAGCCTGGGTTTTGGAGTAGAGGATTGGTTTGACGATGATATGTAGAATCGTAAACATCTGGCAACGCGATCGAAACTATCCGGCTGGCTCTGTCAAAGCTATGAAATAAGGATTATAGCTACGAGCGATCCTAGCAGTAGATGATGCGATCTTTTTTTGGCAAACTCAGCAAATTTTTCGGAAAATACTGAGGACTGTTGTAGATTAACTCACAACGCTAGCTATGGTCGGTAGCGATTTCATCGCCTATTTCCAGTAGAAATATATGCATAAGGTTCTAATTGCAGCGCGAACGCTCGGCTGGTGCGCAATCGCCCTCGCGATCTGTAGTTGCAATTCTAATTTTCCATCTAATGCTCAAAGTATTAGCTCGACCGCCCACCCAGTTTCGTCGCCGAATACATTGGCACAGCCAGCGCAACCAGATCCAGCGGTAAGCTCGTCTCCGGCTGGAGTCTCTAAATCGCCACAGGCGGGAACGACGCCTACTGAGTCAGTAATGTCAGAACCTTATGTAAATCCGCTCGACTCGATCGTGCTTAATGCCAAAAATCGGGTTGCTAAAGATCCTACCGCTAAATCCAAATCGGCTGCGTTAACCCCAACTCGACTCAATTTAGATGTTAACGATGGCAACGCTCAATTCAAACAGTTGAGTAAAGCTTTAGCCCTAACCAAGCAACAGCCGCAATCGCCATCTCAAAATCGGATTTCTGCATCAGCTTCTTGCCGAGCCTTTCCCTGTCTGATTTTAAGTCGAGATCCCAGCAATTCTCAGAATAGATTCAACAATCCGATTTACAAATTGACTGCTTATCGCGATCGCACATCGGATTATGTCTTTCAACTCGATGCTGTCACTGGTAGAGGATTTACTCAAGCCAGGAATCGCTACCAAAGCGATACAGATGCGCCCTTGCCCGACGGATCGTATTCTGTCGTACCCACAGTCGTCAAGGGCACGATTCGAGAAGTAGGCGGAACGATGGTGCCAATTTTTCCCAAGCCTGGATTCAACCCGCGTATGAGAAGAACCGCTCTCGGTATCCACTGGGACCCGAGTTTCGATCGAGACAACAAAGAAGATGGTACATCGGGTTGTATCGGGATGACAAAAAAGTATGACTACCACCAAGTCAGAAACTTCGTTTTGAAATATCGTCCGCGCTCTTTAGAGGTGCAGATTACTCGATAGATCGAGCGAATTAGATCGATAATAAATAACTAACCACGCCAAAAAAATCATCATGAAACTTCAATCTCTTAGTACGGCAATCTGTTTGGCAGTAGCAACAAGCACGATCTCACTCGCACCTGCCTTCGCGCAATCTGGCCCCGGAAATTATGGCGGTGTTAGTACCGTCTATAGTTGCAGTCGCGATGGCGATCCGGTCAATCTGCGCGCTCGTGCTGGTCAGCAATCTAGAGTAATCGGCAGAATTCCACCCGGTCGATCGGTAGTGTTAATTGGTAATGCCAGAGTTGCTGGTGGTTATACCTGGAGAAAAGTCAACTTTTTTGGAGCGATCGGTTGGGTTAGAGGTGACTTTTTGTGTAGTTAATTTAATTGATAAAACAGAGGGGGAGGGGTAATCGATCGATTACCCCTCCCCCTCTGTTTTATCAATTATCAACGATCGATTAACTTCGATCGCGATCGAATCTACGCATTAAATAAGCAGCCGCAAAATCACCATTGGGATGTTGGACGAGCACCTCAGCCAGATCGAACACTCGCTGCGCCATTTCCACCCCCACCTTATCGATTACGGCTTGACGTTCGAGCGCATTAAGATGACTGGCGCGAGCTTGAGCTTGCCACCCGCTCGAAAAAATCTGCGGAATATTGGTATGGAGTTGCAATTGTTCGAGTACGTCCCATTCTCCCCGATCGCACCAAATCCCGCCACAAGTGAGACAATGTTCGACATAAAATGGTTGTTTGAGCGCGATTTTGCCTCTAGCCATCATGGTAGAGCATTCGGGGCAAGGGGCTGCTTTGGCATCTAAGGGACTGGGTGTATATGGCAGATGATAATTCTGAGCTATAGTCTCGCGGCTGGGAACGACTGCCGGACGCTCCGATCTCCAGCCTTGATAGTTCCGACCGGAAATCCATTCTCCTTCACACTTGGGACAATGTTTTGTCAACAGCAGATCGCCGATAATTCCATTTACTAGCTCAGACCTACATTTAGGGCAATACATCTTTTAAATCAGTTGGCAGTTATAAGGTGATAGTCGCGGCTAGCGCGATAGAGGTTCCCTCGCCGCTCTGAGTTCCAGCAAGCGCACATCGGCTGACGATCGATCGTTGCTCGGAAATTTTGGCAGTGGCAGCCAACGACTACATCTCTAGTGTAGTCTTCTGGCGATCGAGGTGCGGATGTGAAACGATCGAAAATAGTTACGATTGCAAACTAGCGATCGCTGCTTGGCAATATTCGAGCGATAGTGTTAATTTTTCTTGATATGCTTGACGGCGTTGTCGAACAGTGGTGGGATTGCGTGCGGCAGCCATAAACATGACATCCATTGGTAGTAAGCGCAGCAGCCGATAGCTTTCGGTCGCATACGATCGGATTTTACCAGCCAGCGGTTCGGGCAGATCTAGATCCTGAGTGAGGATCTCTGACTCAAAAAAATCGATCGTCTGTCTGAGACTGACTTTCAGTTCGGGTATTGAGTCGCTGGGCAAGTCGCTCAAGCGGGTAAATAATTGTTGCCACATTAAAATCTGTTCGGATGGCAACATAACTAAATTAGATAGAATAGAATATTATGTAAATAATTTTACACTTCATTTTCTCTCTCGAACGCTACATTCTCGGCACTCGGATGTAGCTAATTTAGCACTACATTCAGTGCCATGTAAATTGAGCGCGATTGGCGATCTCCCAGCAGCGCAAGGTAGTTCGCCACATCAATTTTGACATCCGTCGTCCGACTATATCGATAACATCGTAGTTGGTGTCATCGTAATTATTGTTTAGCCACTCTTTGCAACCTTGTTAGCGGAGCCTCTCTGCGCAGGCAGACGCTTACCGTAGTTAAAGCCTCGCCTTTGTCGATCCGGAACGATAATCGAGCCATCATTCCCCACTGGGAGATTTAGATGGTTTGGATTAAAGTTTAGTTCTAATTATTTACATCCTATTCTCTTCAGTTATGACCACTCCTGTTTCTATTTCTACTGACAATATCGATCCTGTGACACTTGTCAACGATCCCGATAATGAGGTCGTTTACGATTGTGAGATTCCCGATTGGTTGCAACAGTGTTTGGCTGGAGAAGACAATACTGATGCACCGATAGATCTCGATTCTCTGCCAGAGACGCTACGCGAACGTAAATTGATTAAAAATGCCTTTGAATTCGCATACGAATTACATGGCGATCAAAAACGCAAATCGGGCGAACCATATATTTGTCACCCGATTGCAGTCGCGGGATTGCTGCGCGATTTAGGTGGTGGCGCGCCGATGATTGCAGCGGGATTTTTGCACGATGTGGTCGAAGATACACCGATTACGATCGACCAAATTGAGGCAAAATTCGGTAAAGAAACAGCACACTTAGTTGAAGGTGTCACTAAACTTTCTAAATTTGAATTTTCGAGCAAGAAAGAGCAACAAGCCGAAAATTTTCGACGCATGTTTATCGCTATGGCGCAAGATATTCGCGTAATTGTGGTCAAGTTAGCCGACAGACTGCATAACATGCGTACCCTCGACCATTTACGCACCGAACGACAGCAAGCAATCTCTCAAGAAACTCGCGATATTTTCGCACCTTTAGCTGACAGGTTGGGCTTGGGGCGAATTAAGTGGGAATTAGAAGATCTCTCATTTAAATATATCGAAGCTGAAGATTATCGCCGGATTCAAGATCTCGTTGCCGAAAAACGCACCGCCAGAGAATCGCGAATTGCGAACGTTACTGAGATGATCCGCCATCGACTCGATCGAGCTAAGATTAACTATGTAGATATCAGCGGTAGACCGAAACATCTTTATAGCATCTATCAAAAGATGCGCTATCAAAAGAAAGAATTTAGCGAGATTTACGATTTGACAGCAATTAGAATCATTGTCGAATCAAATCACGAATGTTATCTCGCCCTCGCCGAAATTCACGATGCTTTTAAACCAATTCCTGGCAGATTCAAAGATTATATCGGCTTGCCCAAAAACAACCGCTATCAATCCTTACATACTACCGTCGTCGGCTTTACTGGTACGCCTCTAGAAGTCCAGATTCGGACATTAGAAATGCACCACGTCGCCGAATATGGTATTGCCGCACATTGGAAATATAAAGAAGCAGCCAAAGCCGATAAATCGGGACCAGAAACATCAGAAACAGGTAAAGCCACAACCAATCGCCGGACGGAAGTAGATGAAAAATTTGCCTGGTTGCGCCAGCTATTAGAGTGGCAAAATGACGTTAAAGATGCGATCGAATTTGACGATCATCTCAAAGATCATTTACTCGAACGCGATGTTTATGTCTTTACCCCTAAAGGCGAAGTTGTCTCGCTCCGCCAAGGTTCGACACCCGTAGATTATGCCTATCGGATACATACCGAAGTCGGCAATCACTGTGCGGGAGCCAAAGTTAACGATCGCATCGTCCCCTTATCGCGGACGCTTAGCAATGGCGATATCGTCGAAATCATTACGCGCGAAAATAGCCGTCCGAGTCTCGACTGGCTGAATTTTGTCGTCAGTCCCGGCGCGCGCAACCGGATTACCCAGTGGTATAAGCGATCGCATCGCGATGAAAATGTCGCTAGAGGGCGAGAATTATTAGAGCGCGAATTGGGCAAAAATGGCCTAGAAGCCCTGTTAAAATCCGAACCGATGTTGGCAGTCGCCCAACGCTGTAACTACGTCACTGTCGAGGATTTACTCGCCGGATTGGGCTATGGCGAAATCACCCAAAAGACGGTAGTCAATCGCCTCCGCGAAATGGTTAAAGATCGGGAAGCTCCCACCCAAGAGTTGCCCCCAACTACCGCACCCAAGCAAACCTCGCCCGCAAATAGCGACTTCCCCATTCTCGGTATCGAAGGATTATTGCACCACCTAGCTGGTTGTTGTAGCCCGATTCCTGGCGAACCGATTATCGGCATCGTCACCCGCAATAGCGGCATTTCGATCCACCGTCAAGGCTGTGTGAATGTCGAACAGATGGACGGAAATCGCTTGCTCCCAGTAAGCTGGAATACTCAAGTTACCAAAGAAAAAGCGCGGACTTACCCCGTCAGCGTCCAGCTAGAAGTACTCGATCGAGTGGGAGTGCTTAAGGATATCTTATCCCGATTGACCGATAATAAAATTAACGTGCGATCGGCCAACGTGATTACTCACTATGCCAAGCCTGCGATTATCGATCTATCGATCGAAGTCAGCGATAAAGCACAGCTCGATCGGTGTTTGGCTCAAATCAAGCAAATGAGTGACGTGCTCAATATTCGACGGCTCACTCAGTCAGTGGAGAATTAATGGATTGGGGATTGGGGATTGCGGATTGCGGATTGTGGATTGAAACTCGATTTCCCAGTTTCCCAATTCTCTCAGTCCTTGCTTTTCTATCTAATACCAATTTAAAAGGCAAATGACGATAGATGGGCACAGCAGGCTCCACATACAGCCAAACTTTCTCAACACCCAATCCCCAATCCCCTAACTTTTCTTACTAGAATCCACCAATATCAGTTATTTATTCAAGGAGTAAAACAAGATGGTTTTTGATGAATCGATGCAAAATGCACTGGCTGGCGGACTAGCGATCGCGATCGGCATCGGTGCGATGTTAATGATGTTTAGTAATATTTGGACTACTAAAAAGTAATTTCAATTAGTCTTCAATATCTCGATCTTTGCCATAACTGGCAACTCGATCGAGGTCTCTTAGTGTGAGATTTAAAGATCTGCTAATCGCCAACATTTAGCTCTGGATAACGCTCTGAATGAGATTCCCTCGGCAACATATCTTGCGCTAAAGGTGAAGAGTCTGGGCGTGGGGCAATGGTGCCGATCGCTTCGAGATCGCGGAGAATATAGTTAAGCTGATTGGCAATCGAGCCGATGGAAATTTGCGACTGACAATCGCGCTGACGACTAGCTTGCAAAAAATGTAATCGCATCTGCCAAGTTGAATGGTTGGGATGCTTGGTGAGGTATTCTAAGACGGCTTGACGGTTAATCATGTTTACTACCCAATTATCCAGTTAGGCATATTGTCCCTCAGTCTTAACTGATTATGTAGATATCTTAACATTTTTGTCGCTATTTTAATAATTCAGCCGATAGCCAATTTTGCGGACAGTCTGGATGGGATCGGGATGTCCGAGCTTTTTGCGGAGGGTGAGGACGTGACTATCGACCGTGCGGGGGTTGTCGATATCGATGTCCCAGGCGCGTTTGAGCAATTCATGCCGATGCACTGGTCGTCCGTTGGCCTGTGCTAAGACATAAAGTAAACTAAATTCTTGGGGGCTGAGATCGATTCTAGTTTCTAACGACTCCTGGCGGCTCGAACCTGATGGTTTGCTGGAATTGGTGCTGGTTGTAGCTGTGTTAGTGGCGTCGAGATCTGTCAAAGTCGAATTTCTCAGATAAATGCAACGGCGTACCAAATCGATGCGTAAATTGCCATACGTCAGATCTGTCGGAATCGTGTTGGCAATCCGGCTGCGCCGCAGCAAAGCTGCCACTCGTGCCAAAAATTCTGGCATTCCAAACGGTTTTTTGAGATAGTCGTCTACTCCAGCATGGAGCGCGCTGACGAGATCGATTTCGCGAATTCGCGCTGATAGCATCAAAATCAGCGAGTTACCTTGAGGGTACAACCACTGACAAAATTCGATCCCCTCACCATCGGGTAAATCAGAAGCTAAAATTGCCAGCGTCGGTAGTTCGCGCGCGCAGTGTTGATATGCCTGCGCTAGTGTCGCGGATTGGTGTACCTGATAACCAGCTTGTTGAAGATGCCAAGCCAAAAGCGATCGCAAGTTGTGATTGGCTTCAATAATGTGAATCTGTACGCTCATGTTCGGGATACATTTGCTGAGTCTGAATCGATATTACAGATCGAACTTACTTTACAACTACTTGTCATCTTATCTCCGATCGCGAGTAACTTTCGCTCGATCGCCCATAGCAGAAGATGCGATTATGGGCAGATATCGCCGTCATTTCTTCAAAAATTACGTTTTTTTGCACTCTTTTCTGAAGGTGGAACACAAATGCATAAGCTAGCCGTCTATAATTTACCTATTAGGTTAAAGTTGTTATTTACAGGCCGATCCCCGCATTAGCACACCAGCCGATGCGCGAATCGATGTCGATAATTAGCACAACCTTTCCGGATCGATCGCATTTAGTTGCGAAGTATATAGATATCATACAGACATAAATCTACCCCGCCCCGAGCAAACTTAATTTATAGCAATCTAGCCGCAACACATACTGAATTCAAGATCCTACGCAAACGTGTATTTTCCACACCTCAAATTATTAAATATTTAGAGTAGAGTGAAGATATGCCCAATTAAACAATTTTGAGATACCCTATTTAGTAAATTGAGGGATTTAGCTATGCTACAAACTATAGAAACGATCGGGCATTACCAAAAGATTACAGACGCCTTAGTTGAAATGTGGCATCGAGGATACCGCTCCGATGACTTGCGTTTGTATCTCGATGGCTATTTAGCTGCATTAAGGAGTACGAATGCGCTAGAAGCATATCAAATCAATCGACTTGAGGAGGAAGTAATGCGCTATGTTTACGATCCCTCGAATTTTGAACGAGTCGAACTTCAGCGAGAACCCGACTATTATTAATCATCAAATTGTAGTGTAATCCGATCTCTCCCGATCGATACATTATCAATCCGCAAGCTTAATATTCCTCAAATTAATTATCAACGTTGCTGAATCTGTAAAAACCCGAACGGCTTAATGGGCTTAATGAAGGGGGAGGGGAAACTGACGATTTCCCCTCCCCCTTTACTAAACTATATAGCCACTCCAATTTGGAGCGACTGACATCAATTTAGCTAGCTAATGCAACTTCAACCATTTGTTGAAGTTCGCCCTTTTGATAGAGTTCGGTCATTACATCCGAACCACCGATGAATTCACCATCGATATACACTTGCGGAATTGTCGGCCAATTAGAATATTCCTTCACTCCTTGGCGAATATCTTGGTCGGCTAAAACATCGACAGTCTCGTAAGGGACGCCGAGAATATTTAAAATTTGCACGACTTGATTGGAAAATCCACATTGGGGCATCAATTTGGTGCCCTTCATGAATACCATAATCTTGTTATCTGCAATTAATTGACCGATTTTTTCTGATGCTGGAGTAGTCATAATAAGTTCGAGAATATAGAGAATAAAAATTAACTGCGAGCGGCAAATGGCCAGGTACAGTAGTAGATGCACGGCAAGCGATGGCTGCGTTGCCTATTTTTCGGCTTGCCATGTTGCGGGGGTATAAGTTTTAAGAGCGAGGGCGTGAATTGCGCCACTAGCCATCGCTTCTTTCACGGTACCGTACACCAACTGGTGTTGTTGGATTAAGGACTTGCCTTCAAACTGGTCTGAAACTACTACTGCTTGATAGTGATCGCCGCCGCCTGTCAAATCGGTAATCTGAACGGTCGAGCCGGGGAGTCCTGCTTCGATCGAGGCTTTAACTTGACTGGGAGTAATCGCGCTCATGCTAAAAATTAGTCTAGTTACTTTCGGATCTACCAATTATAACTGGAGTGTCGAGAACTAATCCAGCCTATGCATTAGCGATATCCGTAAGCTTCTTCCAGCTAAATTGACGATCGCCACCTAATTCGATAACGACTTTGACGCGCGGATCGATCGTGGGTAATTGGGTGAGATAAGCTAATTCTTGTTTGGAGAGCACCTGTCCGTCGATCAGCCACAACACCAACCCCTTAGATGTCGGCAGTAGATTGTTGAGGAAAGTATCGAGCATCGGTGGAATATAATACGTGCGGATTTCCTTTTTGCCCAAGTGCGCCGGACGCACGCCATGCACTCCAGTGAGGTAGGCACTGATATCGCCTAAACCTCTGGCGGATAGGCGCATACTTTCGTAGCCAGTGGCGCGGAGTCGCCGTTGATAGCGACCCTCATAACCGCCTTCTAACGGGACGTATACACCTAACGATCCAGCTTGTTCTAGATCGCGGATAAATGGCTTACCAGTAGTAATTAGGGGCACAGTCTCGGTATCCTTATTAACAATTAGTTTCGGTTAGTGACGATCGCAAATTGTCATTTATAAATCTTTTGACAACTCGATCTTCAACGGCGCGACGCTTTAGTCGCTTATTCTTCCTCTAATTATGCCACGGGTTGAGAGCCTCGCCCCAAATTTACTTGAGAATGTTGATGCCATCGTACACCAGAGCGATTAATTCACCGCGACCGTTAAATTCGACCGCCGATGCTTTGGGAGTAACGATCGTAATATTTTCAAACGCCCAGCAACACCCACAGGACTGAGCTAAATCTACGAGTAATTGAATCTGGGGGATTTCGATACCAATCTGGTGAAAATAATCAAAATAGCTCAAGTAGGCAATCCGATAATCTTGCAGCGCGCTGGGAAGCGATAAGGTATCGAGCAGGGGATAACTCTTTTGGAGTTCCGAAATCGAAACTTGATTTAAAAAATCGCCCAAGAGATCGAAAGCCATATTTTGCGCTTCATCGAGCACTAACGCGCGTGGATTGGCATAAGCCTTGACGACATCGATAAAGGCGGGCTGAATTTGACCATTTATTTCGCGATCGCAGGTATCGCAGATTTGATGCAAGATGCGGCTGCTGACATCGACTAAATCCGGACGATTCATCAAAAATGTTAAGGCAGTCAACGGATTTTCCGTCCAGAGAATGCGCGATCTATTCAAGCCAGCATATAAATAGCAAGCATCGATCGCCTTTTCCGCCCGCTCGCGATCGGTCGTCCGATCGACCAAGATTTTATCCCACTTGTCCCTAATTTGAGGGATAAAATCTACTTCTAGTTTGGCTAATTTCCGACGTTCGATTGACACTTTGGCTAGGTATTGGGCTAGAGATTCTCTTTTTATTACTTGCGGAGGAATATCAGTAGATAATAACATATTACTTGTGTCTTTAATTAATTATGTCTGCCTCGAATTAACGAACACAAACGAATCCCCGTAATTATTAAAATTTAATTTAGTGCGTTCTTTTAGAAGAATACTGACTAATACCGATCGGACTTTACGCCGTCACGATTGCAGATCCAACCAGATTAATATCTAAATTCTAACTGAAAATCCCATCGAGTCGCATGGTCAATTTGGCCGATCCGATCGATACGGGGGATGGGGTAATGGGTAGTAGATAGTGGATAGTGGATAGGAAGTTTGGACGCAAGCGTCCGCGTCCTTTTGCAGTTTTCCCTAACTCCCGACTCCCTGTCTTGTCTTGTCTTGTCTCGCATCATCCGGGAGGTTCCCTCCTTTGTCGATGCATTGCTGTCTCACATAATCCGGGAGGGAACATCCCGACTGCGAGCCGCAACTCCCCGCTCCCCGCTCCCCTAATTCAATGGACGAGCTAGTTTGCGCAAATCTTGAGCTAATTCTGCGGCAGTTTGGTAACGATCGATCGGGCGACGTTGGGTGACTTTATCGATGGTTGCTTGCATTTGGGGCGACACCAGGGGTACGTTGGAGAGATCGAACCGATAGCCATCGGGTAAAATTTGGATAAAATCAGCCGGATTGCGTCCGGTAAGTAAGAAAATTAGGGTCGGCCCGATCGCGAATAAATCTGACTGGGTAACAGGTTTGCCGTTATTTTGCTCTGGTGCCATATAATCTGGCGCGCCAATTTTTGTGCCGCCGAGAGTGCCGATCTCTTTCACGGCACCAAAATCGAGCAAAAAGATCCGGCGATCGATCGTCCGCACCAAGATATTGGCAGGTTTGACATCGCGATGGATCAGTGGCGGTTGTTGCTGATGGATATAGCCCAAGATCTCGCATAGTTGAATCATCCAGTCGATCGCTTGGGCGATATTTACTTTGCCACGCTCCATCACATACAAGTCTAAATCTTGGCCGTGAATCAGTTCCATCGCTAAATATTTGCGCCCGTCAGCGACGAAGAAGTCGTAATATTCGGGAATGCCAGGATGGTGCAGGCTTTGGAGGATTTTGGCTTCGCGCTCGAACAATTCTTGCGCTTTGGGAATTACCGCCATATCGGCATTCATTTCTTTGAGTACCAACAATTTAGCCTTATCCCAAGCTAAATAAGTGGTCCCCATGCCGCCTTGTCCCAAGGTTTTGAGGACTTGATACTGCTTAATCTGGCGAATGACCGTAATTGGCTCACCGCAATGGATACAAAATAAGGTATTGGGGGGGTTGTCTGAGTGTTCGCACTTGACTGGAGCCGCTGGTACACGAACTTGTAGCGGCGCGACATCGAGTTCGACAGTTAATAATGTCCCGCCTTTGGATAGTTCGATGCGAGCATCATTAGTAATTAGAGTCGAACCTTTGCCCTGGACGATGGCGATCTGGTTGACAAAAGTACCATTGGGGCTGTGATTGCTAATTTCCCAATAGCCGCCACCTTGACGCAAACTCGTATACGAAATCGTGGCATGGAGCCGCGAAATTGAGGGTCGATCGATGACGACTTGGCGTTCGGGAGATCTGCCGATCTCAATTGGTGCTGGGGGAGTAAATTGCCACTGCTGTAAGATCAGAGTCCTCTGCTCGTCCCACAACGAAATTTGAATATTTTTCATCGAGCCTGTGGCAATTTCCCATCCCTAATTACTGACCGAACGTGGTGTTAAGAGCAGCCGCCAATTAGCAACATAGGAACGAGCATCGCCATAAATGGGACTCCGCCGACCGATGGTTGCGGCTAAGTCGATCGCCGTCGAGATCTTGCCCTGACGATAGATATTAATAGCACGTTCTAGGGTGCGTCGATCGGCAATTTCTTGTAGTTCCAAGCTCCAGTAGCGGACTTCGGCTTGGGCTTCGCGATAGAGCGATCGACCGGGGGCGATCTGATTGGCGATCTCGATCGCACCTGCGAAATTGCCGCCTTGGGCTGTGGCGATCGCATTATTCAGGATCGGGCGATCTTCGATCGTCTGGATTTTCTCGGTCCATTCGGCGACAGCAGTAGTAATTTCTTCACCGAGCGGGCGATCTTTAGTTATTTTGCCAGCCAACTTCACGGCAGCTTTGAGATTGCCTAGAGAATCGCCCTTGTTAACGATCTGTCTGGCTTTAGCCAGGATAATCCGATTGTCGATGGTTTCGATCTGCCGATTCCAGGTAACAACTTCGCTTTGGATCGTTTGCCCGACTTCACTTTGGGCGGGAACTTGCTTGGCAGTTTCGATCGCCATTGCCAGGGTCGCTGGTTGTTGGAAGTTGGCAATCGTGCGCGCCCACTGGAGTTGGGTTTGCTGTTTGAGCATCGATTGCCAGTTAGATTGCTTGGTCCGCGCGAGGGTATAAATCGGACTAGTTTTGGGAATTTTCTTAACTCGATCGATTGCGTCGATCGTCGCTAGAAGGTGCCGTTTACCCGCCCAGACATGTGCTTGATTGAGCTTGACCCAATCTTGTGCTTCGGCGTAAATCGACACGTCCTGGGGCACTTTTTGGACGATGGCGATCGCGTCGTTAAAGTTCTGCTGTTTATACAAATCGACGCTCAAGTTGACTAAATGCCGACTCCACTTACTCCGCAAAGTTTGGCCTTCAAGGTAAGCATAGCTCTGGGGATCGATGAGATTGGCCAGCTTCATCGCTTTGACGATCGGTTCTGGCTGTTGGGGTAAGGGTAATTCGACTTCTTTACCTTTTTTAGCCGCTTTGACTGCCAATTCCATCCGTTTGGCACGAGTATTGTAATCATCGCTATCTTTTTCTACCAGCGCGTCTTTGGCCTCTTGCAGCTTATCCCAAGCATCGCGTTCGATCGCTAGCTTGGCAGACATTTTATCGTATTTGAATCCGCTCCAATAGCTGCCCCGCATCCGTTGTACCGATTGCAAGATGACAAAGGCTTGATTCCAATCGCCAGTTTTCATCGCGCCCTCGAATTTGGCTTCGATACTGGCACTATCTTTAGATTGAACCGACCATTTGGCGAGCGTCTCTTGAGTGCGATCGTAAATGGGACTAGTAGGAGGGATAATTTTAAGCGTCGCGATCGCTTTGTCGATCTGACCTGCGTTTAGTTGCTTGCGGCCAGCTCTAGTTAAGTCTTCCGACCACTCTTTGAGCAAGCGTTGCGATTCGCGATAGAGCGGATGCCGATCCGTCCAATCTTTGACTAAATTTACAGCAGCTCGCAGCTTGGGTATTTCCTGGGTATCTGCGCCGACTTGAGCGCAGTAGAGCCGCTCGGAATCGGTAGAAACGGGCAAAATTCCCTGACAAGTTGGCGTCGGGGGCACGGCAATCAATAACAAATAACTGGTAATCCCCGTCCCACCTACCATCGCAGCCAGCACCGCCCAAAATGCCGACCAAGGGTTTAAAGTAACAGTTGGCAGGTTGAGCTTGCTAATCGGTGCGACAGCTTCGCTAAACAGATCTTTATCGAAGATCTTGGACATCGCCGCTACCGCCGGATTTTGGCTGGCGGCATTTGCGCTGGAATAACCACTGCGATCGGCTAAAGGCTCGTCGCTATCGAGTTCTGGACTTGAGGCTGGGAGATCGACTTCACCGCTGTCTCTAGCGGACGATCTGCGCGATTGAAACTTTTTCCATACGGACACTACTCGATCTCCGATCGCCTGTCTGTTGCTATTTTCCACGATCTGCTCCTCACATCCCACTAACTATTTTAAGTTTATAGTAAAAATATATTTTATATCTACGAGTTAGTCTGTTACTTTATCAAAATCGGCCTCGATTGAGATCGTTAGATCTGCCCAATCTTCAAGTATTAAAATTTACATTTTGCCGATATTTGTACATCTATATCATTAATGTTAATTTAAATTGCTTTTATTTAGAAAATCTTAATTAAGTAGCTAAGATAACAGAAATAGCCAGCATTGCACGGAAACTTTTCGGTCGTTAAGATAAAGATAAAAGTAGGGTTAAATTGCTAGCAACTAGGTAAGATCGATCGACCTAGACCAGCTATTGAGTAGCTCTGAGACAATGGCAGCAGGCAGAAGTCTGTCGATCGAGTCCGAACGAGGCGGTCGGCATGGTAATTCTTTAAGGATCTTAACACTTACAATGATAATCGGAAATCGCTGTAACTACTACTAAAATATCGATCGAATTTATCTAAAATACCGAGTATATGACAACTGTTAGTATTAGCCAGAGCGCAATTCTGAATCTAGATCTATCGCCGATCGCAACCGATCTCGATCGTTGGTTGGTGGATAAAAATCCCACCCAATTCAATCTAGATATAAAACTAGCAATCGACTATCCATTAGAACCGCAAGATCCACGCGAACTCTCCGAAATTCCGGAAGTGAGATTGTGGTTTATCCGGGTGGATGCCTGTTATCCACAGCTACCGCTAATCCTCGATTGGCAAGCCGGAGAACTCGCTCGATATGTAGCAATGCTCGTGCCCCATCAATTCAGCCGCAAGGACGGAATCCAGTACAATCCTGAAGCTCTAGAAATTTGGGTCATGCATCGAGTATTTTTATTAACAGCTTGGCTAGACGCGCAACAAATAAAAGATCGATCGCGCCTCAAATTCATGACTCAAATGCTAGGCTATGAACTTGATGATGGTTTGTTTGACTTATTGAAGTAAAGTAGCTTAAGGGGATGAAGGCTTTAGGTTTTAGGCTTTAGGTTTTAGGCTTCGTAATTAATGTTCTTCCGTCTCCCCCTCTCCCCCTCTCCCCCTCCCCTAACCTATGAAGGCACAAGTATTTCGTGGAGTCAATCAACTCAGCTACGAAGAGATTCCAGTCCCTGACATCGCCGCAGATGAAGTACTTGTCAAAGTTAAAGTAGTCGGCTTGTGCCAATCGGATATCAAAAAAATTCTCTATCCACTCTATACACCACCCCGTATCTTCGGACACGAAACGGCAGGAGTCATCAGTCAAGTAGGTGCGGATGTGCGTGATTGGCAAGTCGGACAGCGAGTGGTAGTGATGCATCATATACCTTGTATGCACTGTAGCTACTGCCTCCATGAAAACTATTCCATGTGCGATGTCTACAAAAATGTCACCACCACGGCGGGATTTGCGCCCAGCGGTGGCGGCTTTGCTGAGTACGTCAAAGTACCGGGACATATCGTTCGCAACGGCGGTTTAATTCCGATTCCCGATGCCGTTACCGACGAGCAAGCCAGTTTTGTCGAGCCGACAAATTGCTGTCTCAAGGCTGTCAAAAAAGCGAATATTCAAGCTGGCGATACAGTTTTAATTACTGGTGCTGGCCCGATCGGGTTAATGTTTATTATGCTAGTCAAGCATTTTGGAGCCAAAGCAATCTCGACTGACTTAATACCCGCCAGAGTGGCGAAGGCTCTAGCTGTCGGTGCCGAAGCTGCCTTCGACGCACGCGATCCCGATCTCACTACCAAAATTCATGCCTTAACTGGGGGCATGGGTGTCGATACTTCAATCCTGGCAGTACCTAGCGACAAAGCCTTTTTCCAAGCCTTAGACTGCACTCGTAAAGGTGGCAAAATCTTGTTTTTTGCTGAGTTTCCCGATGAGTTAGAAATTCCGATTAATCCCAATGTCTTGTATCGACGGGAGATCGATTTGATGGGTAGTTATAGTTCTTCGTTTCGAGTGCAGGCATTATCAGCAGATTTGGTATTCAATCATCGCATTGATGTGGATGCTTTAATTAGCGATCGATATCATCTTAAAGATCTCGATAAAGCAGTAGCTCAGGCAACAAAACCGACAGCAGAAACTTATAAAATATTACTGTACAACGATTAATCGTAAGCTGAAAAAATCCCCTCCAAGGAGGAGATTTATATGTGGAGATGTCGATCGAGTGCTGTATTTGAATCGATCGAAACTCACTAATTATAGTGATATTCGATATCGACTATTAATTTTCAAAAGTTGTTTGCATCTTTTGGCGACGTTCCCATTTCTGAAAAGCGCAGTCATATGCATACCCTTGGTGTTGCAACAAAACTCGCCATGCACCCACACCACGTATTATTCCCCAGGAAATGAGGACGTATAAAGACCAAGGAACTCCAAATCCAGTTAGGACGTTTACTGAAATCAAACAGGCATTAACGATTGCGTATTTGCCCATTCGCTCTTGCAGTTTCGATCGACGATAAAGCTCAAACTGCTGATGTTTTTTTGCTAATTTTTGCCGTTCTAACCACTGATTTTTGGCTAGCTCGATTGAGTCGGGAGAAATATTCAGTTCTTGGGCAATTTCTAATAATTGAGCATCAGACAAATCACTCGCGATGTCAGATTGTTGTACTAATGCGATGTTAACAATTTGGCGGACAGTTTCTCGATCGAAAGATTGGGTTGAAGATTGTAGTGAAGAGTTCATATATTGAAGATCTGCGAACTTGTCTGGTGTGGTTGTTTATTTCCTACTGAAAATCGAAGACGTGCTAATTGTCTCCAGTGGCAATTGGTAGCTCGGTTTGACGACTCCATTCATTCCAAGAACCATCGTAGTTACGGACATGGGGATAACCCAATAAATATGTCAACACAAACCAAGTACACGCCGAGCGTCCGCCAATGGCACAGTAAGGAAATACTTCTTTATCGGCGGTAACACCATGACTGCTATAAAGAGCCTGTAAAGCCTCCGCAGACTTAAACGTACCATCTTCATTTAGTGCGCAGACATGTTCGATATTGACTGCGCTGGGAATATGTCCCGCGCGTTCTGAGCTTTCTGGTGGCTTCATCATGAATATTTCTCCTCGGTATTCGGGAGGGGTACGGACATCGAGCAACACGCGATCCGATCGATCGAGCGATGTTTGCACTTCGGCTTGTAATACTCGCAAATTAGGATCGAGAGATTTAGCTGAGTACTGAGTGGGTGAGCAGCTAGCAAACTCCGAGACTACCGGACGACCTTCGGCTAGCCATTTTTGATATCCGCCGTTGAGGACATATACTCGATCGTGTCCGATGGTTTTTAAAAACCAGAAAATTAAGGCTCCAGTATCGGGATAACTACCATAAGCAATTACTGTGGTGTTGGGGGTAATACCAGAGCGAGATAGCAGTTGGGAGATTGCGATTGGATCTAGATTCATACTGAGATCGGGAGCGAGCAAATCTGTAAAGATATTCCAAAACACCGCACCAGGAATATGTGCGTCTTTCAACGATCCTGGACTCATATTGAGTTCGATTACACGCACAGTCGGATCGTTGAGACGATCGAGCAGCCATTGAGTATCGACCAAAACTTCGGGATGAGCGTATTGAGACATGGGGATTTCTCCGATCGTGGGCACTAAAGCTAAGATTAAGAGAAGTAGACAGCTTTAGAATAGTCCTCGATCGAGTACTCTTTGTGACACTATGACCAGTTCATTACAGCCTATATTTACAGAGATCGATCGGCTAAAAGACGAACGAGAGCTGCGTTCGCAGATTGTGCCAAAAGTGAGCGAGCATTTTGACACGACCCGAGCGGGCATTTTTTTCTTCGATAAACTTTCTACGCTCGATCCCAATCTTCAGAAGATCTTAAAAGTTGCCCTATCAATCGAGTCTAATCCAGTGGCGCGTTATTTGATAGAGCATCACGCACCAGTTCACGAAGGATTGGTAACATCACCCAAGACATGGAAAATGATTTGTCCCCGTCCCGACCATTGGCATGTAATGGTAGGGCCGATCGTCAGTTGCGGTAAATTAGTAGGCGCGGTGGGTTGCACGCGCGATCGATCGATGCCAGCTTTCGACACCCAAAATTTAACCGATCTCAGCGGGATCTGTTTGCACTTATCGATTTGGGCGACAACAGCCAGAACCACAGCCCCAGTTTTTCAGATCGATAAATTAACGCCGCGCGAATTGCAAATTGTCGAATTGGTAGCTTTGGGGCGCACGAATGCCGAAATCGGTCAGGAATTGTGGATTACCGAAAATTCGGTCAAGCAGGCTTTAAAGCGGATGTTTCGCAAGTTAGAAGTTTCATCTCGCGCGGAAATGGTGGCACAATTGGTTAATCGATCGTTGATAGTTACTGCTCTGCCTTAGTTTTGGCCTAATAAGCTTTCGATCGCCGTTAAACTTGCTGGATCTAAATACTGTTTATTATTGGCAACTACCGATGATAAAAAGTTTTTGACTAGCTCGTCTTCGATCGACCAAACTAC
This sequence comes from Chamaesiphon minutus PCC 6605, assembly GCF_000317145.1. GTDB lineage: Bacteria > Cyanobacteriota > Cyanobacteriia > Cyanobacteriales > Chamaesiphonaceae > Chamaesiphon > Chamaesiphon minutus. The sequence continues at coordinate 6,069,441 of NC_019697.1, read as the reverse complement.
CTGACGATTGGATATTGCAGCGGCAACGATCGTGTTGACCTGTGCGGCGGTAAATTCTGAATAATAACTTAATTTAGCGATCGCTGCTTGAGTGGCTGCAATCGAGTGACTATTTACTAAATCTCTAATGAGAAATTCTTTATCTCGCGCACTAGCCAGCGCAATTTCTGGAAATTGTTCTTTACAGAAACTCGACAATCTCTTGTAAAAATGAATTTTAGTTTGCTTTTTACGCTCCCATTCAGTCAGTAAAAAATCGCTAAATTCATCATCACTGAGTGCCGAACAATAATCTTTATCGCCAGTAATAAAATAGAGGTCTTCACCTGCTGGCGTTTCATCGAGCAGACATTCCCAGTTAATTGCATCGCCCAAGGAGTTATTCTTACCCGGTGGATTGCCAATGCCCATTCTAAACCGCGCTCGATCGAGTACGGTACTATTTGGTGTCAGTTGCTTACCCAATCTAAATAAAGATTGGACGATTCGATCGGCTTTGAGAGTTTTAGCTTTAATGTCGATCGCAATTCTCGCAACTAATGCTGCATGAGAGCGTTCGTATTGCTTGAGCGATTCTCTTAAGAGTTCGATTTCTGGATAGTCTTCACAGAGTTGGGGAAATTGAGGATTGAATGTTTGATTGCGGAATGATTTAATCGCACCATCGATTCTTTGTTCGCGGTTGCGATTAAATTCATCGATAATTTGATCGGTGAATAATAGCGTAATTTGTTGCTTGTCGATCGCGTCAGTCAGTTTACTTAGTTCGGCTAGATCTTCTTGATTGAGTGCATAGAAAGATAGCAGAATATTAGTATCGATGAAAAGCTGCATATCTTAATAATTAGGAGATATATGAATATATTAATATCTATGAATCAAATCAGAAGCTAGATCTGCCACTTTCTACAAAGCTCGGTAATCCACCCTCTGAGCCATCGACCGATTTTTGCCATCCTACCTACTCACATTGTACCAAGGTCGGATTGGTAACTTTTTTGCTCGCTATTTCAATGCTTTCGGATTCCATTCTTTTACTGTACTAGATCTTGTCCTCTGCAACCTGCTAATTTTGCCTACCCCTCGGACGCTGACAGATTTTTTTAGCTAATTGCTCAATTGACTATCTCCAGGCACAGCTAGCTTTTTTCCCCTTTCCGCTGTCTAGAAGAAAAACGTGCATGACCTCAGAGAAACAAAGGCTCAGCTTAGCAACGCTTCCTTTTTCTCCGCTCACAACTGATAGTAAAGATATATTGGTGCAAGATCTGAGTCGATTGTCACCAAATCAGATCCTCACGATCGAGTCCTGACTCGTAAGCAAGATCGAGATACAATAGATTGACGACTATTACGAATTAGAACTATTTAGATGAATACCGTTACTATTCTTGAGATTATTTGGAGCATATCTGCATTTGGTTTAACTGCAATGGTGTTGCTCCATAGCCCCAAAGGTGATGGGATTGGGGGCATTGGCGGTCAAGCGCAATTATTTAGCAGTACCAAAAGTGCAGAAAGCAATCTCAATCGGATTACTTGGGGTTTATTTATGGTATTTATCACCCTGACAATTATCTTGAGTGCTGGCTGGCTATCGTCCGCTCCCGTAACGCCAGTGGCAGCTCCACCAGTGACAGTTCCTCCGGTTGGGAACTAACAGATTTTGATGGTTGAATCTATCGGGTAACCATGCCATAGATTCAGCACAATGCAGCCAATCGATCGCAGTTATTATTTGCTTAGCTGCCAGATTTAGAGTCAGGGTAATTTATGAATTACCCTGACTCTAAATCTGGCAAGGATTTTATATAGATCTTAACTAACTGCCCTAATCGGTGCTAATGTCTCGCTGTAGAGGTGCTCGATGCGATCGATATTACCTTTGAGGGTATAGCAGTCTAAGACGCGCTGACGGGCAGATTTGCCCAGCATCTCGCGCCATGCTGCGTGTTCCCGCAGCACGGGAAGCAAGGTGCGGAGTTGACCGGAAACGCCTTGAGTATTGATGACCACTCCAGCATCGCCCGCAATGACCGAAGCATCGGCACCAGCATCGGTAGCCACACAGGCAAGTCCGCAAGACATGGCTTCTAAGAGCGATAGGGATAAACCTTCAACCAGCGAAGGTAGAATAAACACATCCGCACCGCGTAAAATTTCGATCCGCCGCGCATCATCGCGAATTGCACCCAGCCAAATTACTCCATGTTCGACATTATAAAATGGTTCGAGATTGGGTTTGAGAGGGCCATCGCCGACTAATAAAAGTTTGCACCCATAGTTACCCATGTTGCAATATTTCCAAGCCTTGAGCAGAGATTCAACATTCTTTTCGGTAGAGATTCGTCCCTGATACACGTAGATTTGGCTGGCTTGAAACTCCGCCTTAATATTGCTCGCCCCAGGCGTATATTTTTGCTCGTCTACACCATTGGGAATGACGATGATGCGATCGCGTGCTACGCCGAGTTTGACTAATAAATCTTGCTGCTCTTCACAGAAGATAATCGTGCGATCGTACTTAGCTAAAAATGGTGCATAGAGTTGATATGCTAATAATTGAGTAGTTGAAGTGACATTGCGACGTTTGCCATCGTAGGGAGTATGAAATGTCGAAATCAGTGGTAGATCTAGCTCTTGGCAAATTTCTGGAAGCAAAAAATCTAGCGGTGACAAACTCAAAGAAGCATGAACGATGTCTGGTTTGCGACGGCGGAGCGACCTTTCGAGAATGCGTTTGGCTCTAATTGTGGGAATTGTAAATACTTGAGATTTATACAAAAATGGCAATGGCACCTCATCACCATCGGCTTTAGTATCTGCAAAATGCATGAAACTGACTTTGTGCCCGCGATTAGTTAAGGCAGTGGTAATTTCTCGACTATAGGTAACATTGCCACAAAAAGGCGTTTTCTTTCCCAGCCACGCAATATGCATTTTTCGTTAAATCGATCGGTACTTAGTAACTGCGGATCTTTAGGATTCAATCTGTTGACAGTTAAGGTGATAAGATAGGCAACCGTATTTTAAATTGGTGCCAAACGCTTAGTAACTCTTCAATATACCAGAAAAGTTTCCACCATAGATAGTGAGTAAATGACACAAGAGCGGCTTCCATCGGCGCAAATCGTGGTTGAGATCGTGCTCTATCAGCCGCAAGCGACCATTTATGCAACCACAAAACCTACTTAGCTCTAATTCGAGGTAACGATCGGATATTGAATCTCGATCTGGGCGCAAGCGGCTCTAGAATCGAGAGTGAACTACCCGACTCTCACCCTATCGGGTAGAGAGCGGGCTTCCAGCTTCGCGGGGAACAGCGTCCGACAAGACCGAAATCTTGCCACCACGACTTACATCCCCTCCACTGGCAGCAGCACTAGTTCCTAATGCCAAAAACCGCAAGGCTTCATCTCTGATGTTTTTTGCCGCATTTACGTCGCGATCGTTTCGAGATTTACATTTAGGGCAATCCCAATGACGAACATCCAATGGCATCTCAGATACTTTGTACAGACAATTATTGCAAGTCTTAGAGCTAGGGAAAAATCGGTCAACCTCAATATAGGTTTTCCCATCTTTCTCGGCTTTGTACTTGAGCATTGTTCCGAGCATCCCCCACCCAGCATCGCTAATTGCTTTGGCTAGACAGTGGTTGCGTACCATACCTTTGACATTTAGATCTTCTACTGCAATAACTTGGTTTTCGTCTACTATCTTGCGGGATAGTTTGTGCAGAAAATCTTCACGAACGCGCTTGATTTTAGAGTGGACTTTTGCCACTAATCTTCTGGCTTTATGTCTGGTGCTACTCCCCTTCTGTTTACGACTGAGTTTTTGCTGTTTGCGCTTGAGATTTTTACTATGTTTCTTGAGGTGACGAGGGTTTTTATACTTACTGCCATCACTAGTTACACAGAAGTCAATCAAGCCTACATCTACACCAATTGCCTTGCCGTCTGTATTAGTATCTACACTGGGAATGCCGTCATCAACCAAGATAGAAACAAAATATTTTCCATCTGGGTTTTTAGATACGGTGACAGTCTTTACCGTGCCATCAAAAGTACGATGAATTTTACAATTCACTTCACCAATGATAGGTAGCTTGATAGACTTGTCGCCGACTTTGACATTCTGAGGATAACTGACAGATTGCCGTCCATGCTTTGATTTGAAGCTAGGAAAACCAGCTTTTTTCTCAAAGAAGTTTTGATAAGCAACAGATAGGTTTAGAGCTACAACTTGCAAAGACTGCGAGTAAGCACCTTTCTTTAGCCAAGGATATTCTATCTTTAGCTGAGGCAACAGACCTTGGATCGCACCTCGACTTAGCCCCTTACCAGTAGCCTTGTATGTTTCCTGACAAAGATTTAGGCTGTAATTCCAGAACCAACGCGAACAACCAAAAGCACCAGCAAAATATTGCTGCTGTTCGGCTGTTGGGTATAGTCGGAATTTGTAAGCTTGGTACATTATCATTAACTAAGGTTGCTGATAATATTGTAATGAATATACAAAGAAAAGGCAAGGAAGTTGCTCATCTCCTCATACCCGCTCTCCTTCTCAAAGCAGCGTCGCTTGTCGGGTTTGTCGAGCGGGCAATCGTCGCTTCGCTCGGCTTTCATCCCGACGCTCATCCGAAACGGATAGAGCGCGGGACTTCCCGCCTGTCCGTTAAAGTAGCAGTTTGTGCGATCTTATCCGACTGGCAATCCCAATTATGAATTAGATTTGGGTGGTAATTCTAATGGAATGCTCCCTAAAACCCCCGTCCGAAAATCATTCAAAATTAGATGCGATGTTCGTTCGAGATCGCCGCGATACTTTTCATTAGCTAGCTGATGCAGGTATTCTTCCCCGCTTAAAGTGGTGGGAATCGAACCATATCTATCTTCAAATCCAGCGACGTAGCCCAACTCCTGACACAACTCGATCAGTGCGGCAGAGATTCGCTGGCGATCGTATCCAGCTTCGCCGATATCGTCACAAATCGCTAGTTTTACGGCTGCTGCTTGGTCGTCAAGGCGTCCGGGAATGATGCCAGGAGCATCTAATAATTCTAATCGATCGGAAATTCTTACCCACCGCAGCGATTTAGTCACCCCCGCGCGTCTGGCACTTTCGACCACCCGCTTATTAAGCAAGCGATTGATCAGAGCTGATTTGCCGACATTGGGGAAGCCAATTACGACGGCACGTACCGGACGCGGTAACATACCGCGCTCTTTGCGTTTTTGATTAATGGCGACGCCGACAGATTGAGCTGCTTTGGAAATAGCTGCAACCCCCGTACCCTGTTGTGCGTTGGCAAAAAATGGCTGTTCGCCTTGAGATACAAACCATTCTGCCCACAATTCTCTGACTGTAGGCGGGATGGCATCGACCCGATTGACGATGAGTAATTTATGTTTATTGCCAATCCAAGTTGCCAGCAGTGGATGATATGTGGCAAAAGGAATTCGCGCATCCCGTACTTCTAGCACGACATCAACTTTTTTGACTTGTTCTTGTAGTTGGCGTTCGGCTTTGGCAATATGTCCGGGATACCATTGAATCGCAGGTATGGGCATGATAAACGGGTTTGCAGTTATTCAGTTACCAGTTTAACCGCTCGGCTCGGAATTTATGCGTGGATGGCTAGATGGGTGGATGGGTGGATGGGTGGAAGCTTACGTTCAAAATTACTATCCACTAGCCACTTTTTAAAGCCTTATGTCGATCGAGGGACTTGTGGCGATCGCGGAGCTTAAAATATTGAGACTATTATAAATTTGCATAATATGACTCAACAAACAGTAATAATTACCGGAGCCTCGTCTGGTGTCGGATTGTATGCAGCTAAAGCTCTGGCGGACAGGGGTTGGCATGTAGTGATGGCTTGTCGCGATCTCAACAAGGCAGAACAGGCGGCGCAGTCACTAGGCATGTCCCTAGATAGCTATAGCATCATCCACATCGATCTTGGCTCGCTAGAGAGCGTCAAGAAATTTGTACGGGAGTTCCGCGCGACTGGTAAATCTTTAGATGCTTTGGTGTGTAATGCGGCGGTATATTTACCATTGCTCAAAGAGCCGATGCGATCGCCAGAAGGCTATGAATTGAGCGTGGCTACCAATCATTTCGGGCACTTTCTGCTGTGCAAGCTGCTTCTAGATGACTTAAAAGCTTCCCCTGCACCAGATAAACGTTTAATTATTTTAGGTACGGTTACTGCCAATTCTAAGGAGCTAGGCGGCAAGATCCCGATTCCCGCACCCGCAGATTTAGGCGATTTACAAGGCTTGGCGGCAGGATTCAAAGCACCGATTGCGATGATTGATGGTAAGCCATTTAAGGCGGGTAAGGCTTATAAAGATAGTAAGCTGTGCAATATGATGACCAGTCGCGAGTTACACCGTCGCTATCACGATAGTACTGGAATTGTTTTTAATACGCTGTATCCAGGTTGCGTCGCCGATACGCCGCTATTTCGCAATAGTTATCCCCTATTTCAGAAGATCTTCCCCTGGTTCCAAAAAAATATCACCAAGGGTTATGTGTCTCAAGAGCTAGCTGGAGAAAGAGTCGCCCAAGTAGTCGTCGATCCAGAATTCAAGCAATCTGGGGTGCATTGGAGTTGGGGCAATCGTCAACAAGCTGGACGCAAGGGCTTCGTACAGGAATTGTCAGACAAAGCCAGCGACGACAAGGCAGTCCAGATGTGGGAGTTGACTGAGAAATTAGTTGGTTAGGGAATAGGGCATAGTGGATGGTGGATAGTGGATAGTAGTGGATTTCTGATTGAAAATAGTGCAAATAATGCATCGATCGTCAGTTTTTACCGATTACTCATCCACTCATCCTACGGTGGTACAGTCCACCCAGCCACCCCCCTATCCCCTAACGATCGCGCGCTGAAGCTCGGATTGAATGATATTTGTCAAGTAGCCGCTGCGGGCAATTGTCGTTGGCGTAGCCTCGGCTTTGCCAAATCGCGGCTGATGCTGTCGCACGGAAGGGAGACAATACCAAGGTAGCGAGGGATATTCATGATGCTCCCAGTGATAGCCGAAGTGATAGCAGGTCAAAAATGACCAGACGATCGGTAAATTGCTACTGACAGCATTATGAGAATTCTGATGCTGGCTGGTAGGTGTTGCTCTACCCTGCGATCGATGGGGTAAATAAGTCCCAAACAAGAAGAGCTGGACAGAACTCAAGACGAGCGGGAATACCCAAAACAAAAACAGGTTGGCAATCGGTACATGAAAGCCCAAAAATAGGGTAAAGAAGATAACCTTCATGCCAAAAAATAGGACGACTTTTTGTCTAAAATCCAAATATTCTTGCATGAACTTGAGATACCAAGCACCAAAGCTGTCGCGAACGCCGTCGTGGAAATCGGGGTCTCCGACTCGACCCGGTTGGAGATGGTGTTGCCAGTGGTGATGTGCGAGTTTTTGATAAGGTAGGAGTGCGTATAGGGCAAGTGAAAATTGGCCGATCCAATAATTGACGCGGCGATATCCTGGTAAGATCGAGCCATGAATGGCATCGTGAGCGACAATAAATAGCCCAGTCTGGATAAATGTTCGGGCTAAAATAATTGGTACGATCTCCAACGGTAATAGTGCAGGGACATCGAGCGCAAAGACAATTGCGAGACTTCCGATCCAGAGCGCGACGATCGTGCTGGCTACCATAACTCCAGTCAATTGCGGTAATTTACGCTCGTGCTGCACGCAATTCTGTCTCACTAAGTAACACCATAGTCTCTGCACCTACTCTCCCAAAGGCTGGCTCTTGCCCTAACGGCATCTCGACAAGATACGTCCAATGTTGCGCTTCAAATTTGATACTGCGCACGATGCCTTCCCCGCCTGCAAAGCTGACCCTCTGAGCGCGTTGGAATTTATGTAACTTGTCCACTGTTGGCATCATCCATCGAACCCCTTGACTTCATTCTTGATGCTTTCCATTACAACAGAAAGTAACAATTTTATGATGTATCTTTCTGCGTAAAAAAACATGGATTCATCTATACCTTTTGACTGCACTAAGCTGTTTGAAATTCAAAGTACATCCGCCGTTAGTTGTGCCTACGTCAGGCTAGGCCAACGACTCTGCGTGGGCGAAATGACTAATTGCTAGTTTGCAAGCATTCAGATATTTTGAGAAAATCTATTTTTCTATCGATAATCGATCGGTGTCTAAAATTTAAAATTGCAATTTTAAATTATTCGATCGACTCTATCTTGACGATCGCGATCGATGGCAATTTTCAGATCGATCGTGTCAATAGCCCATCACCACAACGATCCCCACCTTTTTGTAGAAGGTGGGGATCGTAACTAACATCAGTTGCTCCTGTCGGAGCAGATGCCTGGTCGTAACCAGAACTGTAGACGCAAGCTTGTTATGCTTCCCAGATATCCTACCCGCCATTTAAGTCAACTGTTGTCTGGGTTCGACACCAGGATTGACGGCTTGAGCCAAGTCTTCATTTGACTCTTGGGTTAATGCCTTGCGGATATCGTCAGCACTCAAGTCATAGCCGTGTTCTTGGGCGATTTTGCTTGCCGCTTCAAAATCTTCTGCTACGGCAGTTAATTGCTCCTTCAAGCTCGAATCTTGTTGGATGGCAGTTTGGAATTGAGCTACTGTGTCGTTAGCCATGATTATTCTGGTTGTATGTTGTGATTGGTAAATTGATGATAGGTAAGCTGGCTGTTTAATTGCGATCGAACACCATCCACTCGCTGACATCGGCAGCTTTGAGAATTGTCTCAGCTCGATCGATATCTGGTTCGGTACCTTTGAGCACGACTAAATAATTGCCTCGCTCCAAAAGCTCGCTATAGTGTTTGGCTTGTTCCTCCGGCAGCGTAATCCCGATCTCATTACTGAGCAATCCGCCCGATACCGCCCCATAAAAGGCCCCAGCAGCCATGCCAATTAAGACCACAGCACCGCTAAAGGCGGGAAACGCTAGAGTTGTCAGCCCAGCCACTACGCCGCCAGCCACGCTACCGATCGCTGTAGCACCCGCAGCTCCGTGTTGAATTTTGTCAATCGGTCGATCGCGAGTGGCATCTTCTGGCGACTCCACGACTGGATCTGTTAATTTACCCAATGTCGTGTCTGCTGTCTGGGCATGAGGATCGACAACTGAGACATTATTCATGGAGAACCCACTCGCTTGCAGTTGATTCATTGCTGCCTCAACTCGATCGCGTTCTGGAAACATCCCCACTGCATTTTTACGTGCTGATGCCATATTGTTTTCCTATATTGAGAGTCAACTTATTAGTGTAGAACTAAATTTTTTCTTCCCTATCTATCGAACTGAAGATTACAGTCGAGCGAGTTCTATGCCTTTAGTTGCAGGGAACTAGCTGCTATAACGACTAATATCTTTGCCTTTTCTCAAATCATAAGTTGGCAGTAAAATACATCAGCCCCAGAATCTGGGGCTGAATTTTTGCAACTTGTAATTTACAATTTAGGTGAATTTTAATTAGTATTTGTTGGGTTTTTGAGAACTATGGCACTCAATCGATCGAAAAGTGCTGCTTCGGCTGCTTCGAGTGTTTCTAGTACCAGCGCGATAGTTTTCTGTTTTAACTCTTCAGTGAGCTGCTTTGGGTACGGACGATCGATCTCGTAGCAGTGGTGGTGCAAAAATGTACCCGTATTCCCACAATTTGCGGATATATATTCATCACATTGAGGCTGTGAAAATCGCTCTAATATTTCTGCTGCCAATTTGGCATCTCGATCGCCAGAGCCTAGCTTTAGATCGAATCTTTCTTGGGGGGCTGCGTCAGAAGAACGATCGGCTTTTGAGCGGATATCTCTCATTATTTTGTTACCTTTACTACAACTTTTCACGCAATGGTTGGATTTAGGAGATCCATTGTCTCAACCTTCAAGCCGTTTCGATCAACTTAAATTTTGTTATTCTTACTATCGATGGATATATTTAAAAGCGATTGCTGTCATCTCTACGGTTACAGGTAAAATCAAAGAAATGCTAACATAAATCGGCAATTATAATTGCTATATTTATCGATCGAGCTAACAGCGAGCGTCGCTCAGGTTCCTCTAGCGGAGATCGCATCTAATCTTACGTTTAAAATGTGAGGAATTCGTGAGGTATAAAATATTGTAAGTGAATTAGTGCGGGAAACTTGCCATTGAGCCTTTAACCAATCGAGCATTTGAGGCAGTCTAGACCTTTCAACCATTAAACCTCTTGCGATCTAAGGTTAACTGTGATGAGCCACCGTGTATAAACATCTCTATCTCGAAGCGAAATTTGTGAGAATCCCTCTGTCTTGTTGTTAGCATCAGTCAATCTTCCATTACTTTCGCAGGATGTCTATTGACTCAGACACTGCTCAACCGAATGCCAACGGCGGCTTTCAAGGGTTAATAATAGTCGTACAAGACTACCTGTCAGTTCGATAGTACCGCCCAAAATCCAGCTTATTTGGGATAGGCGATCGGACATTTTCATCTTTCTTAATAACGCTCTTATGACGATCGTCAAGGGTACCCTTGACGATCGTCACTATAACGCGTTCTATCATTAGATAGATGACCTTTTCGATCGAAGAGTCTAATGTGTAATTAGGATATATCGAACGAGCCTAGAGCTTGTTTCAAAATCCATAATTTGACTCGATTTCTTAGAAAAGAACTAATCCTATGAACAAGCTTGTTTTACTTTCATTAATCTGCACCGGATTTGCAGCAACTATGCCATTCAAGGCAAATGCGCTGGAGTCACCACAAGTCACCAAGCTTGGTGGCGAGCCAAATTTAACGCTAGCCCAATTCCGTCGCAACGATCGCCAATTCAACGTTTACTATCGCAGTCGTGGCAATCGATCGTGGATTTTAGAAAATTCTTATTACAATCGTCAGGAAGCAAATCGAGCCGCTCGCAGACTAGAGCGACGTGGTTACAATACCTACGTACAACTAAGTCGCGAAGTCAATCGTCGTTTCGGTTAAGTCAACTAAAATAACCACTTATTTATGTCTCAAACAGAAGCGGTTGTCGCTCAATTTAATGAGTTACAAGATGGCCAAAAACTTCAAGTAACTGTCGGCGACACCGATATTCTGCTGATTCGTCGCGCCGATCGCATCTACGCGATCGGCGCTTATTGCACTCATAACAAAGCACCGTTAGAGCAAGGTGTTCTGCATGGCGATTGTATCGTCTGTCCCTGGCATAATGCGTATTTTGACATTACTACTGGCGATCTCCACCAACCGCCAGGTTTAGATTCGCTCCAGCGATATCCCGTCCGCATCGACGGCGACAGCATTATTGTAACCGTTCCCGATTCTTCATCCGGTCATCGCGTTCCCGATCTGGCACGGTACGAGCCAGAGATCGACAAGCGAACATTTGTAATTTTAGGAGCTGGAGCTGCTGGTGCTCATGCCGCCGAAACCCTTCGCATCGAAGGATATCAGGGAAAAATCGTGATGGTGACACGCGATGACAGGCTACCATACGATCGCACGACTTTGAGCAAAAACTATTTTCTCGGCAAGCTCAAAGCCGACCAGATTTTAATGCGATCGGCAGAATTTTATCAGCAGCACGATATCGAAGTTCGACTCAATTGTCCGGTCATCAATGTAGATATTAACACCAAAAAAGTTGCCCTCACTAATGGTGAAACTCTGACATATGACGCGCTTCTGATTGCCACAGGTACACAACCGCGCCAATTAAACGTACCTGGTGCAGATTTTGCAAATATCTTCACGTTGCGGAGTTTTGCCGATAGCGATCGCATTCTTGCTGCCGCTCAAAATGCCAAGCAAGCGGTAGTCATCGGTTCGAGTTTTATCGGGATGGAAACTGCCGCTGGACTGACTCAAAAAGGGATTAAAGTAACAGTAGTTTCACCCGATTCTTTACCATTCGAGCGAATTTTGGGTGCAGAAATCGGCGAGCTTTTTTATAAAGTCCATCAGGAAAATGGTGTCACCTTTAAAATGGGTCGCAATGTCAGCCTCATCGAAGGTGAAAGTAAAGCCCAAACTGTCGTCCTTGATAATGACGATCGCCTTCCTACCGATTTAATCGTTGTCGGCATTGGCGTCCAACCTGTCACCGATTTTATCGATGGCATCGAGTTAAACCCCAAAGATCGCAGCGTCCCAGTCGATGAATATTTATGTGCGGCAGCGGGTGTTTATGCCGCCGGAGATATCGCGCGGTTTCCAGATTGGCGCACCTCAGAATCGATGCGGGTCGAACATTGGCGAATTGCCGCCCAGCACGGGCGAATTGCCGCTTATAATATGGCCGGAATACCGACAAAATTTCGCGGCATTCCGGTATTTTGGAGTATGCAATTTGAGTTGCCGATTCGCTATGTCGGACACGCTACAGAGTGGGATGAAGTTATTATCGATGGCGATTTAAATAGGCGCGAATTCATCGCTTTTTATATTAAAGACGATCGCGTTTTAGCAGCCGCTAGTAGCAAACGCGATACCGAAACTGCCGCGATCGCCGAGTTACTTCGCATCGACAAAATGCCCGCACCAAACGAGCTACGTCAAGGACAATTTCAGAAAATATATCCTGAGTTATTGAGCTAAGTAATCCTAAAGGTTACTATTTTGGCGGGGGCGGGGAGCGATGTGCGTAACTCCTACGGAGTGGCTGTGCCTCCGGCAGGCTACGCCAACGCCAACGTCTGGTTTCCAGACGTTGGCGTTGGCGTAGCCGGGAGGGAACCTCCCGGATTATGCGGATGCGCTCCGGTCGGGTTTCCCCATTCGTGACAAGTTAAGGCGCGATCGCAATTGTCAAGCACGTTTGGCGATCCTTCGATCGACCGTTACATCAGATATTCAGAGATCGAATACATTAGCACTATCAATCGAGTTTTTTGATATATAGTGAGACCGAACCAACAGCCACGCTATATATGGGTGTTGACATTCGATCGAAAACCTTAACTTGTCACAGATGGGGTTTCCCGACCATGGAAGCGCACCAAGCAGCGAGACAAGACAAGACAGGGAGTTGGGAGAGCGGGGATTGGTGGGGAGGGCAGGTTTGTTTGAATCTGTTAGTGCTAGGTGGGAATTTCTAGCATAAACCTACCCCTACAAATCTATGCAATCCACCGGACATAGGATGTAGCTAGAACGTAGGGGCAGGTTTATGCTAGTACTATGCGGCAGAATCGTCATTGCGAATATCAATGTAATAATTAATAAATAGCAGATTTAATACTTTTAATGCGAGCGTAAATATGCTGTTCTCTCGAGCGTAAATCATGTCAAATGAAGCTACTTTGCCTGAATTAGTCCAGCAAATGCTAAAACCGGAGTTTTATCCCCATCCGGTAACAACACCCATTCAGTTGATGCAAACCCACGCATCCACAGTCTTACTCACCGGAGAATTTGTTTACAAACTCAAAAAACCAGTGAACTTTGGTTTTCTGGATTACTCGACACTAGCCAAACGCCAGCATTTTTGCCAAGAAGAACTCCGACTCAATCAACGCGGTGCGCGAGAGTTGTATTTAGAAGTAGTAACGATCTCCAAAAAGGGCGATCGATATTATTTGGGCAACGATGGAGAGATAGTTGACTACGCGGTAAAAATGGTGCAATTTCCCCAGGATAATTTACTCAGCAATATGTTTGAGTCGGGGCAGCTCGCACCTGAAGATCTGGAAGAGATAGGGCGCGTGGTTGCTGAGTTTCACAGTCGCGCTAGGACTGATGAATATATTAGTAGCTTTGGGCAAATCGATCGCATCAAAGCATCGATCGAGGATAACTATCGCCATACAGAAAAATATATCGGATGCGCCCAGACTCAACAGCAGTTTAATGAAACTAAAGCATATACCGATCGCTTTCTTTCCGAACATTCACAATTATTTCTCGATCGCATTGCGGCAGGATTTATTCGCGAGTGTCATGGCGATTTGCATTTACGAAATATCTGTCGTTGGCAAGACAAAATTCTCCTATTCGATTGCATTGAATTTAACGAGCCATTTCGCTTTGTCGATACGATGTATGATGTGGCTTTTGCAGTGATGGATCTAGAAGCTAGAGGCGGTAAAGATCTTGCCAATCGGTTTTTAAATACCTATGCCGAACAAACTGGAGATTGGGCGGGATTGCAGATATTGCCGATGTATCTGACTCGTCAGGCGTATGTCAGAGCCAAAGTCACCTCATTTTTGCTCGAAGATCCTAGTATTGCCAGTCAAGATCGTGCCGCCGCAGCTCAAACGGCGGGAGATTATTACCGTCAAGCTTGGGAATATACTCGCAGCCGCCAGGGACGCATAATTATGATGGCAGGACTCTCAGGTGCTGGCAAAAGTACTTTGGGCAAACAAATCGCGCGAGCAGTGAGTGGGATACATCTGCGCTCCGATGCGGTACGCAAGCATCTGGGGGGAATTCCACTGTTGGCTAAAGGTGACGATATTCTCTATACCCCCGCAATGACTGCACAAACTTACCAGCAGATGCTGGAATTGGCGGGTAAATTAGCCGCACGCGGCTTTACGGTGATTTTGGATGCCAAGTACGATCTCCAGTCTTTGCGTGCCGCTATCGTCGATTTAGCCACGACTCGCAAAATTCCGCTTCAGATCGTCTACTGTACCGCACCAGAAGCAGTTTTACGCGATCGATTGGCACATCGCACAGGCGATATTGCTGATGCGACGGTAGATTTACTTGCCAGTCAACAGTCAACATGGGAAGATTTCACCCCAGCAGAACGCGGCTATGTGACGACGGTAGACACGACGAAGGATTTAGGGATGTTTTTAGGAGAAATTTGAGGGGGACAGGGGACGAGGGGACGGGGAGACTGGAAGACACTTACTATTAACTAACCACTATTCACTATCCACTATCCACTATCCACTATCCACTATCCACTATCCACTATCCACTATCCACTATCCACTATCCACTATCCACTACCCTCTGCCTGCTACTAGGAAAAATGCTCGTAAAATAAAAGTATTCCCCCTTGCTGTCCAAACGATAGGGATACGTTTAAAGACATAAATTTACAGTCAACACCATGACACAATCCACAGATCGAGATATCCAGGAAATTAATAATGCTGTCGATGCTAATAGTAGAGCGATCGATGCCAACAGTAAAGCGATCGCCGATTTGACAGCCTCGATTGCTGGATTGCGCGAGGAAATGCGTGTGGGTTTTACCAAAGCGGAGGGACAAATTAATAATGTCGAAACCAAGCTCGATGCCAAAATCGATGTCGTGAGGGGAGAGCTAAGAGTTATCGATGTCAAATCGGAAGGACGAAATCGGATTGGTTTTTGGAGTCTATTGGTCAGGGGAACGGCAATCGTGGTATTAGGTGGTTTATTTGTCGTGTTCTTGTTTTCTTGAGATCTGGGGCTTCAGGGTGTTGCTGTAATTGGCGTGGGGAGTTGGGAGTTGGGAGTTAGGAGTGGGGAGTTGGAAGATTGCTGTTTCAACCACTACTCATCCACCCATCCCCCCATCCACCCATCTACCCATTTAATCTTCGAGTTCCCATAGATCCTTGGGATTGTCAGGATCGATCGGACGTTTGGGATGGACGATTAAGACTAATTGAGCGAGGATCGGGATCGTTGGAGCGGTATCGAACCATTCGATGGCTAGTTGTCCGTCGCGATCGATGGCAAAATAATTAAACTCATTCCACTCAGTGGCACTGCGATCGAGGATGAGGATCGTTTCTGCCCATTCGCCATTGACTTTGATGGGGACATTATCTCTAGTAGCAGAGATCGCGATCGGATCTTCTGCCTTACATAACACGCCCCAGCCGGGTAGACTTACCCAGCCACCAGCCCAATTGCTCTGAAAGACTTGGAAAGCTCCGGTACTACTAGCGATTTGGGGCACATCGTCAATCAGGCTACTCGCCAGCGGGAATGCGCCAGCCACAGGAATAGTGCGCGGTAGCTCCTCATCAGCTTCCAATCGATAGATCGGTAATGCTGGTGCTGGGCGTTGGGGTGATGCTGTCAGCGCAGTGAGTAATTTTTCGATCTGAGTGCGGGCACTTTGACTGTGTGCGAACATCAGTCCCCGCGCGATCAGACGCGTTTTTTCGGTGAGATCGGCTTGTTGTTTGATATATCGCCAGTATTGATAAGCTACAGCATCCCCTGGATGGTGGGTAAAACCCTCTGGCGGGTGGCTCATGTACGCAAATTCTTTAAATGCCTTGGCAACCTCTTTCGAGCCTTCGGAGTCGATATTGCGGCTGTGGAGATAGTCAGCCGTCGCCGCCCGATCTTCTTTCGAGAGAATCCGCAGTTCGTAGAGACTATCGCTACCTACCCGCCGATAGTGAGTTTCGGTTGCTGGTGATACCCCAACGCTCATCATGCTATCAAAAACCTGGGAAGCGACAATAATTTGATTTTGCTGGATCGGTTCAAATCCCGTCTTTTCAAAAATTTCTTGGGGATTTAGTCCCGCTTTTTGGAGCTGCTGGCAAGCTTTGCCCCATTCTACCCAGTTGCTTTCTTTGCGCCGCAACATCAGCAAGAGTGCTTCTGTATCGATGGGTGGCTGGTTGTCGGTGAATTCGGTCATGATTGGGTTTTTGCGATCGATAGATCTCTAGTATCTTACGTTGGCGCAATCTGTGGCAACGAAATTAGATTTTAGGTTTTAGGCTTGAGGTTTTAGGCTTTAGGGAATATGCACAACACCTAAGACCTAAAACCTAAGACCTAAGAGGATGTCTGAAAAGTCTAATTGCTTCGTTTGCAGTGGGTAAATCCCCCTGTCTTGTCGCACACAAACGGGAGGGAACCTCCCGTTCGATGCGCCGCTAAATCCCCCTTAAAAAGGGGGACTAAGAGTCGGTTCCCCCCTTTTTAAGGGGGGCTAGGGGGGATTTTCTAGGGTTTAAGCTTAACGGAATTGAGTTTTCAGACATCCTCTAAGACCTATCTATCTGTCGGTACTAGCAAAATCACCGCCGCACCAGTCGGTTGCTGCTGGAGATCTTTTACTAAATCTGCGGCTGCATAACCATTGAGTGTCAAAGTGGTAGAGGATTGAATTACTTGTTTGGGAATTAAAACTACTCCTTGACGATCGGTTTTACCCTGCCAATTTTTGGTATTAGTCGGACAAGGTGTCGTGACACATCTAATGCCATTATTACTATAAATTTGAGTCGCTCGATTGGCGATCGGTTTGTAGGTAGCTCTGTCTAATATTAATAATTCGATCGCTTCTGTCGCCTTGTCGCTCGTCGCCATAGGCTGAGCCTGAACTGGTAGCAGCAACGAATTAGCCAGTATACCCAAACTCAAACATTTACCCAAAGTTAACAACGTTTGCCTAAACACGGTCTATATCCCAATACTATCTATATTTTAAGACTACAAATGGAGCCAGGGAGTTTCCGAAAATGAGGCAGAAGCTAGTAGTTTTAAGCATAAATGCTAATACGAGCTGATGGATTATTTTGCTATGTCTTTCTGCCTCGGTGCTAGACGATCGGGTAATGTCGGCAGCCCCATCGAATTCATCTATATCGCTTTTGTGGTAAGCTCATCGAGCAATTTATCCATCGCTATCTAGGGTAAACTGATATTTACGATCGGATCTTAAGTATATTACGCTGGTACGAGCGGACACATGACAATATTCTTACTAACTTTTAATTTTTAATTTTTAATTTTCAACAGCAATTTCATGTCCAGATCTCGCGAACCTTTTATCAATCTCGTCTTTTATCATGCTTTCAAGCAGACACTGATAAATCCATTTTTCTATCTGTATCTCAAGGGCAAAGTAGAAGGCACAGAGCATATCCCCAAAACGGGCGGATTTGTAGTAGTGTGCAATCACGGCAGTAATTTCGATCCGCCCTTATTATCGGCGGCGATCTTGCGTCCCGTCGCATATATGGCCAAAGAAGAACTCTTTAAAGTGCCAATCTTTAAACAAGCGATTAAGTTATATGGTGCCTATCCGGTCAAACGCGGTGCAGTCGATCGCACTACAATTAAAACGGCGTTAGCTTATCTCGAAGAAGGTTGGGGGGCGGGAATTTTTCTTTCGGGGACGCGCACTGCTGATGGAAAAGTGGTCAATCCGCAACCAGGAGCCGCGTTGATTGCGGCAAAGGCGCAAGTGCCGATCCTCCCTGTGTGTCTGTGGGGAACTCACCTGCTCGAGCAAAAGGGTAAAAAATATCCCCAAGCGACTCCCGTAACGATTAGGATCGCTCAATTAATCGATCCGCCAGCCTCGACAAAAAGATCGGAACTCGATCGAGTCACCGATATTTGTACGACCAAAATTAATCAGTTGCATGATTTGGGTCGCTAGCGATCGCCACTGAGTCCGATCCCTTATCCAAAATTGCTATAATTATCCAGACAAAGATCGCTTACAATCGCACTCATGGAAAATTTACGCGAACAATTGACCGAACTATTAGATGAGGCGGAATTAGAGTGGTTGAAGCCGCATATTCAAAAAGATGCGGTAATTTTAGTTAGTCCCGATCTCGATCTTTTAGACGTAGGTGTAGCGATCGCTAGCGATAATACTCAGTCAGTTCAACACTGGATCGGCGAACAACTTTTGGTTAAGCCGTCTCCAGAAATACTCGCTCGTTGGAATAGCAACCCCAGTCAAAAGTTTCAAGCAATGATTATTCAGCCTTACGTTTTAGTAAAGGAGTAAGTCAGCGGTTGTGTCTTGTCGCACTCTCTCGGTCGGGGAACCCGACCGAGGTGCGCCGCCGTCGCAGACGCTACGCGTTGGCGTAGCCTCGCCTCTGGCGAAACGTCGGCTTTGCCGACGGTTTACTAAGTCAAGAAAAGGTAAAACCCAACAGCCTCATCACCTTCTTTTATTTGTTAAACTGGCACGCTCGCTCGCTCGATTGTCATCGCTTGATAGCAACGAGTGGTGATAAAATAGGGATGAAAAATCTCGATAAAATTTGCTTGTAAGGTTCTAAAGAAGCGATCGATAATTTTGGAGTCGTCTAAATGGAACGGAAATTCCTGATTTGCTCCTTTAGAAAAATACCAATTAGCAATCATCTTTCCTTGTGGATTCAACATTTTATGAAAATGCAGTAACTGCTGGCTTGGCTCTGGCAAATGTTCCATCACATCGAAACAAGTAATCGTATCGAAAGTTTCGGTGGGAGTTAGTTCCATGCAACAGGTAATCTTTGATTCTAATCCTAATTGTCGAACTCGATGCCGGACGAAATTATAATTAATCGGATTGATGTCGCAATAAGTAACGTGAGTAACTGCGGGGCATAATGCTAACGCGATCGCATGAGTACCGATTCCACCACCAAAATCTAACACTCTTCCCTGCGCGCGATCGGCAATTAATTTGAGCGTATCGCCGATATAATCGGTACTCGAAAGATGCCAAGCTGCCAATTCAAATAAATAAGCCTCACCTACACGATCGCGATAAAATTCACTCGCATCTTCCCAATTAAAATCGCGGCGTCCGAGTTCGGCTAAGTCCTCTACAGCAGTCGCAAACTTCAAGTCTAAGCGGTCTGGCTCGATCTCTAAAAATTGCTGAAGGTGTTGCTTTAAATTAAATGCATCTTGCCAATAACCACTCAAATACGGCGCGATCGGAAATGTAGACATGTGTCAAGCTTAACTGATAATTGATAATTGATAATTGTCGATCGACATAGATCGCCCAAATCCGGCTCTAATTATAACAGCTAGGCTACACTTTTAGTTAAGATAATTATTAGGTTCTTTAGTAAGATATTGAATTACTGTGCTTTGTCTTTCTTGAGATCGGCTAATAATTGCTGCAATCGATCGAGTCGTTGGGCTTCGGCTCCATATCGCCAAGCACTATAAGCTTGAGAGATTTCGGTGACTAAACTACCGATCGAATTCGGTCTATTGTTACCAACTACTCGTGCATATTCTAAAGGAGTTTGGGCGGGATGTTTGGAAATGCCTCGATCGCGTAAATGAGCTAACATTTGTTGATAGACACGTTCGACTGGCGATAACTTTTTCAGCCATTGTCGATATCGCCATTTAGTCAATTGTTGCCATCCCCACCAGCCACAGAAGGCGATGGCAATTGCAATTGCGCTGCCGATAAATATACCCAACCAACCTTGGTTAAACAGACCGAAAAACCAAGCCATACCAACTATCAGCCAACCGATCGTTAATGCCCAAATTTGGGCGATCCAAGCAGTAACTGGAGAAGGCAACCAGCCAGCTACCCACTTCCACAGTTGTCCGAGCGCACTAAAAGTTTGGTCTTCATCGACACCTGGAGGGGTCAAGGGATGTCCTGGAATCGGATCGAAAGCAAACCAACCAAAATTCGGGAAATAGACTTCTGTGAGGGCATGTGCGTCGGTATTGGATACTTCATAATATCCAGTAAACGGATTGAATTTACCAGAGTCAAATCCAACAATCAATCGCGCCGGAATTCCGATCGATCGCAACATCATGGTATAAGTCGTGACAAAATGATCGGCATAGCCACCAGGTTCGCAAGTAGTTGATTTGCCCTCACACCGAAACAAAAACCAGCTTGCTAAATCTTCACCATCGGGAATGCGCGCTAGTCCTAGCGGATCTTGTGGGATGCGATAACGTTGTTTGAGATATTGGGCAAGATAAAGAGCTTTCGCATAATTAGATTTTAGCGGTTCGCTATTGTTGCCAACTTGTTGTTGAGGGTAATCACTGACTAAATTTTGTGTATATTTTTGTAATTTGGGTGCAATTTTATCGGGAATTTGCAGATAACGCTCGACAATTTTTGGATCGTAAGTAGTACTGGCTGCATCGAGTAATTGTCGATCGCGATATGGAACTTGCGAGACAACTGTATAAGTCAAACCTTTTTGCAAACCGACAGGCGAACGGAGACTTCCTTCTAAATCGATCGCAATTTCTGGAGTAGGGAAATAAATTTCACTAGCTAATGGCATTCCTGGAATAATATTTGGCAACTCTTCCAAGGCGGTATAACTTTGGATAACTTGTTTTGTTGGCATTCTCGTCCGTCGATAATCGATCGTGAACTTATAATCCCACGCAGGACGACGGATCTTCCGCGTGCGATCGTTTTGGGAAATTTCCCAACCTTGTCCGGTATAACGATCGAATGCCAATGCTTTCCAAAATCCGGCAGCTTGAGCGCGCACCCGCATTACCAGCTTGGGTTTCATTGCTCCCCGCAGATTTTGGCTTATTTTCGAGTTGAATCCATAATAAAAAGTTTCGTCTAATTTGCCATCACTATCACCATCGCCGTTGGTTCCATCGATCTGCGGCGCACCTTTACCCCCAGATTTACCCTTACGTTGGTAGCCAGGATTCTGGATGCTTTGGGGATCGAATTTGTCTTGCTGATACTGAACTGGCGCGCTGACAGGAAGAGATCCCTGATAGCCAGGGAAGCGTGGCATTAGTGCAAAAACAACTAAACCGATCGCGATGACAATCCCCAATAATTGTCCTAATCTTTGCCACGGTAGTCCAATTTTGGCAATCTGACTCGGGCTGGAAATTTTCAGTGGGGGGAGATCGATCCGCGCGCGATAATCGAGAAATAATACCGGAATCGCGATCGTCAAAAATAATAGTAATAGCGGTGCAAAAGCCAAAGTTTGACTCAAAGTACCAGCGACGCAAATCAAGATTAACCCGATCGTAATTGAATAACCCAAATCTTTGCGGCGCGGCAGATCGAAAGTGTGAATTGTCTGCATTTGCACCAATAATTCGGCCAAAACTAGTCGCGTATCGTTGAGACTGCCGACTAGATTTGCGACAAAATAGCCCAATGCACCCAGCATTGCCAATGCGAGGGCAAATTTCATGCCAATATTCCGATCGTGGCGATGATACCAACTCCAAGTAGCACCCGCAATGCTCGCCGGAATCGCCCACAAACTCATCTGCGTCTCCGCCGCTACATCTGTCGCAATAATACCGACGACTACCATGGCTTGCACCAGCACTCGCAACAATAGTGATTCCTCTGGTGCAGTTCTCGGCATCTTTGCCATCTGCTGCTGAATTTTGCCAAAAATCGAAGTCGATTGCGGATTTGAAGATAGGGACATATAAAATTATGACATGGTAACTAACTCGGCCAAATAGTCACCGATCGCCGTTTAGTTCTGGTGATGGAGTTGGAATCTCAATAAGTTTAGGGTTCCCAGATTCTGGCTCGGTTGTTTCATAGTCACTAAATTCCGTTTCCCATGGAAATAACGGCGGATGTCGCTCGATAATTGCATCGAGCTGTTTTTGAATTAATGACGGTAATCGATCTTCCACGTTCGGCACTCACTCTCAAGTTGATTTAGATATTGGTTGATGTCGCAACCCCAGGTAATGCACTTTCACTGGTTAAATCTTCGTCTTAATTTGAATATACACGACTGCTATCCTCATATCGGGACACTCTTGAGTGAGAACGATCGCTAGATTCTTCCGGTTTTCGCTAGGATAGTAGTGTTGTAACGGCGGATGAGTGGATGAGTAGATGGATAGATGGGTGGATCGGTCGCAACATCCCAATCCGCAATCTGCAATCCGCAATCCCAAATCCACAAGCCACAATCCCAAATCCCAATGACAACGCTCGTGACTGCTCAATCTATGCCAACATTGCCTGTCGATGCTTTGCGAGGCTTGCACCACATCGCTCTGAATGTCGCAGACATGCAAGCCTCGCGTCACTTTTACGGCCAAATTTTGGGTTTACACGAGCTGACGGGTGCAGAAATCCCATCGAGCCTGATCGAACTAGTAAAACAGGGTCGGGTCGCAAATTTTCGGATTCCCGATGGTACTATTCTCGATTTGTTTGCCGAGCCAGATTTGTCGCCACCATCGATCGATCCTACCGTGCAATTTACCCGCGCCAATCATTTGGCATTTGACATCGCGCCTGCTTTATTTGATTTAGCCGTGCGAGTTTTGCAATTCCATGGGGTCAAAATTGAGGGCGAACCTGTTACTCGATCGACAGGTCGCGGCATCTATTGCTACGATCCGGATGGGTTTATGGTAGAGATTCGGTGTGAAGCAGGGGGATAGGCTTTAGGCTTTAGGTATTTATTCTTTTATAGAAACCATTCGAGATCTTCTAGTGGGAAGGGCGGGTTTGTTTAAGCTCCAACTTTACCCGACTATTAACTAGCATAAACCCGCCCCTACAGATCCATAAATATCTGTTCGATACATTTTGTAGATCGACCGTAGGGGCGGGTTTATGCTAGAGATTCACGCGTACAACCATCAACTCTGAACAAACCCGCCCTTCCCCACCAGTATCTACAGATCGATTCCTTCTGAAAAGATCTCAAATGGATTCCATAGATCGAAAAGGACGAATTAACATGGCATCGCCGAAGGAGTAGAAGCGATAGCCATCAGCGATCGCGATCTGATATAAATCTAGCAGTCTCTCTCTGCCGATCGCGGCACTGACGAGCATCATCAGACTCGATCCTGGTAGGTGGAAATTGGTAATCAAGCCATCGACGACTTGCCACTGATAGCCTGGGTAGATAAACATATTCGTATCGCCTCTGTAAGGCTGCAATTTGCCCGTCTGAGCTGCTGTTTCGAGGACTCGTACCGCTGTAGTCCCAACGGCATAGATCTTGCCGCCAGCGGCCTTAGCAGCGTTAATGAGATCGACTGTCTCGCTAGTAATCTCTAGCCATTCATGGTGCATTTGGTGGGTGGTAATATCCTCAGCCTCCACAGGACGAAAAGTCCCGACACCCACATGTAGCGTCACCTCCGCGCGACTGATTCCTTGCTGTGTCAATCGATCGAGTAATTCGGGGGTAAAATGCAATCCGGCTGTCGGCGCAGCAACTGCGCCCGGAACCTTGGCATAGACGGTTTGATACTGTTCGTCAGTAGATGTACTGGCAGTAATATAGGGCGGTAAAGGTAATTCGCCAAAGTCAGCGAGAATCGATAGTAAAGGTACCCCATCGGGGATGTCAAATCTTAATACTCTCCCGCCAGTTGCTTCATCCCTGTCCATAATATCGGCGGTAATCTGGGGAATTTTACTCTCCGGATTGCGAGCGGGAAAAACAATTTTGGTACCGATCTTGAGTTTGCGTCCGGGTTTGACTAATGCCAGCCAGCAATTATGCTCTCGCTCGGATAAGAGCAAGATTTCGACAGGCGCGCCTGTGGTTTTGACACCATAAACCCGCGCGGGAATTACCCGTGTATTATTAAATACGAGCAAATCTCCAGCCGTCAAAAAATCGCCAATCTCATGAAAGTGACGATGCTGATACCCCGATCCAGTTTCGACTACCAACAACCTCGATCGATCTCTGGGCACTACTGGCGTCTGTGCGATCGATTCTGGTGGTAATTCATAATCATAACTAGCTAGTAGTCGGTCTAGACTGGTATTCATCTGCCCTAATTCGTCGAATATTTAATATTAGTTTAATCGTCGCGCGCGATCGGGATTTTTAGGATTTGTCGGATTTTCAGGATTAGGTTATCGGTGCTAACCTGCGTCTTCAATCCCCTATCCCCTATCCCCTATCCCCTATCCCCTATCCCCTACCCTCTAAGCTATGTCTACCATTATTTGCCTAGGAGAAGTCCTCTTCGATCTGCTTGCCGAGCAAAGCGGGGTCAGTAGCGAGCTTGTAACATCTTGGACGCCGCTGCCTGGTGGCGCGCCTGCAAATGTCGCTTGTGCGCTGGTAAAAATGGGCGATCGATCGAGATTTATCGGCTGCGTGGGTAATGATGATGCAGGAATCCAATTAGCTGCTAAATTAGCAGCTGAAGGAGTAGATATCAGCGCACTGCAACGCCATCCCACTGCTCCCACGCGCCAAGTGCAGGTACTCAGAACGGCGGATGGAGATCGGATTTTTGGTGGGTTTGGGGAAATTCCGACCGATCGATTTGCCGATGCTCAACTGAGTCAGATACCTAGTCTACTATTTACCGATGCAGATTTTTTGTTGCTGGGGACATTGGCTTTGGCTTACCCACACAGTGCGGCTAGTACCTGGCAAGCCGTAGAATTTGCCCAAGAGCATGGCGTCAAAATTATGGTCGATATCAACTGGCGACCGACTTTTTGGACATCCCCAGACATCGCGATCCCCAAAATCCAACAATTGTTAGCAACAGCCGATTATGTCAAATTTGCCCGCGAAGAAGCCGAACTAATTTATAGTACGACATCACCTACAGCTTTGTGTGCTTACTTACCCAAAGCTGTAGGGATTTTCGTAACCGATGGTGGCAATATTTGCGAGTACTGGCTGGGGGGGGAAAGCGGACAGCAGCCAGCTTTTGGCGTGACGGCGATCGATACTACAGGTGCTGGCGATGCCTTTGTTGCTGGATTATTGCATCAACTCGGTAGCGGACAGACATCTGGTACAGAAATAGTCCGCTATGCGGCTGCGGCTGGAGCTTTGACTACTCACAAATTAGGTGCGATCGATGCTCAACCTACCAATGCTGAAATTATGGCGTTTTTAGAGCGGGAGTCAAGAGTCGATCTCGAATAAATATTAAATTTGTGGGTATGCTATCAAACATCGAACCAGACTATTGACACTCTACACCCCTATCGATCGACAATTAAATCGATAAATTTAGAGCTAAAACAGCTTACCAGTTAGAATTCAAGGAGATATTCGATTTGATAGTTTCGATCGTGATTCCGGTGTATAACGGTGGCGAGAGCTTCCAAAAATGTCTATCTAGTCTCAAGCAGTTCATTCCGCCAGAGATGGAAGTCGTGGTTGTCGTCGATGGCGGAACAGACGGTTCCGAGCGACTAGCGCGCTCTTTTGGTGCGAAAGTTGCCACGTTTGAGACCGCAGGGGGGCCAGCACGAGCGCGAAATCGCGGTGCCCAAGTTGCCACGGGGGACGTTTTATTATTTCTCGATGCAGATGTGACAATTCATGCCGATACACTGCCCCAGGTGCTGAAAATCTTTGAGGATCGATCGGATGTCACCGCTTTAATTGGCTCTTATGATGATGCGCCTGGTGCGCCAAATTTTTTATCCCAGTACAAAAATTTATTTCATCATTACACTCATCAAAATGGTGCGCCCGAAGCTTCGACATTCTGGGGGGCTTGTGGGGCAATTCGCCGCGAGGTGTTTCTCGAACTGGGTGGCTTTGATGAGAATTATCGTTATCCGTCAGTCGAAGATATCGATCTGGGCTATCGGTTAAAAAAGGCGGGCTATCGAATTGAGTTATGTAAAACCATTTTGGTAAAACATCTCAAATGCTGGCAACCGATTAATTTACTTAGAGCTGAATTTTTCTACAGAGCATTACCTTGGACTGAGCTGATTTGGCGCGATCGACAATTTGTTAACGATCTCAATCTCAAGATTTCTAGTCGGATTTCCATCATCTTTGCTTACTGCTTGTTGCTGGCTCTAGTAACAGCTTTTGTTTGGATTCAGGCAGTGGCGATCGCGATGGTATTTGGATTAGCTTTACTATCTATCAACTGGCCAGTTTATCAATTTTTCTACCAGCAACGCGGCTGGTGGTTTGCCTGTGGCACCGTGTTTTGGCACTGGCTATATTTTCTGTATGGCGGACTGGCATTTGCGATCGGGACGATCCGCTACCACTTATTCAGCCGACATGCACCCTTCAAACCCAAGCTCCTAGAAATTTTGGAATCGTCAAGTACTAACGCTGACAAAATGTAGCTGGATTTCAAAAAATCTGTTATGGTACCAACTATGTATAAGTTGAGACTACGCTACATAGCTTAATCTATGGTTTATATAGAACTCTCTCAAACGATATCTCCACAAAAATCAATTGAGGAAAATGCATGACACGATATCCCGTCGCGATCGTCGGTGCAGGACCAGCCGGACTCACAGCAGGCTACGAATTAGTCAAACGTGGTATTGAGACGATCGTCGTCGAACAAGCCAACTTAGTCGGGGGGATTTCCCGCACCGAAATGTATAAAGGGTATCGATTTGATATCGGTGGACATCGTTTTTTTACCAAAGTCCCGCAAGTCGATCGCTTTTGGCATGAAATTCTCGATACAGAATTCATTCAAGTCCCGCGCCTATCGCGGATTTATTATCAGGGCAAGTTTTATAACTACCCACTATCCGTATCCAATACCCTCTCAAATGTTGGGCTGTCCGACAGCTTCTTGATGGTGATGAGCTATTGCCAAGCCAAGCTTAAATCGACGTTGAAGCTGACCCCCGAACCGGAGACATTTGAAGAGTGGGTGACCGATCGATTTGGCGAACGCCTCTACCGCACTTTTTTCAAAACCTATACCGAAAAAGTGTGGGGGATTCCCTGCAACCAAATTCGCGCAGATTGGGCAGCACAGCGGATTAATGGCATGTCACTGCGGCGAGTCGTCATCAATGCGGTGTTTGGCAGCCAGAATGCCAAAAGCTTGATTAAAGAATTCGACTACCCGATTTTAGGCCCAGGGATGATGTGGGAACGCACTCAGGAACTAATCGAGCAAAAAGGCGGTGAGGTGCGACTGAATACGAAGGTAAAGCGAATCGAGCGGTCGGGCAAGCGGATCGAGCGGATGACGATCGAGCAAAACGGCCAAACCCAGCAGATTGAAGCCGATGCATTTATTTCAACTATGCCTGTAACTGCATTGCTACAACGTCTCGATCCGCTCCCGCCATCGGAAGTACTCGCCGCAGCCAAAGGCTTAAAATATCGCGATTTTTTGATTGTGGCCTTGATTATCGATCGCGACGATCTATTTCCTGACAATTGGATTTATATTCATAGTCCCGAATTTAAGGTGGGGAGGATTCAAAACTTCAAAAACTGGAGTGCGGCAATGGTACCCGAACCAGGGAAAACCTGTTTGGGAATGGAATATTTTTGCAATAAAGGTGAGGACTTATGGGGTCGATCGACCGAAGAGCTGATTGAGTTGGCAACGCAAGAAGCGATCGATCTAAATATCGGCGTTCTCCCTGGTGATGTGCGGGATGGTACCGTAATTCGGCAACCCAAAGCTTATCCAGTTTATGATGGCGAATATCGTCAGCATTTACAGGTGATTCAGGACTATTTAAAGACATTTGAAAATCTACAAACCGTCGGTAGGAATGGAATGCACCGTTATAATAATCAAGATCATTCGATGCTGACAGCCATGCTTGCCGTCCAGAATATTTTGGGCGAACGGCACGATCTGTGGAATATAAATGTGGAACGGTCTTATCATGAAGAGTTCACCAAAGAACAGTGGAAAACAGCAACCCAAAAGCTGACTGAATCAAAATTTAGTAACATACCCGATCGAGAAGTATCGGTTTAAGATGCCAAGATATCGCCGATCCTGTAGCCCCAAAATATAGTTAGGAGTGAAGTTTATGGTGTTTTCACCATCTCAAACCCCCTTGCCATCCGAATCTCCCACCGTACCCAGTTTTTCGATCGTCGTCGAAACCGAAAATCTCTCAAGTGCGGACATTGCGGGATTGGCTCGGTGTCTTGATAGCTTGGCCGCACAGGAATTGCCGCTGAAGCAGGCAAATGAAGTCCTAATTGTCGAAAGCGGCGATGTACCCAAAGAGACGATCGATCGACTCTGTCGCGATTATCCCTTTTTGACGGTGCGCCGGATCGATGCGGATATTGATTACTACGCAGCCAAGATGAAGGGCATCGCCCTCACCACTGGCGAGATCGTCGTGCTGGCCGACTCCGACTGCGTTTACGAACCAGATTGGCTCAGGCATATTTTGATGCCATTCTCTCGACAGCCAGAGGTGCGAGTGGTGGCGGGTGAGACAACTACGCCCATTACCAGTGCTTACGAATTGGCGATCGCGTTGGTCTACATCTTTCCTCGGTTTTCCGATCGGGTGCAGTTAGCTAGCGGTCGCGGGTATTTTTGTAATAATGTCGCATTTGGGCGCGAGTTTCTGATCGAGCATCCGATTCCCGCCCGACTGCCAATTTATCGCGGTAACTGCACGATTCACGCGCAATCGATGCAGGCAGCAGGATACACGATTTGGCAGCAGCCACAGGCGCGGGCGACTCATGCTGCGCCTAATGGTCTGACTCATTTCTATTGGCGGTTCCTGCTATTGGGATACGATGCGCTAGCAGTTTCGCGGTTAGAGCGGCAGTCGTCTGTCACCGAGCGTCCGACTTGGCAACCACTTCGCGATGCGATCGCCTGCGGTGGAATTGGCCTATGGAAAGTAAAACAATTGCTGCATCGCTGTTATACCGTTGTGGCTGAAGAGCCTCGCCACTTGGTGCAGCTACCATTAGCCATCCCGATCGCGATCGCGGCTGTGGTGCTATTCTTTGCCGGATTAGTCTTAGCCTATTTCCGACCTCACTATTTGCTGGCCAATGCCAGCAATATCGAAGCAAAATGGGCGCATTCTCAATCGTAAGTCGATCGACAATTATTAGATGAGTTCGACACCCACCAGTCAAAAGATAGTCAGCGGTACGATCTGGGTCTTCTTGGCGGAGGCTCTGTTGTTACCGACTGGGCTGTTAACAGCCGCTTTTCTGACTCGGCGGTTGGGGGCAGAGGGCTACGGTTTATTTACCCTAGCAGCCACCCTCATTGGTTGGATCGGTTGGAGTATTACTTCTGTCTTTACGCGCACCACCATCAAATTTGTGGGGGAAGCAGCCGATTGGCGAGCGATCGGTGCGGCAGTGCTGCGACTGCATTTGCTATTGGGGTGTGGCGCGATGCTCTCGATCTGGCTGCTAGCAGACTCGATCGCTTCGCAACTTGGCGAGCCAGAACTAGCATTCTATCTGCGGCTATTTGCGGTGGATCTGCCACTGTTTTGTGTGGGCTACGTTCATCGCAGTATCTTAGTAGGCATCGGTCGATTTCCGCAACGCGCGATCGCTACTGCCGGACGTTGGCTGGCGCGGTTGTTACTGATTGTCGGATTAGTAGCGATGGGGTTATCGGTGCCAGGGGCGATTTTGGGTAGTATCGGGGCTTCGTTGGTAGAACTGCTCATCTGTCGGTTTTATGTGCGTCCGTCGCTATTCGATCGCACCAATTTTCCGATGCGGAAGCTGTGGAACTATGCAGTGCCGCTGTTTTTATTCGCACTGAGTATGCGCCTCTACGAAAAGCTCGATTTATTTGCCCTCAAACTGATGGGTGGCACCGCTGCTGAGGTCGGTATTTATGGAGCCGCCCAAAATTTAGCCCTAATTCCGGGCATCTTTTCGCTGTCGTTTGCGCCACTATTGCTATCGACACTAACGCGCACCCTAGCACGAGGTGACAAGCTCGCCGCCGAGCAAACTGGTTGCCATGCGCTCAGATCGATCGTGCTGATGCTACCCTTTGCTGGCATGAATGCGGGTGCTGCGCCAGAAATCGTCCAGTTCATCTTTGGGAAACCCTTTTTACCTGCTGCTCCCGTGCTGGCGGTGTTAATATTTGGGGCGATCGCATTAGCGATGATTTCGGTGACGACCGCCATCCTGACGGCGGCAGGTAAACCTAACTGGACATTGATGCTAGCTGCGCCCTTAGTACCCTGACGGGGCGACAGGTCGCCTGAAAACTCGGCAGAGAGACAACTCTAGACAAATAGTATCAAAAAAGATAGGGTAAGAGAGCTTCTTACCCAAAAAACAATTAAATGTTACCAGAATTGTATCATGCCCATTTGTCAGAAAAATTCACACGCGGTAACTACTTATTGACAATTTTATTGATTCAAGTAGTGCAATCTATTAAAGAAGTCACGCTAGAAAGCATCGCAACAAAACTAGCGATGCCAATTAAATTTGAAAGCAGAAGAAAAAAAGTCCAGAGATTTTTATCAAATGATGAATGGGATTTAGATAATGTTTGGTTATCACTAGTGATTGCTTGGATTAAAGGCAATGTCAAACAGAATAATATTATATATTTAGCAATAGATCGAACCAAATGGCAATCAAACAATATTTTGATGGTCAGTATGATTTGGCGAAAGAGAGCAATTCCTATTTATTGGCAAATGCTTGATAAACAAGGGAACAGTACATTGGAAAACCAACAATTAGTATTAACCCCAGTATTCGCTGCCCTATCAGATTATAGCTTGTTGGTACTGGGAGATCGTGAATTTTGTAGTGTTACTCTTGCGAACTGGCTTAGAGAGCAGAAAATAGATTTCTGTTTACGACTGAAAAAGAATGTTTGTATCAAGACTGAAGAGGAATTGTGGACTGAACTGAAAAGGCTAGGATTAGAGCCAGGAAATAGCTTTTTTAATCAAGAAGTAACAATTAGAAAAACTGCACCAGTTGAAGGATTTAACCTAGCAGGTAAATGGCTAGGTAAATATCGAAATATTACCACAAAAGAGCCTTGGTATATTCTGACCAGCTTGGCAGATCTACAAGCAGCAGTTGATACCTATGCTAAAAGATTTGGAATTGAGGAGATGTTTCGAGACTTTAAGGGCGGAGGATATAACTTAGAAAAGACTAATTTAACGGGCGAACGATTGAGCAAATTATTGATTTTGCTATCACTAGCATACTTGAAGAGTATCATCCAAGGGATAGATATCAAATCAAAGCAAGTTCAAGAATATCTCGGCAGAAAAACAGAACATCACCGAAAATATGCTAGACATAGCACTTTCTATATTGGACTCTGGGGTGAATCATGGGTCGATTCAACATCTAGTAATTGGCAGGTTGTTGTTGAATTAATGTCTTTGTCCCCACATAAACTACCTAATTATCAACAAGGCTTGAGAGCTATGAGACTTATCCTATCAGCGTTATAGGCGACAAGTCGCCCCGACAGCTTAGTACCATTGGCGATCGTCGGTCATCTGATATTAATTCCGCGCTGGGGATCGATCGGTGCGGCGATCGTGGCGACTACAGTTGCAAGTGGTGGGGCGATTGCTTCGGTGCTGACGATCTATCGACTCTGGGGCATTCTCCCGCCGTGGCGATCGCTGTTGCGGGCGATCGTGATGTGTGGTTGCGCTTACGGACTCAGCAGTATCAGTTTGCCGCCTCACTGGGTATTGCTAAAACTGCTGGCGATCTCTACGGTCATTTTGCTAGGACTGTTGCTCAGTGGCGAATTTACCCCCCAAGAACGGACTCAATTCCGCACCGCCATCCGAGATCGATTGCCCTCTCGCTAATCTCACTGTGGGCATAATTCAAAATCCCCAATCCCAAATCCAAATGGCTCACATTCAGTCTCCATTTGTCTCAGTTATTATTCCCGTCTTCAATGATGTCGAGCGACTGAAAATTTGCTTGACAGCTTTAGATCGACAAACTTATCCACAGCATTTGTATGAGACGATCGTGGTGGATAATGGTTCCGATCGGGAGTTCGACATTGCTGGTGTCGTGGCTGGATTTCGCGCGATCGCCACTGTAGAGCAGACTCCAGGCTCTTATGCCGCTCGAAATCACGGAATCTCGATCGCCACAGGGAGTATTATCGCTTTTACAGATGCGGATTGTATTCCGAGCCAGAATTGGATCGAACAAGGGGTGAAACATTTACTATCATCGCCAAATTGTGGATTGGTGGCTGGCAAAATTGAAATTTTCTGCAAAGATCCAGATCGCCCAACTGCTGTCGAATTGTATGAGTATTTAACAGCTTTTCCCCAACAGAAATTGGTCGAGCAGCACCACTTTGGTGCCACAGCAAATATGTTTACATTTCGAGAGATCTTTGAAAAAGTTGGGCGGTTTAATTCAAGTTTAAAATCTAGAGGCGATTTAGAATGGGGGCAACGAGTTCATACCAGCGGATATCGACAGATTTATGCCGCAGATGTGTGTGTCAAACATCCAGCTCGATATTCATTTGACGAACTCTATCTGCGGACTATTCGGATGGCTGGAGGACAATACGATCTGATTAATCTGGTAGCAGCTTCTGCTCTAAAACAAAACTTCCTATATTTAAATAGCGTGATTGCCGATTTGATTCCACCTGTAATGTTTATCATGATGATTTGGAAGGACGATCGATTGAAAAATTACTACCAAAAAATCCAAGTTTCCAGAGCGATTATTTTCGTTCGCTATGTCAGTGGACGGGAAAAAATACGACTGAAATTTGGTGGAACCTCTGCTAGATATTAACCTGAAGCAATGAATTAAATATCTGAGTTATTATGGCTGAAAATCTACTGTTCTCAATTGTCATCCCCACTTACAATCGTCCCGATCGACTTCGCACCTGCTTGGAAGCGATCGCTAAAATTGAATACTCGCGAGAAAATTTTGAAGTAATTGTTGTCGATGATGGTAGTGAGATGCCCCTCGATCCGATCGTCGCTCCATTTAAACCCGATCTAGATCTGAAACTATTGCGCCAAGAAAATGCTGGCCCTGCCAGTGCGCGGAATGCTGGAGCCGCGATCGCTACAGGAAAATTTATTGTTTTTACAGATGATGATTGCTTACCGACAGCTAATTGGCTGTCTATTTTGGCGACTCAGTTTGCATCGAATGCTCAGGCATTAATCGGCGGACAAACAATTAATGCACTATCAGAAAATGTTTATTCCACAGCCAGTCAACTTCTCATCGATTATCTCTACGAATACTATAATCATGGCAAAGCAACGGTTAACTTTTTCGCCTCTAATAACTTCGCATTACCTGTAGAAAAATTTAGATCGATCGCGGGTTTTGATACTAACTTTCCCCTCGCAGCAGGTGAAGATCGCGAGTTTTGCGATCGGTGGTTGGATCGCGGCGGTAAGTTGGTTTATGCGCCACAGGCGCAAGTTTATCACGCCCATCAATTAACTTTGTTAACATTTTGGCGACAACATTTTAACTATGGACGCGGCGCATTTTGTTTTCATCAAGCCCGCGCCCAACGCAAGCGATCTCCGATTGCCGTCGAGCCACTATCGTTCTATTTTAAATTACTAACTTATCCGCTGCTCAAGGTTTCACTCCCTCAGGCAATCTATTTAAGTGTATTAATGTTTTTATCCCAGATAGCTAATGTGCTCGGTTTCTTTTACGAGCGGCGAGCCGCTGGACCGCAAGTATCAAATCTCACCTGATTAACTCGTTCAACTATTATTAATATGCTGTATTTTATCTCAGTTTGGACGTTGCTACTAATTGGGTGCTATAGCTGTGGATTAGGATTGCTAAATCTATTAGAAATTAAGATTTCACGAGAAAATAGTCCGTTTTCCAGATTGGGCGATCGCGTGATTATCTCCACCTGGTTGGGAATGCTGGCGATCTCGATTGGGCTACTAGCAATTGCTTTATTCATACCGTTATCACCGTCAATCGGCTGCCTTGTTTTCAGCATTTTGTTATTAATATCACTGCGATCGCGATCGACTCGATTAGAAATATTTGCATTGTATCGCCAGATTTCAAGGACGCAAATTTTGGTGTATTTAGGTGTGGCGATCGCGATCGCCACACGATATGCTCAGCCTGTACAATGGTATGATTCGGGACTTTATCACTACAGTTTGCTCCGCTGGCTGAGCAATTTTGGGACAGTACCAGGATTAGCTTTACTATTTGCCAACTTGGGCTTTACTTCTGCCTGGTTTGCCTTTTCTGCACCGCTCAATCCTGATTGGTCGATCGATCGGACTGGTGCGACTGCCAATGGATTTGTGTTCTTGCTAGTCGTCCTACATGTGGCACTCTGTGGCTGGCGATTAATCCGTCAACAGGGACGGCTGAGTGATTGGTTTGTTGTAATTTATGACAGTTGCCTGTTGTTATTTATGACGATCCGGATTAGTGTCATGCCCGATATTTTAGTTTCGCCCTCACCCGATATTGCCGCAGTGCTAATGGTGGCGGTCGTCGCCTGGACAATTTTAGTCATCGAAACCGAAGATATCACGGAGCGATTCACGCTATCTCGGCAGATCGTGCCTCTGTTTTTGGCAGTTGGAGCTGTCTCAATCAAGCTCACTACTCTACCTCTACTATTTGTAACTGGACTGTGGTTCCTAATTCGAGCCGGATACAATCCCCACATTATCCAGCGGATGGCGATTGCTGCGGCGGCAACCCTACTACTAACGCCATTGTTGTTGTCAAATCTAGTCACATCTGGCTGTCCGCTCTATCCATCTACTGCCTTTTGCCTAGACTTACCGTGGACAGTTAGAGGCGATCTCCGGATCGCCAATGATACCCATCACTGGATTGACTGGTATGGCAAGCCACCAGCGGGCATTCATCCCTGGCTGTGGGCATTTCAACATTGGCTCAAAAATTCTGGTAAAAAGGCAAGCTCGCTCACGATGGCAATTTCAGCGGGTTGTGCGATTTATTTGCTAAAAACTCGGCAGCTCAGTGCGATCGATCGACTCACTTCGATCTGGCAGATCGAAATTGCCTGTGTGGGAATCAGTTTTTTCCTACTGACGTCTCCCCTAAATCGGTTCATGGTGCCTTACTTATTCCTGTTACCTGGCTTCGCGGTAGCAACGTATTGTCACACTCGGTTTTCTACCAATCCAATCGGGGCTAAAGTATCGATCGAGCGCACCACACCCGTGGCGATCTTCCTACTATTGATTGTGGCAATCGCCACGACGCTCCAAGTTCGATCGAATTATCTGATGCTGATTTTGCCGCCAGCAATCGATCGATTTACCACCGTTGAGCATCAAGTAAATGATGTTATTTATTTGTCACCTGTTGACGGTAAAAATCGTGGCTGCTGGACGAATGAATTGCCATGTGCATACGATCCCACCCAAGTTAAACTGCGAGACCCCAGCCAGGGGATTAAAGCGGGCTTTGTTCGTAGTTAAATGTCCAGAGCAATTGCCAAACCACGATTTCAATCGCAGACATTTCTGGAACATCATGCAGTACAACTGATTCATCTATATAGTAGCTAGGATCGAAACTCTGGCGGTTACTATAAATTAAATAAATTAACTTTTTATGTGGAAAAATTATCGCTGGGGACTGGCGATCGCCTTAGTAGCCAGTTTTGCTACAAATATTATCTCAACTGAAGCGATCGCCAATGGTATTCCCGCACGGTGGGCTGCCAAACGCTATAAAGTACCATCACTAGGATCGCCAGTCCGTCGCGAAGCCGCAGCAACGCGGGGAAATTGTGTAACCGATCTTCCCATCGCGCTGACGCCACTAGAGGGGATTGCCGTGACAACTACCGCTTATCCCACTTTTTATCTGAGAGTACCCGCTATACCAACAAATAGTCCCGTCCCTCTAGAATTTACCTTGAAGGATGGGAATAAAACAGTTTATCAAGCTAAATTTCAACTCGCTGGCAAACGCCGAATAATTGCACTAAGCTTACCCGCGACTGGCATATTGCCGCCACTAGAAATCGATCGCGATTATCGCTGGTCGTCAAGCATCCAGTGCAGCAACGACTCCGAAGAAGCCGTCAATCTCGTTACTAATAGCATTATTCGGCGCGTTGCCCCCGATGCCGCCTTAACTGCCAAACTAGAGGCTGTTTCCGCCTCTTCATCCACAGCAACCAAGCCCGAAATTTATGCCGAAGCCGAAATTTGGCAAGATGCACTAACAGAATTAGTCAATTTGCGCCGCCTGCAACCGACAAATCCTCAAGTTGCAGCACAGTGGCAAACTCTCCTCAAATCTGCCGATCTAGGCACGGTAGTTAACGATCCTCTGCCTTAAACTTTGGAGATTGGGGATTGGGGATTGCGGATTGAGAAAGTCTTACTGTATATGAAGTCGCTCGATCCATCTGTCGTTCTTTTTCGATAATTATCAATTCTCAATTAACTTACCGACATTTCCAAGCGATCGGTAGTGTCGATTGACTGTCGATCGATCGAGTTTCTTTGTCTAAAACTTCCTCGACTTTTTGATAAATATCTTGAGCTTCGGCTAGTGAATTACCGATACTTGTCAACCCAATTTTACCAAACTCCGATAGCGAACCCAGTAAATGAAAAACAGTTCCTGTTTCGGTACTAGTATCGAAATGCAACCGATGATGCGCGATAATATCCATCAGATCGTTAGGTAATAAACCGCGATATTGGGGCTTATGAAGATTGTCCGAAGCAACATAATACTTTGGCTTACCTTGTTGACTATAAAATAATCCTGACTCTAGTTGATAATAACCATTGGTCAGAAATTTTAGCGTCATAAATGGATGAGTAGTCCCCCCTTTGCGAAGGTTAATTTCAATCGCTTCTAACTCCCAACTACCATCGGAATTTGGTACGGCCATAAAATCTACCCCAAACCGTTCGATCGCGCCTTTAGCTGCGAGATTTTTACCCACTGCCAAGCCTAAATCTTGTAATTGACGACGATAGCCTTCAGCCGCTGGAAATTGACAGCCTAAAAAGATTTGACCGTCGGGGCCGCCCAAAATCTGATCGTGGGTAGAGAGAATTTCCACCGTACCCATGGGTGTAATGCACCCCTGCACGCTGGGAGATTGTTTTCCTTCCCCTTCAACGAAAGCTTCGACGATCGCGCCTAGATGGCCGATTTTAGCCTTAAAATTAGCCCAGGTTTCGTTTGCTCCCTGAAAGCTGAGATTTTCAAAAGCTTGGGAAATCGCTTGCACTCGGTCGATCGGACTATTCGGCTTGCCCAACGGACGCAAATCGAGAATGGCATTACCTTCGCCCGAAAAACCCTCGTTTAACTTGACTACCATCCGGAGCAGATGCGGTTGTCGCTCCCAGAGTTCTGCCGCCACCTGTGCCAAATCGCGATCGTTAAATACTAACTGGCTGCCATCGGGATGGGGTAGCCCACATTCTGCGAAAATCTGCCGACTGCCTGCTTTTGTCCCCCAGTATAATAAATCTGGATCGAGCGCGTAGAGTGGTACGTCCAGTTTCACGGCCAAATCTCGTTCGACCGCCGTAGAATTGTAGCAAATCATCACCGATCGATCGGGTCTTAAAGCGCGTGCGATTCGTTCGAGTAAACGCGGACGATCGAGCATTTTTTGACTGAGCGGTTGTAGAGATCGATCGTCAGTAGAAAATAATAACAATCGCTCGCGCGCGTGCGAAAACGGAATTCCTGGCAACAGTTGTAAATAATAATCGATCGCCATCGGCGACAATGGTACTGAAGTAACATAAATCAGCCGCGTGCGCGGATTCGACAACCGCATCAGCGAAAATAACAACCGTTCTTCGTAATGAATACACCCTTCAACTTTGACTAATTCGTCTCGATCTAAACTCAGCGAAGGTACTACTAAAATATCACAGTCGCTATCGAATTGAGCGTCAAAACTATCCCACAAATTTTTTAAGCGGGACTGCAATTGTTGAAATTCATCATGCTTCGATCGAGACTCATCACAATCCTGCATCAGGATCTCCGGTGGGGGGTAGGGGTGGATGGGGGGGTTTAGGCGTTAGGCGTTAGGCGTTAGGAGAGGATAGGCGTTAGGCTTTAGGGGATCAGGGATAGGAGAGAGGAAATAGAAGACACTGGTTAGCACAGATAACCTAATCCTGAAAATCCTTAAGTCCCGATCGAGTGGATGAATAAATGGGTAATGGGTAATGGGTAATGGGTAATGGATGGAACACTGTCCCACAAGACCTAAAGCCTAAAACCTAAAGCCTAAAGCCTAAAGCCTAAAGCCTAAAGCCTAAAGCCTAAAACCTAAAGCCTAAAACCTAAGCCTTACCAAACCGCCGATGACGTTGTTGATAGTTAAGCAGTGCTTTGTGAAATGCGCGTCTGTCAAAATCTGGCCATAATGTATCGGTAACATAGATTTCGGCGTAAGCCAACTGCCACAACAAAAAGTTACTAATCCGCATTTCGCCGCTAGTCCGAATCAAGAGATCGGGATCGGGGAGATCGGCAGTGTGTAAGTGTTTTGAGAGTAAGTGTTCGTCGATCTCGATCGCCTTAATCAGTCCTTGCTGCACCTGAGTGGCAATTGCCTGACAGGCACGGACGATTTCTTGTCTGCCGCCATAATTGATCGCAACGGTAAAGCGCACGCCTTGATTGTCTTGGGTAGCGGTTTTTGCCCGATCGATCGCATCGTATAGCGATGGCGGAAGATTGGCTAAATCGCCGACAACTTCTAATTTAACTTCTTCCGCTACCATTTCAGCTAACTCCAACTGAAATAGATTTTCAAATAGAGTCATCAAAAAATCGACTTCCTCCATCGATCTGCCCCAATTTTCGGTCGAGAAGGCATAAACAGTCAGCGCACCGATCCCCCAATCTTTGCAGCACCGCAACAGATCTCGGAGCGCATCCGCACCGCGTTTGTGCCCCATCATCCGGGGAAATCCCCGCTGTTTCGCCCATCTGCCATTCCCATCCATGATCGCGGCTACATGTTGTGGTAACTGAGTACAATCTAAATCGGCAGGTAGTTCGATGAGACTGGTTGTTTTGGAAGTCATCTGAGGAGTTGTGGATTATAAATTA
This sequence comes from Chamaesiphon minutus PCC 6605, assembly GCF_000317145.1. Classification (GTDB taxonomy): domain Bacteria; phylum Cyanobacteriota; class Cyanobacteriia; order Cyanobacteriales; family Chamaesiphonaceae; genus Chamaesiphon; species Chamaesiphon minutus. The sequence continues at coordinate 6,029,914 of NC_019697.1, read as the reverse complement.
TGAATTATGAATTGCGAGCAGGGGTGCATTCATAGTTCATTTGTTTTCCGGCAATTGTAGCAGGCGACGGCATAGCTTAATCACGCGGAGACTGAATTTACGCCCGAAGCTAAACAAACTCGGTGCGACTGATTCGCGTTCGCTAATCGGGGCAAACCGGGTTTCTAATAGCTCTTTCAGTTTACTGCTAGTCAGGGGTCGATCGAGCATTCCCGCCTCAGCTAGCGAAATCGATCCCGTTTCTTCAGAGACGACGATACACACGCAATTGTTCGTCCGCTCGGTAATTCCCATTGCCGCTCGATGCCTAGTTCCTAGCTGCCGAGAAGCAGTTCGATCGGATAATGGTAAAATGACACCTGCCGATACCACTCGATCGCCGCGAATAAATACCGCACCATCGTGTAGTAAAGTCGTAGTTTGAAAAATAGTTTGGATCAGTTCCTTCGATAGCTCGGCATCTAATTTTACCCCCGGCACGGCAAAATCTCGCTCGTCCATCATCTCGTTGGTTTCGAGGATCATCAACGCACCGATCCGTTGTTGCGATAACTCCTTGACTGCCTCGACAATCCGATCGAGCGATCGATCTGTAGTTTCGCTCGTCCGGCGAGTTTGGCGGAACGAAGGTAGTAAATGCCCCCGTCCTAATTGCTCCAAAAAGCGGCGAAATTCGGACTGAAAAACAACGGACATCGCTAGTGCCGCGCCGACAACCAGCTTGTCGAGTACGAAGCTTAATAACTGAAATTGCAACTGTTGACCGAGCGCGGCAGCCACTATCAACACAATTAGCCCTCTTACCATCCACAATGTTCGACGATCTCTGACCGCCAATAACACCAGAAAAGTGAGGGCAATTACTAATCCTAGGTCTAAACTTTGGCGTAACCAGGATGCAGTAAAGTGGGAATCAAACCCCAGACCCAAAGTCATTGGCAACTAATCCACTACAACCAATCCCTAGATTCTATGGCACATTGGAGCAGATCGACAATCAATCTACGGTAATATTTATTTGCAATTGGCAATCGGTTAAACTTTAGCTAGTCGATCGCTACCGTCTCCGCTGTGAAGATTGACTGTGATATCATAAATGTCAATCCCCTCACAATCGATCGCACAAACCTTAACTAAAAATCGGGTTTGTAGCCTGCTACAAGACGATCGATCTGTCAGCCCGTACCGGAATCCGCTGATGAGTTCCGATCGTCAGATGCTACGCGCTAGCACGACTTCACACTAATTTGAGCTATCGGTTACCCCTGCTTGCAGTGGGGATCGCACCCCAATCTCGGATCGTGTCACTAACGCTTTAAAGCTGGTTAGTGACCAGTTCTTTGCTTGTTACCAGACAACACCAGTTCTGGTATCGTCCCCGCGCTCCCCGCTGTCTTTTCTCTCTATCTCGATCGTTAAACCGCTGGGTTTCCATCGTTAAACCGTTGGTTTTGCCGACGAGCTAACGATCCCTCTCTCCCCCTCTCCCGCTCACCAAAAACTCACCTCCAAGACCACTAACTAGATTCTATGACCAGCGGCTATATCCCGAGCGGGGCAATTTTAATTTTGGGTGGGATCGTCGCAGTTTCTCGATCCCGATCCGCTAAACCCGTGGGTTTCCAGAAAAGCTAACGCTCCCATCTCCCCCTCTTCCCCTCTCCCACCACAAAAATCACCCCCAAGACTATTAATTAGATTTTATGACCAGCGGCTATATCCTGATCGGGGCAATTTTGATTTTGGGCGGGATCGTCGCAGTTTCTGGCGACCGAATTGGCACGCGGGTTGGTAAAGCTAGACTATCGCTATTTAAATTACGTCCGCGTCAAACCGCGACATTGGTAACGATCGTTACTGGCACACTGATCTCGGCCTCCGTACTCACACTGATTTTTGGAGCTAGCGAACAACTCCGCATGGGCGTATTCGATCTTCAAAAGATCCAGCGCAAACTCTCCGATACCAAAGAAAATCTCGCGCGCGCCCTCGAACAAAAAGATCGCGTGCAGCGAGAACTAGAAGTTGCTCGGAACGAGCAGTCGGAAGCCAAAAATTTGCTCTCTGGCATCAATAACTCGCTCAAAGATGAGTTGCTCAAACAATCGGTTGCTACCCAAAATTTTAAGAATACCCAACAGCAACTCCAATCTGTCTCCACAGAACGTAACGAGCTAGTACAGGAGGTGACAGAAATCTCTCGCCAACGCCGCGATCTCAAAACGCAACAGCAAGTGATTTACGAGCAAGTTTTAGAACTCAAACAACAAATTAAATATTTAGACAGCGAAGTTGTACCGTTAAAACAGCAAATTGCAATTAATAATAAGCGAAAATCTCAACTGCAACAGCGACTCGAACGACCTACTCCCAATCCCAATCTCATCAGTCAAATTAAAAGCTTGCAAGATTATGAAAATAGTGATAAAAAATTAAGTCAAAATCTCGAACAACGGTTGGCTCGATCGAGCAATCTCGAAGCCCAACTGCAAGTCCAGCAAACAGAACTGTTCAATCTCAAGACTCAAATCGAACAGCTCGATGCCAAACTTGCCGTGCGCCAAGCACAGCTCAAAGAAAAAGATAAGCAGCATCAGCAGCTAGAGCGAGAATTTCAAACTCGGACGATGGAATTAAAGCTCAGAGATAGACAACTGAAAAAAATCGAGTTGCAAATTAAAATTAATCAGCAAGGATTGGCTTCGCTCGAACGAGAAGTTAATAACATCGAACGAGAATATCAGAAAATTCGGCAAGGAAATGTTGGCATTCTCCGCAATCAAGTTCTTGCCAGTACTATTATCAAAAGCAACAGTACTGAAACTGTATCCCAGCAAATCGATAGTTTACTGGCTCAAGCCAATCGCAATGCCTTACAAGCCACCAATCCCAACACCAAAGATGCTCATTCTGAGAGGCTGAGTCAACGCCAGCCAAAAATTCTGGAAATTACGCCAGAGCGACTTACTCAACTCAAAAAACAAATAAGCGGACGTCAGAATTATGTGGTGCGGATTTTTTCGCTAGGTAATTATGTCGTCGGAGATCGCAATATTCAGGTATTTATCGATGCTACTCCCGATCGTCAATTATTCGCTCGTAACGAGCAAATTGCCGAAATCAGTATCGATCCGACTAAGATGAATGAAGAACAAATTCGCCAGCAATTAAATATTTTAATCGTCACCGCTCAACTACGCGCCAGACGGGCGGGAATTTTGGAAGATCGACCCCAGATCGGCGACGGACAATTGGCTACCTACGTCCAATTTTTAGACCGCATCAAAAAACAAAAATCCCCACTCGAAATCGGGGCGATCGTCGAGCGGGATACTTATACATTGGGGCCGCCAATAATTAAATTACAAGCGATGTCGGGTAGAAAGGTATTATTTAATACATAGCTCAAGTTACTAGTTATAAGTTATTTGTGAATTTAGAGAGTAGGGAGTAGGGAGTAGTAAGTAGTAAGCGGGAAAAAGCTAGTACTTTGTAACAAATTTCTACCATCTACCCTCTATACTCACTAACAATTATCGACTAGTAACTTGCGTTACCTACTCAAATGCCGCAATTAGTTCGTCGAGAGTACATTGATACACGGACATCATCTGTTTGAGTTGAGAGGGAACTAATCTTGGCTGAGAGCGTTTTTGCTCCCAGTCATTAATCGTTCTGACACTCAAGCCCAATTCGATCGCCAGTTGTACTTTTGTCAATCCAGCTACTTCCCGCAAGTGCATCGGTGTTACGCTACTATAACTAGGAGCGGCTGTGCGCCGAAGCTGATGCTGCGGTTGAGTCGCCGCTGTTCTCAAGACATACACTTTTGCTAATTGCCCACCAAATTCGCGCTGTTTGACAGCTACTTTTCGGCTAGCAATCGCAATTTTCAGACAAATTTGGAGCATGGAGATCGGACGGTTTAAGGTATCGGATAATTCCTTAATTGTGATGCCGTCCGGTCGATCGTCGAGCAACTCTAGGAGTCGATCGACAGTTGTTAAACTAGAGAAATCGGGGGTTATTTCGACAATTGCCAAAGTTAAGGTTTCCTAACTCGTCGCATAACAGCTTATCATCTTTATCCAAAAATCATGAATGTCATAAATACGATATTTTTATAGATAGACTCTTTCTTTTTGTCACTAGGTGATGTCCGTTTTTCCACCCTTGACAATTGAGATTGGTTCGGATACCGTTCGCACAAATATCGACGCTCCCCGCCCAACACTTTCTTTCTAGAGCAAAAAATAGACAATCACTCTCGATCCACTATCCACTATCCACTATCCACTATTCCCTCTCACAGACAGCGATACGATTCAGTCACCCCAAATTCTAAATATATGGCTCAATTTTGGATTGCGATCTTCTTCATTCTGTTAGCGATCGCCCAATTATATCAATCGATTCAAGCGATCGATTTACCCCTTCCCGTTTATTTAGTTTTGGGCGTAGTATTAGCTGTAGCTTCTAATTACCAACACAAATTGTCATTCATCCCCGCACAACAGGTCAAACTCGAAGAGATGAAAACACCAGAGCCAGTCCTCCCCGTGGCGCAGGTAAACCTCGCAGAAGTTAAAGCACCAGATCTAGCTCTCCCCTCACAACAGGTACAACTCGCAGAAGTTAAAGCAATAGAGCCAGTTATCCCCACACAACAGGCAAAACTCCCAGAAGTTAAAACACCAGAGCCAGTTCTGCCCGCACAGACGCCCCCACTTTCAACAGCTACAGAGCCGCAAGCAGCCCCCGCCCAAGCGGAGACAGTCGTGCCTAAAAAATCGCGTCCGCGCAAAACTACACCCAAATCGAGATCGAAGCAAGTGTCATAGTGTTAACTCCGGTACGCCGATCGCTCCTTTTCGAGTAAAATCCCGATTGTTACCCGTATGTAATCCCCTGGTTAAATTATGAGTTATCGAATGGATCGCCGCGCCTACGCTCAAACCTACGGGCCGACTACAGGCGATCGCGTCCGCCTTGCAGATACCGAATTATTCATCGAAATCGAGCGCGATTTTACGACTTATGGGGATGAAGTTAAATTTGGCGGCGGCAAGGTAATTCGGGATGGAATGGGACAATCGCCGATTTCTAATGCTGATGGTGCAGTAGATTTGGTGATTACCAATGCCGTGATTCTGGATTGGTGGGGCATCGTCAAAGCTGATGTCGGCATTAAGGATGGCAAGATTTACAAAGTCGGCAAAGCCGGAAATCCTTATATTCAAGATAACGTCGATATAATTATCGGCCCAGGCACCGAAATTATCGCCGGGGAGGGGTCGATTTTGACGGCGGGGGGTATCGATACCCACATTCATTTTATCTGCCCTCAACAGATTGAAGTGGCGATCGCGTCCGGTATTACCACCATGATTGGTGGCGGTACGGGGCCAGCAGCCGGAACTCATGCTACTACCTGTACTCCTGGCGTCTGGAATATGTACCGGATGTTGCAGGCGGTGGATGCTTTTCCGATGAATATCGGCTTGTTGGGCAAGGGCAATAGCTCTCAGCCGCAAGGTTTAGTCGAGCAAGTCCAAGCAGGTGCGATCGGGTTAAAATTGCATGAAGATTGGGGAACTACACCCGCCACGATCGATACTTGTCTGAGCGTCGCGGATGAATATGATGTCCAAGTGGCAATTCACACCGATACCCTCAACGAAGCCGGATTTGTCGAAACCACGATCGGTGCTTTTAAAGGTAGAACGATTCACACCTATCATACCGAAGGCGCGGGCGGCGGACACGCCCCAGATATCATCCGCGTCTGTGGCGAAGCCAATGTCTTGCCCTCTTCTACCAATCCCACTCGTCCCTACACGCTCAATACCCTCGACGAACATTTGGATATGTTGATGGTGTGTCACCATCTCAGTCCCAGTATTCCCGAAGATGTTGCCTTTGCCGAGTCGAGAATTCGCCGCGAAACGATCGCCGCTGAAGATATTCTCCACGATTTGGGCGCATTTAGTATGATTTCTTCCGATTCCCAGGCGATGGGGCGAATTGGCGAAACAATTATTCGGACGTGGCAAACCGCCCACAAAATGAAAGTCCAACGCGGTGGTTTACCTCAAGATAGTCAACCAGCCGATAATTTACGTGCCAAACGCTATATTGCTAAATATACAATCAACCCCGCAATTACTCATGGTATCTCTAATTATGTGGGTTCGATCGAGTCTGGTAAGATTGCCGATTTATGTTTGTGGAAACCTGCATTTTTTGGCATCAAACCAGAGACAGTAATTAAAGGTGGGCTGATAGCCTGGGCGCAGATGGGCGATGCCAATGCCAGTATTCCCACACCCCAACCCGTCCACATGCGCCCAATGTTTGGCAGTTATGGTGGTGCAAGAACTAATACTGCTTTTACGTTTCTGTCTCAAGTAGCAATGGAACGAGAGCTAGCACAACAATTACAGTTGCAAAAACAGGTACTAGCGGTATCGGGAACTCGTCAAGTTAGCAAGCGGGATATGAAGTTAAATGATGCGTTACCTCGGATCGAAGTCAATCCCGAAACTTATGAGGTAAGAGCCGATGGAGAGTTACTTACTTGTGAGCCTGCAACTGTTTTACCGATGGCGCAGCGTTATTTCTTATTCTAGTAAAGATTTGAGTTGCTTAGTCTCGAACCGCCCGCGAATGAATTCGGGGCTAATAGCCAAAGCCCTCTGTTCGCAAAGCGTCACGAAGTGAAGAGGACTGCATGATTCTCCAAGAGTTCATTTCAATGAACTTTTGCTATTATCCAGAACTTATAGTTCAGGGCGGTATTTGAGCAAAGCAAGTAATCATCGCATTATTTTAACCGCAGAGGCGCATATGTCGCAGAGAGAGCGTCTCCTTGCGGCAGATGGGTTTGCATGATTTTGGTTAGAAGGTAGAATAGTTTTTGACAATATTATTGCAAAAGTATGATAGTTATGCAATAATCTTACTAAAGTAGTATAGTTGGTTAACAGGTACATATCGTGCAAGAAATAGATATACTAGGAAAAGACGTTAGTAGTCTCCAAACCAAGATCGCGGTGCTAGAGAAAGAGATCGAGCACATGAAACAGCAGTTAGAGTCGAGAGATGTATGGCTGCGAGGAATCGGTATTGCGGTGATTGCAGCAGTATTGGTCTGGTTTGGGCAAAATGCACTCGATTCTCATTCTGCTCAAAAAGCCAATTCAGTCGGTGTATCAGCTAGCAAAGCAAAGTAACTAATATGGCAAAGAAACAAGACGGAGGAGTAATAATCCTATCCGCTACAGAAGAAGATATCTTGACCGTAATTTGGGGACACTCTCAGGGTGTCTATGGATTAGATATTCTCAATCGAATTAATAAGGCTAATAAAGAAACCAATCGCAGAGAAATTGGCGTGGGTAGTTTGTATCCCGCACTCAAACGAATGGAGCAACAAGGTTTAGTTACTGCTCGTTGGGGGGAGGAAGCTCTAGGCGAAGAATCTGGTGGTGCCAGAAGACGTTACTATGCAATCTCTGCCGATGGTGAGCAAGCCTTGATAGCAACACAACAGTATCGTCAACAATTGTCATTGAGTCCAATATTTGCTAATACATAGATAAAAATAAAAACATGGCTTTTATTGACGATCTTATTACAGCTTTTAAAAATGAGTTCGAGACATTTAGTCCTTTATTTGATGACTTGTCATTTGAAAACATGTCGTTATCGAATCTGGACAGGAATATATCATTATTAAAATCAAGAGCTATAACATTGTTAAATTATAAAGCAATAGCTTTGTTGAGAAACATATCATTTAATATTCCTGTAATATTATTTGTTTCTTCTACATTCAGTATTCCTATATCAAATCATTTTTTTAAATTACTTGAAATAGGAATAGATGAAGAATGGAGAGGCTTTATCATTATTAAATTGCTTGAAGCAGGAATAGATGAGGAATGGAGAGGATTTGTTAGCGAGCAAAAATATGGATGGAGTAAATTGGGGTTGCCAAAAAAACAAATTCAAAACAAGACAATGATTTCTCTAATTGCTTTACATTGGGGTAGGCTAAAATCTTGGATGCAATTACTTAGGATTTTATCTTGGGTAAAATCTCAATTAATGTACAAGTAATTTCTCTTAAAAAATCAATGCCACCGATCGGATCGAACATCACTGATTAAATAATTAAATATATGCTCATTCAAAAAATATACCAAGAACTGCAAGATATTCCTGAAGATAAACTTGCAGAAATTTACGATTTGATTCACTATTTTCGTCTGGGTTTAGGTCAAGAACAGGCACAACCGCGCAGCCCTGGCTTACTAACAGGAAAACTAGGAGATGCTTTCTTTGAGCCACTACCAGAAGAGGAACTCCAGCAATGGGAGTAAACTATCTCATCGATACCCATATCCTGCTGTGGTGGCTATTTAACGATCCCAAACTCAACGCCGAATGCCAAGATATCATTCGTAATCCCGCTCATCGTATTATAGTCAGTAGCGTTTCTGCATGGGAAATTGCAACTAAATATCGCATCGGTAAACTTCCCGAAGCCAAACAGATTGTCGAAGAATATTCACAGATATTGCATCGAGCCAAATTTATCGAACTTGCCATTACCTCGGCTCATGCACTCAGAGCTGGCAGCTTGCCTATCGCTCATCGCGATCCTTTTGACAGAATGATAATGGCACAAGCCGAAATTGAGCATATGCCTGTTATCACTTATGATGAGGCTTTTCAAACTGGGCTAATTCAAGTAATTCCCAATCGAAAGCAACCCTAGATTGAGGTAGTTTTATAAATAATCTAAATAGTGTCGCCCTTTAACTTCCTACTGCGACTCCCCAGAAAAAATCTTTAATCGTCGATGCGTCGGTATTGACGTGAATTTTGCGACCCCAGGAATACATATCGAATTGGACTCGACTTTGCTTATTTTTAGTGATTTTAGTCGGAGCTTCGATCGAGATATTACCCAAAATTGTCACCCAATGATTGGGAAAAACCCGATGAAATCGGGACGCGATAAATGAGTTGTTGCCGAGCAAACCTTGCGAATTGATCAACCCGAACGCTACACCACCAGCTTTAATCGTATTATCGGCTTCTTGCAGCGCGCGAAATTCGCCAGATAGAGGTGTTGGATGAGATTTTGTCTGGGAATAACCTAATAGTTCTCGTACCCAACCATTGATTTCCCAGGGCTTGGTGATGCCACCGAGTTCGCGGAGCAGTCTGGGAGCTTTGGGATGCACGGGCACGATTTTATTGGCACAATCGCGGAGGGTTGCCAGTAGCATCCAATCAACCTGCGGCATTCTCAGGTTGCCATAACTGCGGCACAACCTGCCAGAGGCGACAATTTTTTTGGTGTAGCCATCAAAACTCCCATACTCGTACAAGCTTTGACAGATATCGATATAGCGATCGGGTTGTTTGCGAATTAGTTCAAATACTACCGCAGCAGGGCCGCAAAAAGGCTGTTCTCCCTGTTGGATTTGGTAAGGATTAGTAAGCCTATCGCGAACATCCTCGATTAGTTGCCATTTGTCTAAATGGTTCCAGACTCCAGTTTGCGGCGATTCGGCAAATTTGGCTAAGCGTTCGTCTAGGCGAAGATCGTTGGCGTAGCCTCTTCCCTCGATATTCGTTTCCGTCGCATTTAAGTCGCTTCGCATATGATTCGGTGTGAGCGCGATATCGGCGAGTAAGTACTCCTTTCTCATGTTACCCATATTAGCTAGGAATTCTCAATCCAGTGCCAGATATTTTGAGTTTTGGATCGGGAATCGAGTCAAAATTTGGCGTCCAAATTTTAGCTGGCAGAATTTCATCGGCGCAATGGCGCGAACTTCATAAAACTTTACTTCAAGTAAATGATAGTTATTCTCAATAGTTGTGATAGAATTTTTTAGAGCTTGTTGAAATTAATAGTCAATAAGCTAAATCGGATTGAGATCTGGCGATCGCCAAAATTTAGGCAGTCGTGAGGTCTAGATCTAAAAGTCCTGACTACCATTTCAGCAAGCCGATCTGCCTACAGGAATTAATTGTCCCGCTCGGTTGGCAGTAATTCAGTTTTGCGGTTGAGATTGCTAAAAATTATTGACATAAATAGTTATTTAGTGAATAGGCGATCGAATTGGGAGTAAGTAGCGAATCGACGCTAACAAGTCCTGTAACGATCGCGAGCGATCTTGTCGGACTCGATGGTGGCGCGGGGATGTTAAACATTAATACATCGAACACATATTAAGGATAGACACTGATGAATTGGGTTAATTTTACTTGGTGGTGGTGCATGACCTATTTTGGTTTTACTTACGAACTCGGCGGTGAAGATGAGCCGAATTGAAGCTGGAGCAATTTTGGCTGACGACGCTCGTGTCGCCGCATCGGGATTGAGTATTCAGATAAAACGCGCTAACTTATTAAATATTTATTAATTAGAATGACTAATATGTCACAATTGAACTGTTTTTTGACGATCGGACTGGTAAAACGGAATGTATTGTGAGAATAGTTCAGAATAAACTTGGCGATCGGTCGATCGACAAGATCTCGATCGAGATTTTAGCAGCCAAAATCTCCGCACGCGGCGGTGAGACAGTCGGACATTTTTCAAATAATAAGTATAATGACAAATCGGCCTAAATTTCTCTGGATTAGTGCTAGTCCTAGTCTCAAGTATTTCCATCGCCGCCTCATCAATCATCTATCTCAAGTCGTCAAAGTCGAGCTATGGGAATACCAACAAACTCTAGATGAAAGTAGTTCCATTGATGGAGCCGTTAAATTATTACACGACTACATAGCCGAGCTAGCCGAGCCAGTGCATCTCATCGGACATGGCATCAGTGGAACGATTGCGTTAGTGTACGCGCGCCTGTATCCCGCTCGAGTTGCCTCATTAACCCTATTGAGCGTTGCCGTAAGACCGGGAATTAATTGGCATTCTTATTATTACGATCGATTGTGGTCTTTACCGTATAGTCGAGCGCATATTTTAAAATCAATTTCTACGGATCTGTTTCCAGGTACTTCAGCTCGTCATGTGTGCGATTTAGTCGAGCGAATGGAGCGAGATTTAGTCGAAGCTCCATCGAGTCATTCACTATTTCAATCTACTCTTTTACCAGCAGGCGGTGTGGATATGCCGTTGATGATATGTGCTTGTCAATCCGATCCTGTTATTAAGTCATCTGCTTTATCCAAATGGATTAATTACTTTAAACCAGTAGATGAAATCTGGCGAGTCTCAACCGGGGGACATTTCTTTCATCACATTCATTCGGAATTGGTCAGTTATCACATCCAAAATTTTTGGCAAAAGCTAGAACCAGCAATTGTATTTCATCAACCGATGAAAGTAGAGTTTAATTAAGCTATCTGGACATCTGTGTTCGATCTTCTACTTTCTGTCTGGCTCGCGCTTAAGCGTTGGGGCACAAATGCAGGCGCGAATCGCTGCCTGTGTGCCTTTTGCCCTCAGTTGCAAAGCCAAGTCGGAAGCGCAAAGCGTCTGCTGAGGCTGCGCTTTGCGTTGGCGTGGTGCCGAAGCACTGCCCACTGCCTTTGGTGAAGCATTACCTCGACAGAGCCAGTATGCGCGATCGCTGCGGTAAGATCGAAAGGAGAATCACCAGCGAGAAGCCAATGACCGAGCGAGCCGAGCCAGTAACCCCAAACGATCGATCCGTAGTTGAAGCGTACCTAGCAGCTCAACAAGATAGTGTCACGAATCCAGCACAGGATTTAGGTTTAGGATTGATTCCGGCTGCACCGGAGGGATTTCGATCGGGATTTGTCGGGATTATTGGCAGACCGAATGTGGGTAAATCGACGCTGATGAACCAACTAATCGGTCAAAAAATTGCGATCGTCTCCCCAGTCCCTCAAACGACTCGCAACCGCTTACAGGGCATCCTTACCACCGATACGGCGCAAATGATCTTTGTCGATACCCCTGGGATTCACAAACCCCATCACAAACTCGGCGAAGTCTTGGTGAAAAACGCTCAAAGCGCGATCGGGGCGGTAGATGTCGTATTGTTTGTAGTTGATGGCACGGAGATTGCTGGCGGTGGAGATCGGTTTATCGCTGAGTTGCTAATCAATGTCCAGGTGCCGATTATTCTGGGAATCAACAAAATCGATTTGCGGACAGATTTGAGCCGCTCTCACTTGGAAGCCATCGATGCTAGCTATCTCGAACTCGCCCAAACTCATAACTGGCAGGTAGTCAACTTTTCCGCTACTGCTGAGACAGGATTGGATCGACTGCAAGCTAGTCTGAGCGAAAATCTCGACACTGGCCCTTACTATTACCCGCCAGAACTGGTTACAGACCAACCAGAACGGTTTATCATGGGCGAACTAATTCGCGAACAAATCATTTTGCTCACTCGTGAAGAATTACCGCATTCTGTGGCAGTTACGATCGATCGGGTCCAAGAAGATGCCAAAATTACTCGAGTCCTAGCGACTATTTATGTCGAACGCGACTCCCAAAAAGGCATCCTCATCGGTAAAAGCGGCCAAATGCTCAAGCAAATCGGCTCTAATGCCAGAGAGCAAATGCAAAAACTGATTGCAGGTAAGGTTTATTTAGAATTATTTGTCAAAGTGCAACCTAAGTGGCGGCAATCTGGCTTGCGGTTGGCAGAACTCGGTTATCGGGTGGAGGAGTAGGGAGGGGGGAGATGATGTAGGTTGGGTTTCGCTTTGCTCTACCCAACAGCACCAACATTGTAGATACCTTCTAAATCGATAGTTCAGAGCGTCTCGCGCTTGTGAGCGCGACCCAGATTTGAGTGAGATCGGACAGGGAGTCAGAACCGAGGGGTGACTAGTACTTTCGGCAAGATGCGATCGAGTAGTAATTTCCGTAAGGTAGAATTCATAAAATACCCGATTTTGCAACGTTAATTATGCTGAATTTGATGTAAAGTTACCAATTAAGCTACACCGCAATCGTGGAGCTTAATTCCCCCGTTTGAACTCGACGCTCGAGTTTGAACCAGAGCGTACCCCAACTCCCAACTCCCAACTAAATGGTCGCCACCCCCCATCGGGAGAACTTCTCTCCTTCAGTCGAACCACAAGTAGATCCCCATACCCTCGCACAGATGGGAATTGCCATGCTCATCGATCTCGCCCAGCGCGGCGAAATCGATCCGTGGGATGTCAAAGTTATTGATGCGATCGATCTGCACCTGAGCAAACTGCCACTCCAAGCCAATCAAACTCTAGCGCACAAGCAAGCCAACCTTTCTCAATCCGGACAAGCCTTTCTGTGGGCGGCAATGCTAGTGTTACTCAAAGCCCAGAGTTTAGAACAAAGTCAATCTCAGACAGAAGATTTTGACTTTATCGAAGAAGATATCGAATTTGAAGAGATCGGGACTACAGGGCTACCGCGTAACTTGGAGCGACACATTCGGCGCAGACTGACCTCGCCCCCGCCCCAAACTCGTCCGGTAACGCTCCAAGATCTGATTCTGCAACTGAGCCAAATCGCTGATAAAATTGCCGAGCCAACATTGCGGCGTCGCTCGATCAAGAGCAAAGCGATGTCGGTGAAGAAAGCCACTCAAACCATCGTCGGACTGGCTCACGATGAGAATTTAACCGAAATGGCGGCACTTGTGGCCGAGTTTCTAGTCACATATACTAGTGAAACCGATTGTTGGACTCTTGAAGATCTAGTAAATATCTGGTCTGCAAAGTTTCCGCCCGCCCCCGGACAAGAACATGGAGCAAATCACGATCGAGTAGGTGTATTCTGGGCACTATTACTACTATCGGCCCAATCTAAGGTCGAACTCTATCAAACAGACTTTTATCAAACCCTGACCATCCGCAGACTGCAAGAAGAATCGGTAGAAATGAACTAGCTATCTCCTCTAGATTACGAGTAATAGCGTGGTGCAGATAACAATCGATCGCTGCTACAGTAGATGGGACAGGGAGTTCAAGTATTCAAAATTTAATATGAAAGCAATGATTCTGGCTGCTGGGAAAGGTACCCGAGTGCGTCCCATTACTTATACTATTCCCAAACCCTTAATTCCTATACTACACAAGCCAGTGATGGAGTTTTTGGTGGACTTGCTCAAGCAGCATGATTTCACTGAAATTATGGTCAATGTCAGCCATCTTGCCAAGGAGATTGAAAGCTATTTTCACGATGGACAAAGGTTTGGCGTCCAAATTGCCTATTCATTTGAGGGCAAGATTCGCGAGGATGGAGAATTAGAGGGAAAAGCTCTGGGTTCGGCTGGTGGGATGCGCCGAATTCAAGATTTTTATCCCTTCTTTGACGATACATTTGTAGTGCTATGTGGTGATGCACTGATCGATCTCGACCTCACCGCCGCCGTAAAATGGCATCGCGAAAAAGGCTCCCTCGCCACGATCGTGACCAAATCGGTACCGCGCGATGAAGTTTCCAGTTATGGGGTAGTGGTCACCGATGAAAACGGTAGAATTCAAGCATTCCAAGAAAAACCCACAGTAGAAGAGGCACTGAGTACAAATATTAATACGGGGATTTATATTTTTGAGCCAGAGGTGCTCAATTACATTCCTTCTGGTGAAGAATATGATATTGGGGGCGATCTATTTCCTAAATTGGTAGAAATGGGTGCGCCTTTTTATGCGATCGCGATGGATTTTCAGTGGGTAGATATTGGCAAAGTCCCCGACTATTGGCAAGCAATTCGCAGTGTTTTAATGGGTAAAGTAAAAAATGTGCCGATTCCTGGAACTGAGGTAGCACCAGGAATTTTTACCGGAATTAATGTTGCTGTTAATTGGGACAAGGTAGATATTACTGGCCCAGTTTATATTGGTGGGATGACCAAAATCGAAGATGGAGCCAAAATTACTGGCCCAGCGATGATCGGTCGTAATTGCCATATTTGTAGTGGCGCACACATCAATAATAGTGTCATCTTTGAGTATTCTCGGATTGCTGATGTGGAGTTAACTGACAAGTTAGTATTCGGACGATATTGTGTCGATAAAGATGGTGCGACGATCGATCTCCAAGCCACTTCATTGGATTGGTTAATTACAGATACGCGCAAACCGATCGAGAATATTAAACATCCAGCCACAGTATTTGCTGGTTCTTTTAAGGTTAACCAGCTCGGTTAATTAGTTGATAGTTGATAATTGATAGTTGATAGTTGTTAAGACGGATATTTAAATTCCGTTTTAATAACAATCCGAAATGTGGGGGCTTTAAACCCTTAGTATTAGGTAAAAGATCGAGCGGGATGCAATACTTCTCGGTTAAGTTAGGTACCGATTAAAATCGGGACGAACAATATGAAGTCCGCTTAGGTGGACTTCACAACACTAGCGGCGACTTGAGTCGTCAGCAGTTCTTAACCAAGAAGTATTGGAGCGGGATGGAGATCGAGCTTTTACCTGCCGTGTCAACCGCTCTGGCGGAGCAGCGTACCACCCGATCTTCAGCGCAAATATCTATGTCCGATCTCGAACCCGAACACCTCCACCTAGCAAGTAGTTTTGAATCCGGCTGGGAAGGGGTGAATTTAATTTTAGAGCGGGAACCGCGCGGGGAAATGCCCGCAGCAACGATGAATTTTCATTTTCTAACGATCGCGCTCGACAACTTTAGCTGTAGCTACAAAACAGCCAACGGTTGGCAATCAGTGGACTATCAAGCAGGCGATGTCGCCATCATCCCTCAGACAGAGCTATTTCCACACGTCTACATCGAGTCCGAAGTATTACTCTTAGAACTATTTCTGCATCCAGCACAGACTAAGACTCTAGCTCCTGGCAAACAATTGGTACCGCAGATCCAGGTGCGAGATCCGTTAATCGTCCAAATGGGATTGGCATTGTATCGAGAGTGGCAATGTAGCGGTGCAGAAGGCAGACTCTATGCCGATTCGATCTCAATTGCCTTGTCCGCACATCTAGCCCAAAACTACAGTACGGCGAAGCTCGCATCTGTCGGAGGTATATTATCGCCGCGCGATACCGATCGCATTAAAGATTATATCGAGGCTTATTTGGGTGAGGAGCTGACGGTAGCCCGATTGAGTCGAGTAGTCGATCTGAGCGTTCATCACTTTGCCACGGTATTTCGCCGCACGTTTGGAATCACACCGCATCAATACATCCTCAAACAGCGGATCGCCCGATCTCAAATCCTGTTAAAAACCACCTCTCAACCAATTGTCGCGATCGCCCATCGAGTCGGGTTTCAAACTCAAAGTCATTTTACCCGCATTTTTCATCAACACACCCATTGCACGCCCAAACAATATCGCGATCGCATCTAAATCGCGGTTTTAGGACAAAGTTCGCAAGCACAGACAAGACAGCAGCTCGGCTCGATCGATAAAGTAGATGCAAATACAATCTACACGAGCGGAGGTTGACAGGATGAAAGGATGGCCAATAGTAATGACAGTCACGATCGCGCTCGGAGTTGCTGTGGTAGCGATTTTGAGCAGCATGGGGTTGACAGAAACATCTACACTCATTCTGGTGCGACTGACAGCGAGATCTTCTTGTCTGCTATTTTTGCTCGCCTTTATTGCGGCACCACTGCGACGGTTATGGCAATCGCCCCTGTCGCTATGGATGGTGCAAAATCGCCGCTTCCTGGGCTTGTCGATGGCAGTATCCCACACATATCATGCGATCGCTTTTTCCACATTGCAGCTAGCCATTCGCCAACAAGCCTTCAGTGCCAATCCCTTGGCAATTTTAGGCTACGCCTTTTTACTCGCGATGACAATTACCTCGTTCTCTGCAACAGCTAAAGTGATTGGGCGGCGTGCTTGGCGGGTACTGCATACGGCGGGAATGTACTATTTTTGGCTGATATTTGCCGTCGAATTTGGCAGACGAGCGCGGCTGGAATGGGGATATTTATTCCTCACATTATTAGTTTCGATCGCAATGCTCGTCCGCATTTTTGGCACTCGAAGAACTCAAGTTCAGCCAATATAATCGCGATCGTCCGATTCGTAAATAACCCAAGTTGCTACCTATAATCTCAGCGGTTAGAAACCGCTGCTAGTGATACGAAGTCCGCCTACGCGGACTGATATATTTAGTCCGCGTAGGCGGACTTTGCATCACCAGCGGCGACTACCCTTCGGGAACGCTTCGCGAACAGTCGCTGACTAACAAAATGCGTATTGTCACTACTCCGCATCAGGCCATAACAGTCGCACCGCCAGCAGTGCAAAACCGAGCGCAGCCAAGCCTTTGAGTAACTTAGTCGGCAAAAAAGCCGCCATTTCGCCACCTGCTATGACACCGATCGAGCTAGCCAATAATAACGCCACCACCGAACCAAAAAATACAGCACGAGGATGCTGAGTGCTACCACCTAACGCGATCGCGGCTAGTTGGCTTTTGTCACCGATTTCCGCGATGAATACCGTCGTGAAAGTTAATGCTAGTAATTGCCAATCCATAATTTAGTGGATAGTGGATAGTGGATAGTGGATAGTTGATAGCTATATACCTAAAGCCTAAAACCTAAAGCCTAATACCTAAAGTACTCTAACAATACTAGGAATACTCGCGATCGAATCTAAACCGCGAATTTCCGCTAGTGCAGATTCAAAGTCACCTTCAGAGACTTCGTGAGTGACTACGACGATTTCGGCGCGATCTCCTTGGAAACCAGTTTGGACGATCGATTCGATACTAACATGATGTTCGCCAAAGCAAGTTCCGAGTTTGCCGATGACGCCGGGGACGTCGATACACAGAAATCTAACATAGAAACTACTCCGCAAGCTCGATAATGGAGCCATCTCGCTATAGTGGCTATGGCTACAGCTTAACAAGGGATGGAGCGATGTATTGGGTGAATTTACAGCATCTTCGTGACTGGAATTAGTTTGCATCACACCCACGATCGCCAGAATATCCGAAACAACCGCTGAAGCAGTCGCGCCAGCACCCGCACCAGGGCCGAATAACATCACTTGTCCCAAGGGTTCGCCCTCGACTAAAATCGCGTTGTAGACGCCATTTACCGTCGCTAGAGGTCGATCTTTAGGTACGAATGTCGGATGTACCCGCACGGATACCCCGCCACTTTCGACACGTTCGGCGATCGCTAGTAATTTAATGACAAAATTGAGCTTGTCAGCATAGGCAATATCCGTCGCGCTAATTTTCCTAATGCCCTCGCAGTACACATCATCGCGCTTGATTCTGCCCCCAAACGCCAGCGATGCCAAAATTGCAATTTTATCCCCCGCATCCAATCCATCGACATCAGCGGTCGGATCTGCCTCAGCGTAGCCAAGTTTTTGGGCGTCGGCGAGGATATCGGCAAATTCACCACCCTCGACAGTCATCCGCGTCAGGATATAGTTAGTCGTCCCATTGATAATTCCCGTGATGCGTTGAATCCGGTTGACACCCAAAGACTGTTTCAAGGGTTGAATCACCGGAATTCCGCCGCCGACAGCCGCTTCTAGCATCACATAGACGCCTGCTTGATTGGCCGCAGTAAAGATTTCGTCGCCAAATTTAGCAATGACGGCTTTGTTTGCAGTGACGATATGCTTGCCATGTGCGATCGCTTTGAGCATCAAACTCCGCGCGGGTTCGATCCCACCCATCAGCTCGACGATAATATCGATATCGGGGTCGGACACGATCGAGTCGAGATCTGTAGTTACCAGCTCCGAAGGCAGATCCACCGCACGCGGCTTATCGATCGATTTCACGCCCACCCGCTGAATCTCGATCGATTGGAGTAAGTGATGCCGACCTACGGGATCTCGTAATATTTGAACCGTCCCCGTACCAACAGTTCCCAGTCCTAAGATGCCAATTTTAACCACAACTCGATCGTTTTGAGAGAATTACCGTGCTGTTTCGATCTTAAGCTAGTACGTACCCAAATTATTTACGATTTTGGATTTTGGATTTTGGATTTTGGATTACCAAACCTTTACTGTATCTAGAGTCTGCTCGCTCATTTGTCGCTATTGATGTTTAAATTTGGTATTAGCCTAAAAATTTAGCGGACTCGCTCGTGCTTTGGAAACATAAACAGGCGATCGGGACGCCATTTGTCATATAGTAAATGAACCGTTCGTAGATCGCCGCAAACTGCTATATGGCTGTCAGTAAAATTTCGCTCGGATCTGTCAAACAACTCTTCGCCAAACGTCGAGATCGGCTCTCCACCCAATTGCTAGCATTAGGGCTAATTATTACAGCTAGCTTCATCGCGATCGCCATTTTCGCACCATTATTACAGGCAATCGGATTACTCCAAGATCCGCAAGATTTGTTGGGTTCGCCGATGCCACCATATAACCCCATCAATCAAGCTCCCTCAGCGCAACATTGGTTTGGAACGAGTCGGGAGGGCTACGACGTATTTTCGCGGACGCTGTTTGGGACTCAGGCGGCTCTACAAGTAGTAGTTTTGGCCACTTTGATGAGTTTGCTCATCGGCGTACCGTTAGGGATGGTCAGCGGCTATTTAGGCGGCAATCTCGATCGAGTTTTACTATTCGTGATGGATACGATTTACACGTTACCAGGGTTATTATTATCGGTAACATTGGCGTTTATCGTCGGCAAAGGTGTCTTTAATGCCGCGATCGCGTTGAGCATTTCCTATATTCCCCAATACTTTCGAGTCGTCCGCAATCAGACGGCGAGCCTAAAGACACAAATGTTTGTCGAAGCAGCGCAGGCTCTAGGCGCATCTACCCGCCACGTCCTGACAAAATATCTATTTGCCAACGTGGTGCAAAGCGTCCCCGTATTATTTACCCTCAATGCTGCCGATGCAATCCTCGTCTTGGGTGGTTTGGGTTTTCTAGGTTTGGGTTTGCCCGACGAAGTAGCTGAATGGGGACACGATCTCAAGCAAGCTTTACCCGCACTCTCGACGGGGATTTGGTGGACGACACTATTTCCAGGGTTGGCGTTGACGCTGATGGTGACTGGTTTATCGTTGTTGGGTGAGGGTTTGAGTGAGTTGATCAATCCGAGGGATAGACAAAGATAGAGGTTAGTTCGAGAATTGATAATCGATCGTTAGCCCTGAAAGACAGAAGATTGCAATGACGTAATGGGAACCGCCTGGTTCGATCGAGTCGAGTGTTATATTGAAATTGTCGTTACGCATGGAGAATTCCTAAATGTCACATGGATACCTATCCCGCGCTCACAATTTCATTACTCAGTCAGCTAACTAACCGCGAACTGCAATCTAATTATCTCAATCATCTCGATCGAACCGCAGAAGTTGCCAGTCTCTTAACGCATATAACCGATCCAGATTTGGCACTGAGAATCGTCAATTTGGCATTAGAAGTAGATCTCAATCTCGGTGCTAGTTTAACTAGCTCGCTGGCTCCAGAATTACAAAAGATCGTCGTTGATGGGATCGAGCGATTAGAAATTCCTACTCGCCTCAAAATTAACCTCTGGCGAGAAACTAAGTCTAACGCTGCATTACCCTATCTCCAAGAGATTTTCATCTTCAACCATCAATTTCCCAATACTTATGAAGGGCATCAGGAGATTGACTCGGCAATAGCAACTATTATTCATATCGATCGAGATCTAGCAGTATATTTATTGATTGAAGAGTTAAATCATCCTCAGCGGTACGATCGAGCCGCAGAAATGATAGTCGATTTAGCTCCAGTAGAAGCGATCGAAGTCTTGGGAGATCTATTACGGAGTGGAGATCTAAGAAATTGCAATACAGAAGGTAACTCAATCGAGGCTTTAGCAAAAATTGGTACAGAGGCATCTATATCTGAGCTACGCGAGGTTCTCTATACGTGTAAGCATAGATGGTCTGACAGCGAGTGGATTCAAGGATTAGGTTATATTGCCGATCCAGTAATGGTAGAGCATTTAATTGACTTGTTTTATGAAACAGATCGGCCTCGAAGTGAAGTAATCGCAGCACTAGAACATATTGGCGGAGAAAAAGTCTTCGATTGGCTGCATCAATCAATATATTGGGTATCAGCAGATGATGAATTTGATAGCCCCTTTGACAAGATCGTACAAGCTTTATTTAGGCTAGATGGAGATCGGACATTAACAGCGATCGAAGGTGCGATTCATAGCTACGATCCAGTCGTCCGAAGACGTGCTGCGATGGCTTTAGTTGTTTGGGATGTTCCGATTGTCGATCGGAATTTATCAATTTTATTAAGTGTAATTGACGATCCAGATTTGGACGTGCAGATAAAAATTACTTGTGGCATTCGAGAGATTATCTATCTTAGTACATCTATCTATAATCCAATAAATATTACGCCCCAATTAATCGATAGAGCGATATTAGCTATCCAACCAATCATCAAATATATCAACGATCTAGATCCAGAAAATCGAGATCGAGTCATTGGTCAGCTATCAGAAAGAGAAGCATATCAGTGGCAGATAATAGAGGAAAATAAAGAGCCTGACGATTTACCCACTCTATTAACACTACTTGACGATCCAGATGTCGAGATTCGAGTATCAGCAGTAGTGAGTCTAATTGAATTAGGAAGTGTAGCAGTATTTCCGATAGTATTAAAGCTAGCCAGCAATCCTGAATTAGTAGCAACTTTAATTTGGGAATTGAAACAATGTCATCAATTAGGAACTAGCGAAGAAATACTTAATGAATTTTATCACGATCGAGAAGTAACAATGAAGTTTTTAGAAACTGCCGAAAGTTCTCTAATCGAAGCGATCGCGAATAATGTTGGCCATTTATGTCCGAATATTTTCAGATTGAGTGAAATTGGTAGCGATCGCGCAATTCCTACTCTTCAGAAAATCATCAAATCGGATGCCTTTGCTTATTATGATGAACCGGAAGATGCGACTAGATCTTTAGCAACAATTGGTACAGATGCAGCAAAAATGGCAATACTCGAAATTTTGACCGACTGCCCAAATTTAGGACGCTCGGTTTTTAATATATTTTCTGATGATGGTAGACTCGGACTTATGCCCCAGTTGTGGTCTGCTCATCGTCAAACTTATGTTGAGTGTGCATTGGATGCTATATCAAAAATTCAAGAAAAAGAAGGATTATACAATCCCGATTTTAGCGATCGATCTCATCCATTATTCGAGCCACCCCGTCGTCGATTGCGAGATATTCTGTTAGGAAACACCACCTCAGAAATATAGCAAACAAGTGAGTAGGGGCAATTCATGAATTGCCCCTACTCACATTCTCTGTTAACAATGGATAATATATAGCTATGCCCTTAGATCCTAAAGAATTTGAGAAAGTATTTGCCAATCACTTTGAACCGATCGCTCCAGAACAGTTTTTATATAATTTAAAAGCAGCTTGCCCCTACTTGTTCGATGAAGATTCGAGTAAGATCGTTGAAGTAAGTAATGGCAAAGAAGCAGATACCAAACTTATCGACGATCGAGTCCAACATTCTTCTTGATTACATAGAGGTAGTTTAATACGATTCGGCTAAACCAATATCTGTTGCAGTTTTAGTCCGCGAAGGCGGACTTTGCATCACTAGCGGCGACTTCAGTCGCTGACTAACCGAACCGGATTGGAAAGTAATCAATCGAAAACAGTCAGCAGAAAAGTATATTCCAAAGCGATATCTTTGAGATATTCATAGCGTCCCGATGCGCCGCCATGTCCAGAATCTAGATTGGTTTTGAGCAAGAGTAAATTATTGTCGGTTTTGAGCGATCGCAATTTTGCCGTCCACTTCGCAGGCTCCCAATAAGTCACACGCGGATCGTTTAATCCCGCCGTAATTAATAGATGTGGATAAGCTTTCGCTTCGACATTATCGTAAGGCGAATAGGAACGGATATAGCGATAAAACTCCTCATCGGCGGGATTCCCCCACTCGTCATACTCCAACTGCGTCAGGGGCAAATCGGCATCCAGCATCGTATTCAGCACATCTACAAATGGTACTTGAGCGATCGCGGCTTTAAATAGTTCGGGTTTGAGATTAATCGTCGCGCCGACTAGCAACCCACCCGCACTACCACCCGCGATCGCAATATTACCCGCGCTGGTATAGTTTTCGGCAATTAGGTGTTCGGCACAAGCCACAAAATCTAAAAAGGTGTTCTTTTTCTGCAAGAATTTACCCGACTCATACCAATGTCGCCCCAACTCCGAACCGCCGCGAATATGCGCGATCGCATAGACAAAACCGCGATCGAGCAAACTGAGTCGATTGGTGGAAAATCCTGGATCTAGACTCATCCCGTAAGAGCCGTAGCCATAGAGATAGAGCGGCTGCGTACCATCGCGTTTAAAATCTTTACGATAGACGATCGAGATCGGTACTTCTACACTGTCGTGAGAACGCGCAAAAATTCGCTCGGACTGGTACTGGCTGGGATCGTAACCCCCTGGAATCTCATTTTGCTTGAGAATTGTCTTAGATCGCGATTGCAGATCGTACTCAAATACCGTCATCGGTGAGACTAGCGAGGTATAGCCAAACCGGAATGTCTGGGTATCGTATTCTGGATTAGCTGCACCAAATACTAGATACGTGGGATCGTTGAATTCTAGATAATGCGATGTTTGACTCTGGATCTCGATCGCACGTAATTGTCCCAAACCTTGATAACGTTCGCTAATAATGAAGTAATCTTTAAATTCGTCGAATCCTTCAATTAATCGATCGGGATCGTGGGCAATATATTCTTCCCAGTACTGCTGCTGTGGTTGTTCTACCAGCGTCCGCATAATGCGGAAGTTCTGGGCGTTGTCATTGGTAAGAATATAAAAATAGCCCTGATGATGGCTGATGCTATATTCATGCCCTTTCTGGCGGGGTGTGACGATCGAAAAACTACCGTGTGGATCGTCGGCTGAAACAAAATATTGCTCGCTGGTGATTTTACCATCAGTGGTGAGGAAGATATAGCGATCGTCGCGGGATTTGCCACAGCCGACAAAAAACTGCGAATCTTTTTCTTCGTAGATTAACTCATCTCGCTCGCTCGGCTGTTCTAATGTATGTCGATACAGCCGATAAGGGCGCAAGTTTTCATCTAAAACGGTGTAATAGAAAGTCTGATTATCTTTTACCCACTCTAGCGAATAGTAAGTATTGGCGATCGTTTCAGGCAACAGCTCGCCCGTGTTAAGATTTTTAATCCGCAGTGTATATGTCTCCGAGCCATCGATATCTTCGGAATAGGCTAGGAGTTGATGGTTGGGACTGACGCCAAATGTGCCAAGCTGAAAATAAGGCTTACCTTCAGCAAGCTGATTTTCATCTAAGATGATTTCTTCAGAACTATTTAGATCGCCTTTTTTGCGGCAATGAATGCTGTATTGTTTACCAGCAGCAACTCTGGAGTAATAGTAATAATCACCTTTTTTGACGGGTACGCTGTTATCGTCTTCCTTGACTCGCGCTTTTAGCTCTTGGAACAAGCTCTCTCTGAGTTCTGCGTGTGGCTCTAAGACTTTCTCTGTGTACTCGTTCTCTGCTTTAAGATACTCCATCGTTTGCGGATTATCTCGATCGCGCAGCCAGAAATAATCATCGACGATCGTATCGCCATGAATCTCGATCTGGTGAGCTAGCTTGGCTGCGTGTGGCGGTTGCATGAGCGAACGATAGATAAACACCATCTACATTATCGATCGATTTCATCAATGTTGTCGTTTATCCTGAAAGACTGAAATTGGGAGCCTTTCGCCCACTTATTGCAGATCGACAGTTTACGCTCGATCGCATATATGGGGTTTAATAGTAGGATTGACAAGACTATAGAGAATACTATGAAGCATATAGGACAACCGAAGAGTGCTCCGAACTGGTATAAAGATCGTGGACAATCACATATTGAAGCAGAATTTAGTAGAGAACTTGGCGATTTAGCCACCCTTATCGAAAATGAACAATGGTTTGGAGATAAAGAAAAACATAGCCGTTACAGGGTAGATTTTATACTCAAAGATGCTCGATTAATTATTGAATTAGATGGACATGCTTACCATTCAACTCGTGAGCAATTAGAAAAGGATGCAGTAAGACAGCGTTATCTTTCTCGTGCAGGGTATGTGGTGTTAAGGTTTACAGGCAGGGAGATAAATCGAAACTCAGCAGCATGTGTAGAGGAAGTTAGAACAATTTATCAGGAGCGGATGCAGAGAGAGCCTGCTAAATACCGAGTAATGTATGTTGACTATCCATTTATTTGTCAAGAAAATGCCAAGTTATTACAATTCTACAAGAAATTGTATCCTCAAAAAGAATTTAAAATCCAATCTTTGGAAAAAATTATATTTTCTTCCATTGAATGGTTACATGAAAAATCTTTTATCACTGTCTTTGTATTTCACGATCCCGAACATGGTTATGAGATAGAACATCTTAACGGTCTAGTCAAAGAATATGACAAGGGTGAAATTAGAATTAATACTATTTCTGAAGAGTTGTATAGCATTGAATTAGGTAAACACATTATTAATTATTCACATTTATTTGACGAATTTTTAGTAGTAGCTGACGATCCTGTATATGTTCATCCACTACTTACAGCGTTGCTAAGTGAGATGAGTAAACTTCGCATGAGAGAATTTGAAATAAGCTATATTGGCAATGGCAAGTTACTTCGTAGAGGAAATCATGAGACAAGCTATGTAGATACCGATCTTGTTAAAGTAAGATGGCAAAATATTTGGTATGTGCTAGGTAGTGCATTAGGTTTAAGTCTAGACCAAATGTAAAGCCTAACCAGCTTATGCAGAGGAACGGATCGTCATATTATGCATGTGGTTATTTGGCAATTCCATCCGCTGATACGCCAGCCGTCATGCGTTTTTAAATGATTTTACTTGGTAACGTCTCAATAACCGCTGGTAAATCAGGGGGTTGCAAAAAGAGCAAAAATCTGGTTTAACAAAGAGATGAGTATAAACAGCGATACTAGTCCAGCCCAAGCGAGTACCCCAAGCACAGAGGTAGAAGGTTTGCGACGGCTGGTAGAAGAACAGCGAAAGCTCATAGATAAATTATCCAAACAACTCCAGAATCAGCAAGAAAGAATAGAACAGCTAGAAGCAGAATTAAGAGCAAAAAAGAAATTGAAAGGGAAACCCAGACTAAGTGCCAGTCTGTTGAATCAGCCCAAACCAAAAGAAGCAAAAGCAGAAAAAAGAGCAGGTTCAGCCAAAGAAAGTAAAAAATCAAACTTTGAGAGCGACGAAGAAATAGTCATCCAACCGGATAGTATTCCAGAAAATACTAAATTTAATGGCTATCGGAGTTACGACGTACAAGAGCTAATAATTAAGCGGCATAACATCCGATTTCAGCTAGCGGAGTACATCACAGAGGATGGAAAAACAGTGGTGGGAGAATTACCCACAGAATATCAAGGAAGACACTATGGGCCAGGATTAGTGTGTTATGTGATGTATCAGCATTACCAATGTAGAGTAACACAGCCATTAATCTACGAGCAACTCCGAGAATGGGGAATAGATATTTCGGCAGGACAAGTAAATCGGTTATTAAATGAAGAGCATCAAAGATTCGAGCAAGAACAACACCAGGTATTGAGAGCAGGGTTAGAGACAGCAACATATATCCATACCGATGATACCGGAGCAAGGCACAACGGTAAAAATGGATATTGCACAGTAATTGGGAATGATGACTTCGCGTATTTCCACAGCAGTAACTCCAAAAGTCGAGAAAACTTTCTGGAAATATTGCAAGCTGGAGCGGAAAAATATGTATTGAACGAAGAGGCAAAAGCATATCTGGAAAATTATCAGCTCCCGCATAAACATCTTCTGGAGATCGGTTTTTCGGAAGAGCCATTGGCAATCACCAAAGAAGATTGGCATAACTATTTATTAGGAAAAGGAATAGTTGGCGTAAAAACAGTACGGGTGCTGAGTGAAGCAGCACTGCTAGGGGGTTTGACAATTCAAGGTAGGAGTGAGCCACTGAGGATTCTCAGCGATGGGGCAGGACAATTCAACATCATGGAGCATGGATTATGCTGGGTTCATATCGAGAGAAATTTGCGAAAATTAGAGGGTAAGACCGAGCAAGAACGAGAGAATATTGCTGATATGCAAGGATTATTATGGGAATACTATCAAGAATTGAAACAGTACCAACAGCAGCCAAGTAGAGAAAGAGCATTGAGCCTACAGGATAAATTTGATGAGATATTTGGCAGATGTTATATTCATCATGGATTGCTCAATCATGCACTCAACCAAATCAGAAATCGCAAGATTGAACTGTTACAGGTACTAAATTGTCCAGAATTTCCCTTGCATAACAATGCAGCAGAAACTGATATTAGAGAATATGTGACCCGCCGAAAAATTAGCGGCGGCACACGTTCTGAGTTAGGACGAAAAGCTAGAGACACTTTCGTTGGATTGAAAAAGACTTGTCGTAAACTAGGGATTTCGTTTTGGAATTATCTGACATCTAGATTATGTGGCGATGAACAAGTACGACCCTTATCAGATGTGCTTCGTGCTAAAGCTGCTGCTAAAATTCCGGCTCCAGCATAGCGAATTTTAAGTAACTATCTTATTTAGTACGAGAGAGGGGTATTTCTCCTGACCATATTTCCCTCTATCAGCGTTTATTGAGGTCTTACTTTACTTGTTGTAAGATCAGTCTTGACTATTGATAGCTATTATGTAGTGCAATTACAATAGTAATCACATCAATTCTCGAAAATGTATGGAAATCAAGCTCCGAAAAGTAGGGAATTCGATCGGTACTAGCTTTCCGAAGGAAGTCCTCGATCGCTTAGGATTAGTCGAGGGAGACACGATGAACTTGGTGGTGACTGATGATGGCATCAAATTAGTCATTCACGATCCCAACTTTGACAAAGTGATGGCAGCCTATACACTAGGAGCCTCCCAGTATCGGAATGCAATGAGAGAGCTAGCCGATGGCCAACCCGCTCTGGATTAGTGAAACGATTGCCCCGCGCACCACCGATCGGGATAAAATGCTAAAGCAACATCGGCGTTCATCACGTTCTGACCTCTAACCTCTAATTTCATGACAGAAGTAATCGGGATCGACTTAGGCGGTACGGCAATTAAACTAGGGCGATTTACTGAAGATGGGACTTGTCTTCAGTCATTGACAGTGCCGACGCCACAACCTGCCTATCCCGATGACACGATCGATATGATGACTTATGCGATCGAGAAATTAGCCCCAGGATTGGCTAATATTAACGCGATCGGCGTGGGTACACCAGGCCCTGCGGATGCAGTGGGACGGGTGGCGAAGGTTGCCATCAATTTAAAAGGGTGGATCGATATTCCGGTGGCGACGCTGATCCAGTCTCGCACGGGCGTACCGACGATTGTTGGTAACGATGCTAATTGTGCGGGATTGGGGGAAAAATGGCTGGGTGCGGGGCGAAATTATCGCAATTTAGTATTATTAACTCTGGGTACTGGCGTTGGTGGCGCGGTGTTTCTCGATGGGGTATTATTTACCGGACATGCCGGGAGTGCGGGCGAATTGGGATTGATTGCTTTCGATCCAGATGGGCATCCCTGCAATAGTGGCAATAATGGCTCGTTGGAACAGTTTCTCTCTGGGCAAGCGATTCGACGCCTGACGGGTAAAGAGCCGAAAGAGCTGGGGATATTGGCCGCAGCAGGCGATCGAGATGCGTTAGAATTTTGGAATAATTACGGGCGCAATTTAGGGATTGGATTGACGAGTATCGTCTATGTCCTGACGCCAGAAGTCGCAATTATTGGTGGTGGAATTAGTGCCAGTGCCAAGTATTTTTTACCCGCCGCCCAACAAGAAATCGATCGCCGCGTGATGGCGACTTCGCGTCCGGGATTGAAGTTAATTGAGGCACAATTGGGCAATCATGCCGGAATTGCTGGTGCTGCTAAATTGGCATGGTATCTGCTCGATCGCCAGCAGGCGACAGGGGGACGAGGAGACGGGGGGACAGGGCGATAGATTAGTTGCCAAAACACAGATGTTTTTTGGATGCCAGAACCAGATCGCGACTAATAATTTGCAAGATGAAATAGCTGGGTGCAAATATTTATTAAATAGAGATTGCCTGAAACCTTTGTAGTGAGAACTATCAACTATCAACTATCAACTAAACCCCATGTCTTCAGAATCTCAATTAAACCTATTCGGTCAACTCGAAGTTAGTTCGCCTGTAGAATCATTACCAGCTAATAGATTCGAGCTGATTCCTACTAGTAGTAACATTCCGATTCCCTCCGGTACGTATGACAATCTCACGCAACTAGCCAGCCATTGCCAAGTGTGTCATCGCTGTGAATTGGGGAATACGCGAATTAATGCCGTCGTGGGTAGAGGTAACGAAAAAGCACCGATCTTGATTGTGGGGGAAGGGCCAGGGCAAAATGAGGACGAACAAGGTTTGCCATTTGTCGGTCGATCGGGTCAATTGCTCGAAAAAATTCTGGCCGCTGTTAAACTGTCGATCGAGCGCGACGTGTATATCTGCAATGTCGTCCGCTGTCGTCCGCCCGAAAATCGCGTCCCGCTACCTGCGGAAGTTGCCGCTTGCAAACCCTATCTACTCGAACAAATCCGGCTGGTAGATCCCAAAATTATCCTGCTCACAGGTGCCACAGCCGTCAAAGCAATTACGGGTAAAAAAGACGGAATTACCAAAATTCGCGGCACTTGGATCGAATGGGAAGGCAGATGGTGTATGCCGATTTTTCACCCAGCTTATTTACTGCGAAATCCCGCGCCAGATGTGGGCAAACCCAAGTGGTTGATGTGGCAAGATATTCAAGCCATCCGCGCCAAATTAGACGAACTCAGTGCGTAAGAAATCCCCTCCTGGGAGGGGTGCCCAACGGGTGGGGTGGGTCGGATCTTCACTACCCACCAACTATTTCCGCATTAAAAATTCGATCGAGTTGACGATCGAGGTAAAGCTGAATATCCAGCAATTATTCGGAGATCGATCGTGCGAGTTGAGGTTGTTACCCACTCCGCCCTCCGGGCACCCCTCCCAGGAGGGGATTTTTAGAGTTGCGTAACAAATAATTATCTCCCCGCTCCCCGCTCCCCGCTCCCCGCTCCCCGCTCCCCGCTCCCCGCTCCCCGCTCCCCGCTCCCCGCTCCCAACATTTTCAATTCTCGATCGAGATTTGGGCATACTCATAACTAATCAGTCTCAACCCAAACACGATCGAGTATGGCTAAGGTAGCAAACGAGTATGCAGTGCATCTGCTATTATCAGGCGGTCATCGCGAGGAAATTCGTTTCCCCACCGTCCAAGATTTTCAAAAATGGTATAGTAATGAACTGATGCCCAAATCCAGTTCTAGTGATTTTATTACCGTACCTTTAAAAAATAGTCAAGGTGAATATATGGTAATTCGCCCTAGCTGTGTCGAAGCAATTCGCGTCGAACCTGTATTTGCATCGAGTATCGATCGCGATTATTAGATTAGGTTTTAGGCTTTAGGCTTGAGGGATAAATGCCTAAAACTAGAGCAACAGTTATACAACTAGAGATCGATCTAGACGATGGTGATGGAAACATGACATCTCTAACTCTCGTCACCGATTGCATTGTCCAAGCGTTACTTAATAATTATTTCATGATTAAAACACTGGCTTTACTCACTTTGAATCTAGGTATTGCGCTAGGATTCAACCAGCAATCATCCGTGCGGGTGACTGCGGCCCCTTCAGCCAATGTCCAATCCGAACGGGGTAGCTCCACGACTAATACTAATAATAATTATGAAGAAAATTCGATCGGGTTTGACGATCAATTATGGGGCAAATCTGGTGATAAACTGGCTTTGCTTAAATCGATCGACAATAGTCTCCGATATATAGAAACCCCTGCTGCTGTTAGAGCCTACCAAAATTATGCCGTACAGGGCATCAATCGCGATCGAGTGCGCCGCTCGCTCGTCAGATTTCGTCAATTAGTAAATAAGAGTCGGTCTGCTGGCGAACTCCAAGCAGCAGTAAAAAAAGAATTTGTCTTCTATCAATCGGTCGGCAAAGATAATAAAGGTACCGTAACATTTACGGGCTACTACGAGCCAATTTACACAGCTAGCCGCCAACAAACTGCTGAATTTAAATATCCGCTCTACAAATTACCAGCAAGTTTTAGTAGCTGGAAAGATCCCCAGCCCGATCGTCTCATGCTAGAGGGCGCAGATGGCTTGCAAGGCAGCAAAAGTGAGTTAGCAGGGAATGAGATCTTTTGGATGCGCGATCGATTTGAGGCCGTGCTGGTACAGATTCAGGGATCGGCAGAACTCAATCTCACCGACGGTACTAAAACCACAGTCGGTTATGCTGGCGGTACGAGTTTTGCTTACACCAGTATTGGTAAAGAACTCGCCAAAGATGGTAAAGTGACACCCTCACAGCTCACGCTCCCCGGAATTATCCGCTACTTCCAAGAAAATCCTCAAGAACTAGACGTCTACATTCCCCGCTGGAAGCGATTCGTGTTTATGAAGGAAACCTTCAAAGGCGATCCGATGGGCAGTATTAATGTGCCAGTCACGCCAGATCGATCGATCGCCACCGACAAATCCATGATGCCACCAGGCGCGCTAGCTCTAGTGCATACCGAGTTACCTTATGCAAACGGTCGATCGATCGAACAAAAATTGGTCAGTCGCTATGTCTTGGATCAGGATACGGGTAGCGCGATTACTGGCCCCGGACGTGTAGACTATTTTATGGGTACTGGTAAAATTGCAGGCGATCGCGCAGGCGTCACTGGCGGGCCAGGATATCTCTATTATTTGTTGTTAAAAAGCTAGTTAGAAGGGTAGAAGGGTGGATGGGTAATAGGCAAAGTAAATCTTAACTAATCCCCAACTCCCCGCTCCCAACTCCCCACTCCCCACTCTCAACTTCACCACAAAGAACAAGTCAGACTATATTTGGTAAAATATCGATCGGACTCTCCACTTCTTAGCCGATCTTCACTCATGCCCGATTCCAGTACTACCTCACCATCGATACCTTCAGATATCGCCGAGTTACAGGAAAAATTTACAACTAATATCCCTAAAAATCAGTTGCAAATCCTCCCCCAGCTTGTTGCTACAGGGTTAGCAGGCATTGAATTTTTAAGCGAGTGGCTCCAACAACAACGGAGTACAGAGCCGACAATCGTCGGCGGAGCAGTGTATCAAGCTTTATATCAGAGCGAGCTGCCCACCGCCAAAGATTTTCTCGATCGTGAGTTTCCTACAGGCGTCGTGCCCTTAGCATCGAGTGTAGGCATCGATTATACGCAGCTTCAGCAATTACTCGCCCAACGCAACTTTCAAGCCGCAGATAAGCTTACCAACGAGAAGTTGTGCGAACTTGCAGGTAAGGATGCCGTCCAACGCAAGTGGATCTATTTTACCGAAGTCGAACAGTTACCAACGATCGACCTACATACGATCGATGCCTTGTGGCTGATTCACTCTGAAGGTAAATTTGGATTCTCGGTTCAGCGCGAAATGTGGCTGGGTATGTCCAAAAATTGGGATAAACTGTGGCCGAAAATCGGTTGGAAAGAGGGTAATAACTGGACTCGCTACCCAGGTTCGTTTACTTGGGATTTGACCGCGCCTAAAGGTCATTTACCGCTATCTAATCAATTGCGAGGCGTGCGGGCGATTTCTTCGTTACTATCTCATCCTGCTTGGGAAAAGTAGCCATGGGATTTTGGATTGTGGATTGGAAATAGACTGCTTCCAGTTCACCCATTACCTATTACCTATTATTACCAATCTACCCTGAAGCTTTAGCGAAGCTGAACGACTTCGCTAAAGCTTCAGCAAAAGCATCCACCGATCCAACCCCTATCCCCTATCCACACGATCCCCATGCAATTAGTGAATAATTGGGAGGATTTTGTATGTCTCGATACAAATTAAATTAGCTAATCTACCTAGCCTTATATAGACTCAGGATTATTCTAGGTAAGGTAGCATTCTCATGGCAAAACGGTTAGTAACGATCGGCAATGGAATGGTCGGTCATCGGTTCTTGGAACAGATGGCAGCAAAAGGTGCGGATTGGGAGCTAATCTGCTTTTGCGAAGAGCCACGGGTAGCTTACGACAGGGTTAATCTCAGCGGTTATTTTGCAGGTAAGACAGCCGAAGATTTATCGCTGGTCGAGCCAGATTTTTACCAGGATAATCAGATCGAGGTACACGTTGGCGATAAGGCAATTAGTATCGATCGAGCCAATAAGACTGTCACTTCTGCAAAAGGGTTGACGATTAGTTACGATAAGCTCGTGCTGGCGACTGGTTCCTATCCATTCGTACCGCCGATTAAAGGTAACGATTTACTAGGTACTTTTGTATATCGGACGATTTGCGATTTGGAGGCGACTGAAGCGTATGCCAAAAATTGCAAAGTAGGCGTAGTTGTCGGTGGTGGTTTACTAGGTTTGGAATGTGCCAATGCGCTCCAAAATTTGGGACTAAAAACCCATGTAGTCGAATTCATGCCGCGTCTGATGCCCGTACAGGTAGACGAATCTGGCGGTGCAGTATTGCGCCAGAAGATTGAAGATTTAGGTATCGGCATTCATACTGGCAAATCGACGACGGAGATTGTCGCCGACGAAAATGGACGTGTCTGCAAGATGTTATTTGCCGATGGTACCGAGTTAGAGACAGATCTAATCGTGTTCTCGGCGGGGATTCGTCCCCAGGATGAGTTAGCACGTCAGAGTGAATTAAAAATCGGCGATCGCGGCGGGATTGTTATCGACGATAATTGTCAGACATCCGATCCAGATGTCTATGCGATCGGTGAATGCGCGCTCTACAACAATCAAATTTTTGGCCTCGTCGCTCCCGGTTATCGGATGGCGGAAGTGGCCGCAGACAGGCTTTGTGGCAGCGATGCTAATAATTTCACGGGCGCAGACATGTCCACCAAATTGAAGCTATTAGGCATCGATGTCGCTAGCTTTGGCGACGCATTTGGCAAGACGGCTGGCTCGAAAGTAATTAAAATCGATGATGCGATCGCAGGTACTTACAAAAAACTGGTAGTTAATGAAGATGGTACCCGTTTACTCGGCGGGATTCTAGTCGGCGATGCTGCTCCTTATGGTACCTTGCTGCAACTGATGCAAAATCAGATGGCACTCCCGCCACATCCAGAAGATCTGATTTTACCGCCGCGCAGTGGTGCCAGCACGGCCATGGGCGTAGACCAATTCCCCGATACCGCCCAAATTTGCTCGTGTAATAACGTCACCAAAGGCCAAATCTGCACCGCGATTCAGGAGCAGGAACTGCGCGATATCGGTAGTGTCAAATCGTGTACCAACGCCGGAACTGGTTGCGGTGGTTGCGTTCCGTTAGTTACCGACTTACTCAAATCCGAACTCAAAAAAGCCGGAATTGCCGTCAATAACAACCTGTGCGAACACTTCGCCTTTTCCCGTCAGGAATTATATAGCCTAGTTCGATCGCAAAATATCCATACTTTTCAAGCCTTACTCGATCGCTATGGTACCGGACGCGGCTGCGAAATTTGCAAACCAGCCGTCGCTTCGCTCCTCGCCTCCGCTTGGAACGACCAAATTCTCGACGCACCCCACGTCGGCTTGCAAGATACAAACGATGCCTTCCTCGCCAATATTCAGCGCGATGGCACCTATTCCGTCATCCCCCGTATTCCTGGCGGCGAAATCACCCCCGACAAACTGATCGTCTTGGGCGAAGTTGCCAAAGAATTTGGCCTCTACACTAAGATCACGGGCGCACAACGCATCGATTTACTTGGCGCGCGGGTAGACCAACTCCCACACATTTGGCAGCGGCTGGTAGCGGCTGGCTTTGAATCTGGGCACGCCTACGGTAAAGCTTTGCGAACGGTTAAATCGTGCGTCGGTAGCACCTGGTGTCGGTTTGGCGTCCAAGATTCCGTCGGACTGTCGATCGAGGTAGAATTACGCTATCGCGGTCTGCGGGCACCTCACAAGCTCAAATCTGCGGTCTCTGGCTGCACCCGCGAATGCGCGGAAGCCCAAAGCAAGGATTTTGGAATTATCGCCACCGAAAAAGGTTGGAACCTGTACGTATGTGGTAACGGTGGGATGAAACCCCAACACGCGCAGCTATTAGCCGCCGACTTGGATAAAGAAACCCTGATTCGCTATATCGATAGGTTCTTGATGTTCTATATCCGTACCGCCAACCGCTTAGAACGCACGGCCACATGGTTTAATAAACTCGAAGGCGGCATGGAATATCTGCAAAATGTGATTATCAATGATTCCCTCGGCATCGCCGCCGAACTCGAAGCAGAAATGGCACATCAAGTTTCTACATACGCCTGCGAGTGGGATGTCACTCTCAAAGATCCCGTCAAGCTCCAACGCTTCCAACACTTCGTCAACAGCGACGCACCCGATCCGAATATCGTTCAAGTCGAAGAACGCGGCCAAAAACGCCCCGTTTACGAACACGAACGACAATTACTTTCGATCGACAGTTAAAATAGCCATAGGCCGTAATTCCTCAGAGAATTTATGACGATAGCTACCGCCCCCACGCAGAGTCAACAGTTACTGCTCGACGTCACCAATACCACTCTCACTGTCACCCCAGAACAATTCGATCTCCTGTGTATTGACAATCCCGATTTGAGGCTTGTCCGGTTTCACATTAAATATGAGTGAAATCTGGTAATCCAAATTCCTTTTATAAATTCCAACTTTTTTAATGTCACAAATAGAATCAATTCAGCCAACAACTCAACAGTGGACAACTATCTGCCCACTAGACCGAATTTTACCAAATACAGGCGTTTGTGCTTTAATAGATGGCCAACAAGTTGCTGTATTTAGAGTCGGTGAAGGGGAAGATATTTACGCGATCGAGAATTACGATCCGTTTAGCAAAGCCTACGTTTTATCTAGAGGAATTGTCGGCGATCGTAATGGTATTCCTAAAGTTGCATCGCCGATATACAAGCAAAATTTTAGTTTGTTGACAGGCGAATGTTTAGATGATGCCAAGGTAAAGTTACAGACTTTTTCTGCTAGAGTTGTCGATGAACAAGTCCAAGTTAGTAGCTAAAAAAGCGAGCGCAATATGTCGATCTGCTGGGCATAACAATATTTCTCACCAAGCCCATGGGATCTCAACGGGATGCCAGCGGCTCCTACTTTAACTCCCGATCGCTTGAGTAGAGGAATGTTTTGGAGTATTTATTTCTGGCAACATATTCATTCTTGCCGATCGTCCGAGCATTTACTATAGTTCCTGAGATTGGATCGCGGCAACCGCAGTAGCAACAGGCAAAAATAGCGTCAATGGTCGTTCGAGAATTGCCACAAAACCATTATTTTCATAAAAATGTTTTGCTCGATCGTCCAAAGCACGAACCAAAATCGATCGAGTATTAAGCTCGATCGCGTTTAAAGTTTCTCTCGATCGGATTTAGTCGATCGTTATTTCGATGCTTACTGGGGAATATGTTCGTGGACGCGATCGGATTGGGGAAGCGATCGATGCTAAGGGTACCCGCAATTACTACATCAGTTAATTTTAGTCTCCCTGAATATCTGGGATAAGTGCTTTAAAGCATGAAAACTCGATTGAGTCTAAATCACCGATTGGTTTTTTGTGCTGCACTCGATAATATGTCCGAACAATGGCGAGCACAAATTTGAAGTCGAGCAAGATTTTGATAAATCCGCGCAAGAATTTAATATCGCTGCCGCTATCCGAACTCGTAAAGTAAGGGTATCAAAGTCAATTCAGGAGCAGCGATCGTGAAATTAAGTTCTCGTCTATTAGCAATGTCGCTCGTAATGTTTGGTAGCACTGCCGCTGTAACGAACGTTTTCGCTCAAACGGTTTCTAGCCCACAACAGAAGATCGCTAGCAATCGCCAAACCTTCAAACCAGGCATCAATCGCGTTACATTTCAAAGTGCGGGCGAAAAATTAGTCGGCAATCTTTATCTCCCCACTAACTACAAAACTGGCGACAAACTACCAACTGTGATCGTCTCTGGCTCGTGGACGACAGTAAAAGAGCAAATGGCAGGGAAATACGCCCAAAAGCTGGCAGAACGCGGCTATGCTGCTTTAGCATTCGATTCCCGCTCCTTTGGTGAAAGTGGTGGTAAATTACGTAGTTGTGAATCGCCGACTGTCAAAATTCAAGACATTAAAAATGCGATTTCTTTTCTACAAACTGTCGATGCCGTAGATAAAAATCGGATTGCTGGATTGGGGATCTGTGCTGGTGCTGGATACATGACTACCGTAGCTGCTGAAGACGATCGACTCAAATCTTTAATAACCGTCGCGCTGTGGCTGCACAATCCCGCGATCGTTAATCAAGTTTATGGCGGTAAGGCTAAAGTCCAGCAGATGATTCAAACCGGACGTAAAGCCGCTGCAAGTTTTGCGAAAACGGGCAAAGGAGATTACCTTTTAGCTACTAGCAAAACCGATAAAACCGCAGTGATGTTCGGCGATATCGACTATTACCAAAATCCCCAACGCGGCGCAATTCCGCAGTGGAACAATCGCTTTGCCGTCGCAACTTGGGCGGAATGGCTGACCTTTAATCCGATGGATAAAGCCGATCGAGTCAAGATTCCGACACTATTTATTCATAGTGAAAAAGGGGCAATTCCTGCTGGAGCCAAACAATTTTTTGCAACGATACCTACTACTAATAAAAAAATAGTGTGGATGAATGATTATCAACAATTTGATTTCTACGATCGTCCGGATGTAATGGAGAAAACGCTTGCTTCGATCGTCGATCGGCTGCGATCCACACTCTAATTAATACTGGCAGGTTAAGAAGATTAGCTTCGTTCCAGTACCGCCCCGATTTCCAGTCTCCACGCAACTCTTCTCCAGAACTCAGGTTAACCAATATTTTCTAGAAAATTATCGCCATGCCTTTTACCCGTCGCCATCTGCTCGCTACTGGTGCCGCTGGACTTACCGCCGCAGTTGCCATTGCGCCAAAATCCACCGCCAAACCCACCCCAAATTCTGAAGTTGCCATCGCAAATACCTCGTCGGGTAACTTTGCTGGCAAAGTTGTCTTAATTACCGGAGCCACCTCTGGGATTGGTAAAGCCACCGCCGAAGCCTTTGCCAAACAGGGTGCTAATGTCTACTTCTGCGGTCGGCGCGCAGCCTTAGGAGCGCAAGTAGAACGTGATATTCGATCGACAGGTGGATCGGCAACTTATCAGGAAACGGATACTGTTGGCGAATTCAAAAATCGATTACCTCCGGTAGGCTCCGCCAACGAGTGGGCTGGCGATTGCGAAACGCTGGAGCAGGTCGCGCGCTTTCGATATGCCATTTTTTCAAAATGAGAACGGCGAGTTTGAGCTAGAGGAATCTCTTCAAGCCAAGCATAAATCCGCTCTAAATTCATTGCTGCTGCCGTCAAGTAGATCGAAACCATCAGTTCCAATCTCAATAGCTTTAGCCGCAGGATGCGCTTAGGAATAGTACTAATATTTTCAAACTACTCATCTTATGATAAAACGACCATCATAAACACGGTTAGTACAACATCCTCAATGCTCGTATGTGAGTATAAAGCATCCGGTAAATCCAACCAGTTCAGCGCAGTTGATGAGGCGATTAGGACTGTTCAGTTCATCCGCAATAAGGCTATTCGCCTATGGATGGATGGTGGGGCAAAGTCTTGTTACGTTGCGGAGCTACACCACATTGACGGCAACCATACAAATTGGAAGTCAAATAATTTGGAAGCTCTACATCGAGAATGTCACCAGCATCAGGCTATTCATAGTCAGGTGAGAGTCCGAACAGCGGGTTAGACCCGACTTAATAGGTGTCAAACCAGGAGCCGTGTGCGGTTAACGTCGCACGCACGGTTCTGAAGGAGAGGTGTCCTGGAGTAATCTAGGCATCGACTCTAATAAGCATGGGGGAGTGTCAAGTCCAGATATCCGGCGATTGTGGCAGACTTTTAGACAAGTAGAATCAATGAAGCGGTGCGCGCTCGTCGGGTTCCCCCATTCGTGACAAGTTAAGGCGCGATCGCAATTGTCAAGCACGTTTGGCGATCCTTCGATCGACCGTTACATCAGATATTCAGAGATCGAATACATTAGCACTATCAATCGAGTTTTTTGATATATAGTGAGACCGAACCAACAGCCACGCTATATATGGGTGTTGACATTCGATCGAAAACCTTAACTTGTCACAGATGGGGTTCCCCGACGTAAAAAGCGCAACAAGACAACTAATTCCGGTACAAGCCCCAAAACACTGCTTGAGATAGACACACAACGGCAATAGCGTTTGAGAAATCCATTCCCCGGATTGCCCAGCTATGGGCAATCCGGGGAATGCACCCGACTAGTAAACACTTACGTGGTCAAGGTAATAATGCTTGAAGTTCCGATAATGGTGCTGATGAAATGTCACCAGAATTGTCATGATTTCGCTCAGACACAGGCTTTGAGCACGGCGACGGGTTTGGCGATCTCCGGCGATAAGGTGTGAATGCCACCGTGGTTCAAATTTTTGGCAGAAATCATCAATATCCGAGAATAATGCGTCTAAACTATTCATAGGAGGAGGTGCTAGAGCGTTGATAGTTGTACCTTGTAGCTTAATGCCTCCTTCCTTTCTTATCCCGAACTGACGTTATCTACTAAATTCTAATCATACTCAATACGAACCCTTGGCATTACCTCATCACATTTGTTCTTTGATTTTGATATTAATTAAAATCTCACCAATCGCGCTTGAAATACGATCGATGAGATCCTCATAACGGTTGGGGATTAACAAAAGGATTGCTGTTAAAGACAGCAAGCTTTGAGCTACTTAACTTCGACCTTGACGACTTTTTTCTTGTCTTCCGCTGATTTGGGGAGATCGAGCGTCAAAATTCCATTTTTATATTCAGCGTGAGCCGCATCAGTTTTGACCTGTACGGGTAAAGGAATGATGCGCTCAAACTTGCCATAACGAAACTCAGAACGAACCGCACCTTTTTCCTCAGTTTTGGTTTCGGACTTGCGTTCGCCGCTGATGGATACGGATCGATCGGTGACTTGAATATCGAGGTCTTTGGCTTCTAATCCAGGAATTTCGAGTTTGAGATGGATTGCCTCTGGGGTATCTTCCAGCTCTGCTGAAGGTATAAATGCCATTAGCTCACCATCCCCATTACCGCTGGGCGATAGTTGCTGGAACAAGCGATTCATCTCTGCTTGGAGGGTATCGATCGTGGGTAAAGATTCCCAGTGAGTAATGTCGCGAAAAGGCCGCCATTGAATAATTGCCATATTAACATTCTCCAATATTACTGACTTGAAACTAATTTTCACTTAGCTACTGTTGGTATTTGCTCTTTGAGGATTGATGTGCAAATCATAGCTGTTTCTATATCTATTATTAGCGTAGCTTTATCATCGAGCTATAAACAGCAACCAAGATACTCAACTATTAGGTTAGTAATACTTTGTGAGAAACTTGTGAGGATTTACAACTGGATATTTGTTAGCCTCAGTGCCAAATTTGAACTATTTAAACAGCTCGAACTTTCCTCACGAGTTCCTCATTTTTGTGAACTAGCCTGAGAACTAATGGATGTTTTGTCATTCAGGCAGGGTGTGTTGACTTATTTTTACCAAGTCAGTCGATAAGATCTCGCGGAAGTTAACAAGAGGCTAAAATTCATGAAATTGCCACAATTAATACTGGCTTTTATCGCCACCATTTGCTTAATCTTTGCGGGCAATGCGCTGGCGCAGACAGATATTAATCTTAACAATACCAATCTAATTCGCTTTGGCGGCAACGTCACCGTACCAGCGAACCAAGTTATCGAAAACGCCCATGCTTTTGGTGGCAGTGTAACAGTATTACCTAATGCCAGAGTTGTAGACACGGCAATTGCCGTGGGTAGAGATGTCATCCTCAAATCGGGAGCGCGAGTAGATGGCGATGCTTACTCGATCGGTGGCAAAATCGTCCAGGAACCAGGGGCAACGATCGGGGGCCAGAGAGGAACATTCAACGACCGACATGGCATGATGTCTGGCTCATACGGGCGACACAGCTTCTTCCCCTGGTATTTCTTCAATGCGATGTTTAGAATCAGTTCTGCTGTAGTTGCCGCGATCCTCGGACTGATTATCTTACAAACTAGCCCGCAGTTTTTACCAGATTTGGCAGCAAAATTGCGTCACGATCCTGGTTTAACGGCTGTGTGGGGATTCGGCGCGATCGTATCGATTGTATTTATCAGCGTATGTTTGGCGATTACCCTAATTGGAATTCCTCTGATTCCCCTGCTCAGTTTGACTGTAATTATTGCGTCGTTAGTCGGTTCGCTAGGAGTGGCTCTATTTGTCGGTCAAAGTTTTTATCGCGATCGTCAGATGTCAGTTTCCCAGCAGTTCTTAGTAGGTTTGGCAATATTGACAGTGCTGGCATTAATTCCCTTTTTTGGTGGGTTGGTAGTTTTCCTCGTCAATCTCTTTGGATTGGGTGTTATCTTACTCTGGCAATTTGGGAGAGCAAAACCCCAAATAGCTGTCTAGATTTAATGGCAACTTTATCATAAACTCACAGATCGATTTCTTCACGAGTTCCCCACAAACTTATCTTAGTCTGAGGATGTCAGCCAATCGGATCGATTGCCGACTAGAGAACTACAATCCGCTGTAATTAACTCTTCATCTAGATCCAATGTTACCGAATGGAGATTGCTATGACTGCAACTACAACTATCACCAAAACCAAAGAGATTTCGATCGACGAATTATGGGAATCGACTGCCATTAGCGAACGAATTTTTAATCCCGAATCGATCGCACATCTGCCCACAGCAGCGCAACTTTATCTCAACCACGCAATCGTTCCTGGTGCCAAACTCGCCTCCGCCGTCAGATTGTGGATGCACGGCGAAATCAAACTCGGTCAAAAATGGTATCACTTTACAGGTGAGGAAGTAATTTGCTGGAATCGGGGGATGATGTGGTGGGCGACAACTTGGATGCAAGGTTTACCGATTTGGGGAGCAGACAGTGTAGTAGATGGCATGAGTGAAGTCCAAAGAAAAATGCTGGGGCTATTTACCGTCATGGAAGCGTCTGGGGCTGGTGTTACTCGATCGGGTAAGGGACGAATGCAGGGCGAATCGGTATGGTTGCCCTCGGTGCTGTGTAATCCCGATCTTGCTTGGACGGAAATGGATACAGAGCATGTGCGGGCCAATTTTACCGCACTCGGCGAACAGGCAGAACTAGTCCTGGGAGTAGATCGATTTGGGGGATTAAAACGGGTGAAGTTTCTGCTGTGGAGCAATCCTGAAGGTCGCGAACACCAATATGTAGATTTTGGCGGTGTGGTAGAAGCAAATGGGACATTTGGCGATTACACGATTCCGACTCAGTTGCGATTGGGTTGGTTCTTCGATAGCGAACGCTTTGAATCTGAAGGTGAATTTTTCCGCTGTAGGATCGATAACGCTATTTATCGTTAGTTGAATATTCAACCCAAGTTGCTACCTTCTGCGTATCCTTACTAGTAGCGAGATTTTATGAAAATAACTGTGAATCACAAACATGCTGTCAAACTATCGCTATTGTTGACGACAGTAGTCGCATTGAGTCTCTGGGCGGGAAATCTGGTACTTTCTCCAGATCGTCAAAAACCATCAACTCCAGTTACTACCTCTTCTAACACGCCAACTAATCCACCGCCGAGATCGACCACTCAACTAAGTCAGCCTCAAGTTTATTGGTTGAGAACAAGTCGTAATAAACTCACTCTAGTTGCCAAGTCGCTACCATCGAATACCGATAATAATAGTTCGTCTTCGTCCCAGCAAGTCCTCACAACTGCCATGCACAAGCTACTAGCAGCCCAGCCTGGTGAAGATTTGAGCAGTACGATTCCTAAAGGTACCAAACTTCGCAGTTTGAAAGTTCGAGCGGATGGCGTGCATGTCGATTTATCGCGGGAATTTCGATCGGGTGGGGGGAGTACTTCGGTT
Organism: Chamaesiphon minutus PCC 6605; assembly: GCF_000317145.1. Lineage (GTDB taxonomy): Bacteria > Cyanobacteriota > Cyanobacteriia > Cyanobacteriales > Chamaesiphonaceae > Chamaesiphon > Chamaesiphon minutus. The sequence goes on along the minus strand of NC_019697.1, from coordinate 5,986,851 downwards.
ATTTATCGAATCGCACAAGTAATTTATACAGCGACCAGTCTCAATCCCGATGGCAAAGTTTTTGTTTCTATCGAAGGACAACCGATCGATGAAAAACATCCATTAGGCGGTGAAGGATTGATTTTACATCAACCAACTACTCGCGCTCAGTTTCTGACTGACTTCCCTCTAGATTCCAGGCAGCGAAGCCGTCCTAGACGTAATCCTATTTACATCGCGGCGGCGGATATTTTTTACCATATTTCGATCTGGGGATAGATTCGGCAAATTAGATCTTTGAGTTATTCGCGATCGTCGCCAATCTCGCTCGCAAACCCTAAATTTTTGTATCGGAGTCCGGCGCAATTTCGATCCCCCGCACTTGACCTGGTTCGATCGTTTTAATCAAATCTTGAAAGCCATTAATTTTTACCCCGATCTGTGCGGTGGCGACTGTCAATTCTCGATCGAATGCAGTGAGATCGTCGCGATAGCCACACTGCTGCGCTGCTAATTTAATGCCTTGGTTAGCATTTGCTTGGGCACAATCGATTAAGTCTATTCCATGGAGAGGTACTTGCGATTCCATAAGTTTGAGCCTCCAAAGGTGAGCTATGTTTAGCATAAATGCCTACTATTCACTATCCACGACATCTAATTTTTTGATACTGGGAAGGGAGTGGCTATTTGGGCAATAATCTATACAATCAATCGCTCGCTTGGTCAATACTGTGGATGGATGAAGAGCGCATTTTAGATAGCGATTACGGCTAAAGTATTGACAGCGTTGACACCCAACATTTGGATGTATTTTCAATCTAACCAAGTGGGGAATGTTCGAGCGAAGATAAATATTAATTCGAGCAGCGATCGCGAGTAGCATCACAATACTCAGCACGATCGTCAACATTGGACTCAGCTCCACGGAAATCCCACTCCCCAACGGGGGTGGAAGTAGTGAACTAGATGATGGAATTGCGATCGATTTGGCGACCATCTCAGTTAGGGCATAACACAATTAATCTGTCTTTTAAGATATGCTTCGATTGTGAGTTTCTCATGAGCAATTTTAGAGCTTACTTCCTCACAAGTTCCTCAAATTATCGATCTACCATTTTGGTAGCATCACTTGAGGAGATCGAACTGATGAGTACTACAATTCAAACTCGTCTGGGATCGGATAGCTTTGGTATTTGGGAGCGGTTTCGTCAATGGATTACCAGCACCGACAATCGGCTGTATATCGGTTGGTTTGGCGTACTGATGATTCCCACCATACTGACCGCTACCACTTGTTTTATCATTGCCTTTATTACTGCCCCAGGAGTCGATATGGAGGGCATCCGCGACCCGATTGAGGGGGCATTACTTGCTGGTAACAACTTAATTACCGCTGCCGTCGTGCCGACTTCTGCGGCGATCGGGTTACATTTTTACCCGCTTTGGGATGCGGCTTCGATCGATGAATGGCTCTACAATGGCGGCCCTTATCAATTAGTCGTGTTACATTTCCTGATTGGCATTTGGTGCTATTTAGGACGGTTATGGGAACTGAGCTATCGGCTCGGTGCTCGCCCGTGGATTGCTGTGGCATTTTCGGCTCCAGCAGCGGCAGCAACTGCGGTGCTGTTAGTTTATCCGATCGGTTAAGGTAGTTTTGCTGACGGTTTGCCGTTAGGGATTGCCGGGACATTCCACTTTATGCTGGCATTTCAGGGCGACCATAATATTATGATGCACCCCTTCCACATGTTGGGAGTCGCGGGTGTATTTGGTGGGGCACTCTTGAGTTCTCTACATGGTTCGTTAGTCACATCGACCCTGATTCGGGAGACTAGTGAGGATGAACCGATCGAGCATGGCTATGATTTCGGGCAATCCCGTCCTACCTATGACTACTTAGCCGGACATAGCGGTTTTCTCGGTCGGCTCTTAATTCCCGGATTTGCCAGTCGCAACCATCGGGCTTTTCATTTCTTACTCGTCGCCTTGCCGACAGTGGGGATTTGGTTCGCCGCTTTGGGCGTAAGTACGATGGCGTTTGGCATCAATGGTTTTAATTTCAACCATTCGCTTGCCGATAGTCATGGCAAATTAATCCGTAGCAATGCCGATCTGATTAACCGCGCTAATTTGGGATTGCAGGGAATGCACGCACCCAATGTTCACAACTTCCCGTTAGTTTTGTCCGCAGCTACGGCTCCCCCTGTCGGCTAATCCACTCCCTCACCAACCCTAGCTTGGCTCAGTGAGGGCTTTCGCGATCGAGTCCGATCTAGTTGCAATAGGCATCGAGCGATGAAATCAAACTACGCCAACCAAATTAGTGCACTAATGACAATTTTGGTGCTAATTGGTCTTATTATAAATCTCATTTCTTATCGATGGATGATGCATTATCGTCCTGAAAAATAGGAAAAACATCAACAAATCAGTGCCTTATCCTAGAATTAGCTCCTAATTTGAGCTAGATCGATCGCCGTAGAATACTCGACGAGCGTGGATCTCGATCGCTAACTATAATACGACCAAGACATCACCAGCAAAGTCATTACCAGCGCGATAATTACAGACAACCAAATCTTGCCATCCAAAATAAAGTTATGTTCTGTAGCGGCTTCATCCCAGTAGCCCTCAAATACTTGATGCCCGACTACATAATTGATGGCAATCGGCAGCCCCGACCAGAGTAAACCGATACTAAATGCCACTACGACCCAAGCTTTGCCATGCAGCAATAATAAATAGGCTCCACTAAACATCAACACTACTGCTACTAGATCGAAAGTGTGATGCAATGCTACTGCATAATTGCCTAGTTTAGATGCTGCTTGTGTTTTAAGTATATATTTGTCAGTTAGGAAGAGACCGACCAAAATAAACCAACAAGCGATCGTCACAAATAGCATCGATTCATTATTCATATTACCCTCCGACCCTCAAACTGAAGTTATAAATTATTGACTCATTTCTGTAATTTGAGATTAGGAGATCGAGATGAGGAACTTGTGAAGACGATAATCGCTAATTTCCTCACAAGTTCCTTGGATTTAAATCCTACAGTATAAGTTAGCTCCCACTGTAGCCAAGGAAGGTCGTTCTTATGCCGATCGACAACAAGCGCAAAACTGCCCCATCAAACTTCCCAATTTCCGGTAATTTTATCTTCCTAATTTGGCTGCTAATCGTGCTGGCATGGTCGGGTCAAGGCTATCCACGTCAGCCTTATAGCGAATTTATTCAACAGGTAGAATCTGGGCAAGTAGTCAAGGCGACTATCGATAACCAAGAAATTCAGTATGAGTTAAAACCAACTCCCGGTGCCAAATCTAGCAATCCTGCCCCTCAGAAGATATTTGTCACTAGAAAACTAGCCGAAGATCCCGAACTGGCTAAAATTCTCCGCACCCATCAGGTAGAGTATTCAGTGACCGTACCTAGTCCCCTATCAGGGATTTGGTCGATTTTAAGTTGGGTAATCTTCCCCATCCTGTTTATCTCGCTGTGGTCGAAATTTATCGCTCCCGATAAACAAGGTGGGATGGGACTATTGGGCATGGGTAATAGTAATGCCAGAACCTATGTTGCAGGCGATACTGGGGTAACTTTTGAGGATGTGGCTGGGGTCGATGAAGCCAAAGCCGAACTACAAGAAATTGTCGATTTTCTCAAACATGCCGATAAATATGTGAAATTAGGAGCCAAAATCCCCAAAGGGGTACTCTTGGTAGGCCCGCCAGGGACGGGTAAAACCCTGTTGGCAAAAGCGATCGCGGGCGAAGCTGGGGTGCCATTCTTTAGTATTTCTGGCTCGGAATTTATCGAAATGTTTGTCGGTGTGGGTGCGGCCAGAGTGCGGGGACTATTCGAGCAAGCCAAACAGCAGGCTCCCTGTATCGTGTTTATCGATGAATTGGATGCGCTGGGCAAATCCCGCTCTAGTGCTAATTCCCCGATGGGTGGGAATGACGAACGCGAACAAACATTGAACCAATTGTTGTCAGAAATGGATGGTTTTGCGTCTAATACAGGCGTGATTTTACTCTCAGCAACCAACCGCCCCGAAGTCCTCGATCCAGCCCTGCTGCGCCCCGGACGGTTCGATCGCCAGATCGTCGTCGATCGACCAGATAAAAGCGGTCGGCAGGCAATTTTGCTCGTCCACGCCCGCAATGTCAAAATGTCGAACGATGTGGATTTGCTCAAATTAGCCGCCCGCACACCGGGATTTGCAGGTGCAGATCTGGCAAATTTGGTCAACGAAGCTGCTCTATTAGCGGCACGTCACGATCGAGTCGCCGTTACCATGTCCGACTTTGAAGAGGCGATCGAGCGCATCCTCACCGGACTAGAGAAGAAATCTCGCGTCCTGAATGAGATCGAAAAAGAGACAGTAGCCTACCACGAAGTCGGTCACGCGATCGTCGGTTCGCTGATGCCGGGATCGGGATCGATCGAAAAAATCTCGATCGTCCCCCGTGGGGTAGCTGCGCTGGGCTATACCCTACAACTGCCCCAAGAAGATCGGTTTTTGATGGTGGAAGATGAATTGCGCGGTCAGATTGCGATGTTATTGGGCGGTCGATCGGCAGAAGAATTGATTATGGGCAAAGTCTCGACTGGAGCCAGCGATGATATCCAAAAAGCTACCGATTTAGCCGATCGCTATGTGACGATTTATGGCATGAGCAAACAACTGGGGCCGATGGCCTTCGACAGGTCAGCTAGTCAATTTCTCGGCGGCTGGGGCAATCCCCGTCGTCCTCTCAGTCCTGAAGTAGAGTCTGAAATCGACAGAGAGGTTAAACACCTAATTGACAATGCTCATCACATCGCTGGCGCAATTCTCGCCCACAATCAAACCTTACTAAAAGAGGTGGCACAAGTATTACTAGAACGGGAAATTCTCGATGGTCAACAATTGCATGATTATCTCGATCGAGTGGCAATACCACCGCTGTTATCCAACTGGCTGCAAACTGGAGAAATTTTAACCGATCCAAAAGCTGAGGAATCGATCTCTGTGAGCCGAAATGGTTTTAATTACAAACATTTACACGTTAGGAGCATAACTATGTTAGATATCGACGAAATGGGACGGGATGAGATCGCCAAAGTATTAATGCGAGTTGGTTACGGTCATTTGGGTTTTAATTATGAAGGCAAACCCTATGTGATGCCGATGCATTATTACCTCGATGATTCGGGTCGAGATCCGCATATTTATCTGTTTACCACTGAAGGGATGAAAACCCAGGCGATCGATCGAAACTCAGAGGTTTGTCTTCAGGTCGAAGAAGTATTTGACGATCCGCTACATTGGCGCAGCGTCATCGTCAGCGGCACAGCCAAACAGCTCAAAGATCGCGAGGAAATCGAGCGGGTGCGAGAGATCGTCAAACAACACAATCCCACCCTTTCACCTGCCATCAACCGCACTTGGACTGATGCCTGGGGACGAGCGCAGGTAGTGACGATCTATCAGATCGAGCCAAGCGAGATGACCGGACGCACGACCGATGGTGTCAGCAGCAGGCAGTTAATCGGATGAGTTGATATATTCATTCAAGCTAATAAGCTAGCCGGATTGCTAACACTCTCAAATTCAAGGTGTCACTGGTGAGCATAATATTACAACTATATATTTTTAGTTATGATGCCAATCATTTTTTGGCGTTACCGACTTGGGGTATGAAATAAGATTGATAAAATGATGATAAATAGCTGATGAAATTATTATCAGATTGGGGCATTACTACTAATTGGTGGCGAGGCGATCGTGGTGCATATTGGATAATTGCTCAAGGAATTTTACTAAGTAGCTGGGCCTAATTAAATATAAAATAATAACTCTGCTTATAACCTTGGTGCTGTTGGGTTTCGTACCTCAACCCAAACTAAAGCTAAGATAGAGAGCAGCAAGCTAAACCTACATTGTTTCGATCGCAAAAATTCCTTTATGGCAATACGTGAAGTTTTCATCGGTGTTTTAGACTATGAGGCTCCAATCAAGATTGTCTCCTGGCTGAAATCTCCTGGCGATAAGGTCGCAAGAGGTGAAATCGTTGCCGTGGTAGAATCCGACAAGGCTGATATAGAGATCGAAACCTTTTCTGAAGGCTATATTGCAGCGATTCTCGTCCCTGCTGGTGAGTTCGCACCTTCCGGCTCGGTAATCGCCCTAATTGCCGAAACCGAAGCGGAGATCGAGATCGCCAAACAGCAAGCAAACGACAAATATCCAGCGACAGCCCTACCTGCGGTTACACCCGCGACAACTCCCACCCCTCCGCCCGTCGCCGCAGTTGCCGCAACTCCCGCATTTACAATCCTCAGAAGCGAGCGACCCTTAGTATCTCCCTACGCGAGGAAATTAGCCCAGCAATATGGTATAACCGTCAAATCATTACACGGCACTGGTCCGAACAGACGCATCACCGCTGAAGATGTCAGTAATGCAGCAGGTAAATCCGTAGCAGTGTCCACTCCATCTGTAACGATGTAACTTCCCCTGCACTGGGGAAACTAGATGATTAATTTATATATCTCAGAACAGGGATGTTAAGTAGCTAGGCAGAATTAAATATAAAACGATCGACTTTGTAATTCCCTCGGTCACTACGCGATTGGATTCGGGATCGTGATTGCGATCGCCAAATCGTATTCATTATCAAACATTCGTCCAGTAATTTCGTGAGTTTTGAGTTGATGATAAATAACCTATGAAATTATTATCAGATTGGGGCGTTACAACTAATTGGTGGCGAGGCGATCGTGGTGAATACTGGGTAATTGCTCAGGGTGTTCTACTACTTATATTTGCACTGCTCCCACCGACTAGACCTAGCTCGATCGAGTTAGATTCATCTGTTTTGCAGTATATAAGCTGGATTTTGACGGCGATCTTCGGTATTTTGGCAATAGTTTTTTTGGGTCGATCGCTATCCGATCTGGGTCAAAATCTTACCCCATTACCGCACCCTAGAGATGAAGGGCAGTTAGTAAAAACTGGTGTTTATGGGCTGGTTAGACATCCGATGTATAGTGGGGTGATTTATCTGGCTTTAGCCTATGCAAGTTGGCAGATGAGTTGGATACATCTGGTAGGTTCGATCGTTTTATTCGTATTTTTTGATGCTAAGTCGAGGAAGGAAGAAGTTTGGCTGACAGAAAAGTTTTCGGATTATGCAAGCTACTCTAATTCTGTAAAGAAGTTGATTCCTTGGATCTATTAGTTGTATCTAAACTTAATTGAAATTACACTGACAATTATGTGTAGATAGTAGTTTTAGATGCGAAACTGCTACGATCGCGTAAATCAATCAACACACTTTCTGGCGCGAAATTCTCGACAAAAGCCACTAAAATTAGGGCTTCTGACAGTCGTAACGGCGTATCAATAAAATCATCGTTAAGTGGTAACCAATAGTTCTTCTACAATCGATTCGGGCAGCAAACTTTTTTACCACTAACTTACTTCAGATTAACTATTCTAGCTATTTAATGCACTGAACTATGACATTTTACGCCCTCACGAGTTCCTCACGTTGTCGATCTAGTCTCTATGATAATGTATCCAAAAAACCTCCTAATTGGGTACTGAGCTAGATCGGAAAATACAGGATTGGCATATGGCATCATCTCATCAACCGATTTGGGCATTACCCGTCGAATCAGTCTATGAAGCACTAGACAGTGCCGCCAGCGGCTTGTCTGAGGATGAAGCTGCCAGTAGATTGCAACAATTCGGTGCTAATGAATTGCCCGAACCTGCCCAGCGTCCCCTGTGGCTGAGGTTTACCGATCAGTTGACCCACTTTATGGCTTTGCTGCTCTGGGTGGCAGGGACTTTAGCGTTTATTTCGCGCACCCCCGAACTCGGTTGGGCAATTTGGGCGGTAATTTGGATTAACGCGATTTTTAGCTTCTGGCAAGAGTTTCAAGCCGAGCAAGCTCTAGCTGCTTTGAAAAAAGTATTACCGATGCAGGTAAAGGTGGAGCGAAATGGGCAACTCCAACAGATTCCGGCGCGGGAATTGGTGCGCGGCGATGTGATGCAACTGGAAGAAGGCGATCGCATTTCGGCGGATGCGCGATTGGTATCTGCGGAAAGTTTATCGATCGATGTATCGGTGATGACGGGTGAATCTTTGCCTGTCGCGCGGAATGCTGAACCAGTGAGTCTGCGGGAAACTGTACCGATTCGCGGTGGTAAAACCTTGCTCAGACAGGGCGAACAGCCATTACAAGAGCGGGTAAATCCGGCGGAGATCGCCAACCTCGTTTTAGCTGGATCGACGGTGGCAGGGGGGCGGGCGGTGGCGGTGGTATATGCTACGGGTACACAGACGGAATTTGGACAGGTGGCGCACTTGACGACAGAGGTAAAGCGCGAACCCAGTACGTTAGAAGTCCAGATTACCCGAATTGTGCGGATTATTACCGCGATCGCGATCGGTATGGGCGCGACGGTGTTTTTGCTCAGTTATTTTCTAATTGGGCTGGATATTACCGAGAGTTTCATTTTTGCGATCGGGATTATCGTTGCCAATGTACCGGAAGGATTGCTACCCACTGTGACGTTGGCGTTGGCTCTGGGTGTAAAACGGATGGCGCGACAGAATGCCTTGGTGCGGCGGCTTTCAGCGGTGGAAACTCTCAGTGCCACTACCGTCATCTGTACGGACAAGACGGGGACTTTGACCAAAAATGAGATGACGGTGCGTTATCTTTGGCTACCGCCCGATTTAGCAGCCGATCGAGCGAAATTTAATAGTCTCATCGAGATAGCTGGCGCGGGTTACGATCCGACTAGCGGGAAGATCGATCTTCCGGCTGATGGGGGCATTGTCACGCGAACCAATCTCTTACTCTTAGGCTCTGCCCTCTGTTCCAATGCCCGTCTCGTTCATCTCGAAGCCCCAGTCGGTGGCAAGAAATTGGCGATCCGACTGAAGCGGCATTACTCGTTGCGGCTGCCAAAGCGGGATTAAATTTGGCACAACGCCAACAGCAATTACCACGCTTGCGAGAAATTCCGTTTGATTCTCGCCGCCGGATGATGACGGTGGTGTTGAATTGGCAAGCTGCGGATTTATGGGTGGATGAGTTGCCCTATCTGGCTTTTACCAAGGGTGCTCCACTGGAAGTATTGAAACATTGTCATGAGATTCTGCATGATGGAGTAGCGCAGGAGTTAAGCCAAGCGGTGTGGCAGCAAGTCGTTCAGGCGAATGACAATCTAGCCTGTCAAGGGTTTCGAGTCTTGGGGCTAGCAGCGCGGAAGGGTAGCCAAGAATTGCTCGATCTCCCCGATCAGGAGCTGGAGCAAAACCTAATTTTCGTCGGTTTAGTAGCGATGTTCGATCCGCCGCGCCCCGAAGTCAAACGTGCGATCGAACGCTGTCATACTGCGGGGATTAAAGTGACGATGGTGACTGGCGATTATGGCTTGACAGCCGAAGCAATTGCGAGGAATATCGGCTTGGTAGTGGGCGAAAAAGTCCGCGTCGTTACCGGAGAAAACATGGGGCAATTATCCGCCGCCCAACTGCGACAAACTTTGAAATATCGTGGGGGCTTGGTATTTGCGCGGATGTCGCCAGAACATAAACTCCGCCTCGTGCAAGCATATAAAGACATCGGCGAAGTAGTCGCAGTTACAGGCGACGGTGTGAATGATGCCCCCGCCCTGCGTGCCGCAAATATTGGGATTGCAATGGGGTTAAACGGCACAGATGTGGCGCGGGAAGCCGCCGATATCGTCCTAACTGATGATAATTTTGCCACGATTGTAGTCGCGATCGAGCAAGGTCGATCGATCTACCAAAATATCCGTAAATTCATGACCTATATCCTCGCCTCCAACGTCCCCGAAATCGTCCCATTTCTGGGAATGGTTGCTCTCAAAATCCCACCCGCTCTAACGATTTTACAGATTCTCGCCGTGGATTTGGGTACGGATATGGTGCCCGCCCTCGCACTGGGAGCGGAGTCACCCGAACCAGGTATCATGGAACGCCCACCCCGCCCCCGCAAGGAGTCTTTGCTCAACGGTGCCTTATTACTCCGCGCTTACGGATTTCTCGGCGCGATCGAAGCAGTATTATCAATGACAGGATTCTTCCTAGTTTGGAGCGGATATGGCTACTCCTTAGCCGATCTCCAGCAAGTCACACCCGCCATTCTCGCGCACACTGCCGAGCCAGCGGTAACAGCTATCTATCGACAATCTACCACGATGACTTTAGCCGTTATTGTTGCTTGTCAGGTGGGTAATTTATTCGCCTGTCGCTCTGATTTGCGATCGGCATTTCGCCAGTCTCGATCGAATAATAGCCTGTTATGGTTTGGGATCTGCTTTGAATGTGTCGCCTTATTCGCCTTTATCGACTTTCCCCCATTTCGCTACGTCTTTGCGACAGCTTCGTTGGCACCAGGACATTGGTTGCTGGTGCTACTCTGCCCACCGCTGCTGTTGGGTGCGGAAGAACTCCGTAAAATGTGGCTGCGTAGACGACGAAGTAGCGATCGCGCGTAGAAGATGTTTGGTGAGTGTAAATTAATATTTAAGTTTAGCGATTTAATACTCGACCGAGAGAGTTTTACTCGATCGAGTAAAACTCTAAAAAGCTGGATTTTCATTATGCCTCCGTACCCTACATGTATCTTTACAGACCATTAATCGATCGAGCTATTTTTTCTAAACATCTGCTAAATATTTCTTGCTAGAATTAATAAGTAACATGAAGGCTGGTTTAGTTCGATCGAACCTATACTCTGCGCTGGCAGCATCTTTTACAATCTTATTTTCAACAGAAATTATTATCGTATTTTATTGTGTCAAGTCTGCGCTTCCCCGATAATGGAAGTCAATATAAGTTATAAAAGATGAATGGGAGGGAAAGATGCAAAGCAAATTGACACCTGACAATTGTAATAATCAGGGTGAACGCATCAAAATCGGGTGTAATTCGATCGATCAAAACTAGAATAGCTAACTCAATCGTACTTACTAACTAATTGCACTTATTACAATGCCAATTGAAACTAAAATCAAACATGAGATCCGATTAATTTAATTTAGTGTAGCAGAAAGCTCGACCAACTCATTAGTCAAGCCGAGATTAATTAGTGCAAATAAATTACAAAATAGCTTCTAAAAGTTCAGTTGAATATTCTTCGTCAAGTGTCGCCAAGAATCTCTTACTTCTAACACTTAACTTTCGACTTTTATTTTCACTAATTATGTTAACTGCTATATGTCGTAAAATCGCAAAATTAGCTGGAGCATTATCTTTCCTAATTCGACTATCATCTTCTTTAAAAGCAACATCAAGCACCCAGTGAAGAGAATTTTCTATCGACCAATGACTTCTAATTCCCTCTGCTAATTTTTGAGCATCGCTCTCTAGACTACTGATAAAATAACGAGTTTCTACACTCGTCTTTCCGCCGACAACTCGAACTGATTCTACCATGCCAATACTAGTTAACTTTTTCCATTTTTGCAGTGGATCTATTTGCTCCGCAACATCTGTTATCATTAAATAATTACGAATTTCTTCTCTACCTCTATTCATCTCTCTACTGTTGAAGCTACTCAGGTTGAGGTCTTTTCCCTGAGTTTCAATTGCTTGTTTAAATAGCTGCTTTACTTGTTTGTACAAGGTCGGTTGATTCTTTTTTACAGCAATTACATAATCTGCATCTTTTTCGACGATTTTTTTGACTATTTCTCTTTGACATCCCATTGCGTCGATGGTAACGATACATCCTGCTAAATCCAAGATTTGAATCAGTTCGGGAAGTGCTGTGATTTCATTAGATTTTCCTTCTACTTTCTTTTGACCTAATACTAATCTATTACTTGCAGCCCAGGCACTGACTGTATTAATTACACCTTGACCATTCTTTTCATCTCCTGAGTTTCGAGATTGTTTTCCATCAAAGGCAATTATTTCTCCTGCGGTTATTTTACTTATTCCTTTAATCCAACTCAGGAATGATTTATTAAATTCATCAGGATTAATTTGTGAAAATACTCTAGCAAATGTATCATGAGATGGGATTCCATTCGGTAGTTCTAGGAACTTTTCTAACCATTTTTTTCTGGCTATACCATACATTTCTATATCTATCCATCCGTCCGCCCCACATACTACAGCACAAATGGAGATCGTGATGATGTCGATTAGTTTATGTTTTTTTCCACGTTCAATCCTAATGTCTTCTATGTCGTCAAAGTGTTCTGCGATACTATGCTTAGGCTTCAGCTTCATTTTACATGATATTAGTTCCAAATCAACTTAACACAATTAATTAGCTAAAGCTATCGACGGGTATAGATTTCACATCTTTGATGAATCAAATTTACATCTAGTTTCTAAGTGTTTTTAATAATATAAGATTTAAGTGCGTTCACCCTGTTGTAATAATTTAGATGTATTAACTCTAGCTCTTCAATTTCAAAATGAGGAATTTCAAAAAATTTGCGATCTCGCTCCCTGTGGACATCACGCACTCGATCTCCATAGTATCTATTCATACATCAACCAATCCGAACTAAACATGTTGGGTTACGAGTACGATGAAGTTGTGGGGAAGATTTGCTTTCCCGATTTACTTACACCAGAAAGTAAACGAAAGCTTCGCGACAACTGTGTGAAATTTCAGGAACGGGGTTTTATTAAAGATCTAGAACTTGAGATGGTACGCAAAGATGGTAGTATCTGCCCTGTCAGTTTGAGCGCGACAATCGTCCGCGACGATGAAGGGAACTATCTAATCAGTCGAGCGGTGGTCGTCGATCCGAGCGAACGCCAGCGCGGCGAAGCCGGACATGAAGAAATCACTTTGATGCGACAAAACAGTCAGGATTTTACCGATCGGATTCTTGATACTATACCCGACCGAATCAGTATTTATAGTTTAGACGAACGACGGATCGTCTATACCAATTATTCGCTTGGCGAATTACTCGGCTATCCAACCGCAGAAATCGAGCGGATGGGCGATCGGGTTGTAGACATCCTCCATCATCCCGACGAACCAAACCCTGTAAATGCAATCGTCGGTCTTGAATATGGTGAAATTAAAGAATTTGAATACCGAATGCGCCATTTCAACGGAGAATGGCGGTGGCATTATTTACGATCTAAGAATTTTGCCTACCATCCCGATGGCAGCGTCAGTCAGGTTTTGACGATCGTTCACGATATTACTAAGCGCAAACTATCGGAGCAAATTATGCACGAGCAAGCAAGTTTGCTCGACATTGCGCCCGATGCAATGTGTGTCTACGATCTCAACTACCAAATTTTATTTTGGAATAAAGGAGCCGAACGATTATATGGCTGGCCAGCAGATGACGCGATCCGTCGGGATGCGCGGCAGTTTGACAGTCCCGACTCTTTAGCTCGACTTCCAGAGATAATGGAGATCGTTTTAACCACAGGTAAGTGGGAAGGGGAATTGACGAAAGTTACCGCCACAGGGCAACCTCTAAGTATCATCAGCCGTCGCGCCTTGGTACGAGATACCGCTGGCAATGCTAAATCGATTCTAACTGTAGATACTGATATCACAGAGAAAAAACAATTAGAATCACAATTTTTATCCGCCCAAAGGTTAGAAAGTTTAGGCACTCTTGCTAGTGGAATCGCTCACGATCTCAATAATATTTTCACACCAATTTTGGGTATTGCCGAAGTTCTCCCGCTCCAGTTTCCCAACCTCGACGGGCGCACTCAAAGTTTATTAAAAATTCTGGTTCTCCAGTACCTAATGTGCTAAATCAATAATTGAATCTCCAAGTTAGCAAGCATCTGTTTCGGAAGTTGTTGAAATTAGTGAAGCCATAAGCAGTACGCTTGATGAGCTTAATCTTATTATTAATTCCCTCAACTACACCACTAGTAGTTCGCTCATCAAAGTAAGCAACTATCTCTGTTAACCATCGCGAGATTGTGCCACAACTATTTGGCAAATGCTGCTTGGCTCTTACCAGCCAATGTCTAATTTTCAATAGTCCTCTCATCCACGATGTTGTTTTTTCCATTATCTCTCTCCATTTTTCTTTGAGTAGATGTGCTGCCCTAATGTTGGCAAATTCTTCTCTAACCTGCTTGAGCTTCTCTTGTTCTTTCTCCTCTCTTAACTCTTTTTCATTTTTTAGCAGCGCATATTTACTCGATTTTATTACTGCCAATTGCCGAGTGTATTCATTCTTTTGCTCTAATGTCTTTGCGGATTTAAGTTTAGCCTCTATCGCTCTTTTTTCTTGTTTTCTCAGCTTATCTAACTCACTATTTATTTGCGCTGTTACATGAAATCTGTCTGCTACTACTTGAGCATTAGGCATCACTTCTATCGCTAAGCTTTTATACCCTTTCCATAAGTCTATGCTGACTTCTTCGATCCTTTCCAGTACCTCTGTCCCCCATCCTTTCAGGATTTTCTCTATTTCTTCACTCTTTCTGCTTTCGATTATTGCTAATAATTTTCCTCGCTCTATATCTACTAATACTGCACAATATTTTCCTTGTCCTTTTACCATTGCTATTTCATCTATTCCCAGTTTTCTTAAATCCGTTGGCTTTTCTCCGTTTAGCTCTGCTGCTGCGTCTTCAATTATTCTCTCTATTTCTGCTGTCGTCATTACTCCTGTTCTAGCTACGCTCTGAATATCTCCTTCTAGTGCTTCTGCTAGGATTTTTTTAGCTAGTCTTGAAGTATATGTTCTTCTGCCTTTAACAAATTCTAGTTGTTCGCTAAATGGTTTTTGACATTTTTTACATTTAAATTGTCTTCTGTTTATTTCTAGGTGAACTTGCTGCTCTCCCCACGGCAAATCTTTTACTATGTATCTATTATTCTGATGTAAGCTACTACTCTTCGTTCCGCATCTATGGCATTTGCTTTCTTTCTTTATTGCTTCTACCTGTAAGATGATGCCTATTCCTTCATATTGTCGCTGCGACTCTACTCGCATTCCTTCTATTCCTAATAGCTCCGTTAGTAGCTTGAGTTCCTTTTTTGTTGCCACTTGCCCTGCCCGCCGCTCTTCTTACTATTTCTTCCTCTCTTCATTATCTTGCTTTTCCTCTCCTCGTCAGCAGTTTTGACATATTTATTTTATTTTCTTTCTCTTGTACTGCCTCGATTCTCATTTAATTAGCACATTAGGTACTGGAGAACCAAAATTCTCAGTGAGAGTACTCGTCGAGGTGTAGATTTAGTTACACAAATTATCTCATTTTCACGAGGAGCAGAAGGAAAAAACACCGCTATTCAAGTTCGCGATGTTATCGCCGAAATTCAACGGATCGTTCGACAAACTTTTCCTAAAAATATTGAAACTATCTTCAATTACGCCGATAGTTTAGCAAAGATCGAAGCAGATAGTACTCTCATCCATCAAGTATTGATGAACCTGTGTGTCAATGCTCGCGATGCCATGCCCAATGGCGGCATCCTCACAGTCAGCACTGAGAATCTAAAGATTGATGAAAACTCTGCCAAAATTCATTTGGATGCACGACCTGGCGACTATATCGCAATCTCTGTTACCGATACTGGCATGGGCATCCCACCAGAGCTAATCGATCGGATTTTCGATCCGTTTTTTACTACCAAAGATATTGGTAAAGGTACTGGGCTGGGATTATCTACGACAATGAAAATCATCAAAAATCATGATGGATTTATTAAGGTTGATAGCGAGGTCGGTAAAGGAACGTGTTTTAAAATATATTTACCAGCAACTGATACCTATGAAATTCAACCGCAACCGATTACAAAGTTAGAAAGCGGCAGTAACGAACTAATCCTGATTGTGGATGATGAAACATCGATTCGATCGATTACTAGTACCACATTAGAAACTTATAATTATCGAATATTAACTGCTAGCGATGGGATCGAGGCGATCGCCACGTATGCCGAACGTAAACATGACGTCGATGTAATTCTCCTCGATCTGATGATGCCCTCATTAGATATTTTGACTACCGTTCGGACGATCTACAAACTCAATCCCAATGTCAGAATTATTGCCATGAGTGGCTTGGTAGCCAACGAACAAATAACTCAAACGCTTCAAGAATGTGGTGTGATGGCATTCTTGAAAAAGCCTTTTACCGTAGAGCATCTTTTAAGAACGCTATCGCAGGTATGCAGCCAGTAGCTAAGATGTTGGAGTCTTTAACCAGCATCAGACCTCAATTTTTATGATGCGTCGCTCCCTGCTACTGCGGTTATTTCTTAAAATCTTCAGCAGATAGAGGATTTAGCTCCCACCGATTGGTATCGCGGTCTTCTAACATCTCGTTGGTGTGCAGCAGTTCGCGATCTGGAATTCCAATTCCAACTGAAACAGCCAGATCTTCGACATCGTTCCAATCGGGAGTAGTCACTGCGTCTCCAATTGACTCTACACCGATCTCCTCAGCCAGATCTGGTTCGGTATCTAGATCGTCATCAGTGCGATTCTCCAAAGGAGAGGCTCCGCCAACGGCAATCTCTTCCCAAATCGGTGGATCGATTACCGAGACTTGATTTAATCGATCTGGATCGACACTGGTGACTGTTGCCGATTCTGACAATTCTCGATCCTGTTGTTCGTCAACTCGATTATTCATCTGATTTTCCCTTGGCAAATTTACTGTTTGAATCGATTAGGCGTTGCCGACGCTACGCGAACGAATATCTCTAGCCAATGTAGTTTCTAGATTAATAAATATCAGAAAAATTTGAGGAACTCGTGAGGTAAAAGCCAACTTTGTCAGATCGTCGCAGCATTTGACGGTAGCAGTTATTATATTTCCTCACAAGTTCCTCAGACTTTTAGCCTACATTGATTGGTGAGCAGCTCAAGAGGTTACGAAATTATGCGATTGACTCCCCAAATCATCTGGCAGAACCTCACACCATCAGACGAAATCGAAGCCAAGATTCGCAAACATATCGCCAAGCTCGAAAAATTCTCAGATCGGCTCAGCGATTGTCGCGTTGTCATCGAAGTTCCCCATCGCCACCATCATCAAGGCAACATTTACCACATCCAGATCGACTTAACCGTCCCTGGTGGTGAGTTAATCATCAATCCGCCAGCACAGCAGGCACATGAAGATCTCCACGTTGCCATTCGCGATGCCTTTGAGAGTGCCGAACGCCAACTCAAAGAGTATGCAAGACAACGACGCGGCGAAATCAAAACACATCTGGGAGGCGAGATTGATGACGAAGACCCGATTCCGCAATCGTTCTGAGGCGGGAAAATTACTCGCCAGCCAACTCACCCAGTATGCCAACCGCCCCGATGTCCTCGTGTTAGGAATTCCTCGCGGTGGCGTACCAGTAGCTGCTGAAGTTGCCGCAGCACTCAATGCGCCCTTAGATGTCTGTCTGGTGCGGAAACTAGGCGTTCCCGGACATTCAGAACTGGCGATGGGGGCGGTTGCTGCTGGTGGGTTTGAGGTGTTGAATGAAGAATTAATCGATTGGATGCGAATTTCTGGACATACGATCGCCGAAGTCGCCGATCTCGAACTTCAGGAATTACAACACCACGATCGGATCTATCGGGGCGAGAATCGCCGCTAGCTATCCGCGATTCTCGTTCCGAGAGGCTCCGCGATCGGATTGTCATTTTGGTAGACGTGCCATCGCTGATTAATCCCATACCTCCTAAATTGAACCGATCGCACCTTGAAAACAAAACCCCTTACCAGTAAATGTTAGGGTTTTTTGGTAGTCATCCCGATCGCTCTCTAACTCAGTTCTGACGCTCGATCTCTCCTGCGGCAGCAGAGACACCGCAGCCTATTATAAAGGGAGTAAGCAGCCTGGATCGATCGGATTTAGCATCAGAACCTTTCCTCATCTATTTCCTCTAGTTCACCTAATTCAGCATCACCAGAATCATCATATAGAGATGAGAAACCAGATTTTAGCAACTCAGCTTCTTCTTTAACTAAATCTGAAATTAGCAGTTGGATCGCATACAATTTATCGGTATGATTCAGGCTCCGTAATAACTCGATCGCATCTCCTGACAGCATAAGAATTACCTTGACTAATGCAGTTGACTAACTACGTCGATCGATCGGATTGACTTAATCTGGACTGTCGATTCAAAACGAATTCGGCGACCCCGATCGATATATCTCAAGCTGTGCGCGTAATTGGGCAACCTCCTGAGCTAAATCCAGCACCATTGCCGCGCCAACTAGATTCAGCCCCAAATCTTGACGTAACCGCTGAATCTGCCCGATGCGGGCAATCTCGCGGGAATGCAACATCGAGCCTGTGGGTTCGATTACACCCAACTGCACGTAAATCTGGATAACCGAAATCGAAGTTTGAGCGATCGATGCAGCAGATTCAAAGGTATAAAGTCGCTCTCCCTCATCGGAAACCACAGTCGTCGAAAGGCTGAATGTCATAATTTAATCTCCTCTAACTGGGCGCGGGGGTTAAAGCTGCTATGTGCTTGGATTTTTTCGTAGCACTCTTGCTCGATTTCGCTAAGATCTTGGGGCGTAACGATCTGAAGTTTGGCTAATAAGTCACCGCGTCCTCCTTTGGGCAATGTCCAACCTTTGCCTCGCAATCTGAGCGATTGCCCCGATTTGATGCCCTTGGGTACTTTCATCTTTACACTACCATCGGGTGTTGGCACACTAATTTCCGCTCCTAACACCGCTTCATCGGGGCGAATCGGCACGTCGCAAACCAAGTTATCACCCTCAAATCGAAAGAAGGGATGGGGTCGTATTTCGATGGTGAGATACAAATCGCCGCGCTGTTGAGTAAACGGACTAGCTCGACCTTTACCCTTGAGCCGAATCCGACTGCCTGGTTTAGCACCTGCGGGAATGCGGACATTAATCGTGTCATCGTCGAGTTGCAGCCGCTGTTGAACGCCATGAAACGCTTGTGCAAAGGTCAGCGCGATCGCGGCTTCGGTATCCGGTGCGGGAGCTTGAGAGCGAAATCCACCGAGATCGTCAAACCCACCAGTAGCAGTTCTACGGGTAGAAGTTCTACGTCCAGATCGACCCAACAAATCGTTGATAAATGAGTCAAAGTCACTATACTGACCAAAATCTTCAACTCCAACATTAGCTCCGCTCTGTGGCGATGCTTGACCGTATCCAGGGCGATCCCAGTACTGACCAAATTGGTCGTACTGCTCCCGCTTATCTGGATCGGAGAGTACCTCATTGGCTTCGTTAAGTTCTTTGAACTTTGTCTCTGCGTCTTTATCACCAGGATTGAGGTCGGGATGGCACTTGCGGGCAAGTTTTCGGTAAGCTCGTTTGATTTCTTCAGGAGTTGCCGCTTTGCCGACTCCCAGAGTGGCGTAATAATCCTTAAAATCTGTTGCAGTTGGCATTATTGACCTCTCCAAATCTAGGAGCACTGGCTCGAAATTATCCGAATCATTGTTATTTACATTAGATTTTAAATGTGAGGATCTCGTGAGCTTTTACGGAAATTAAAGAGTCGAACGGATTAACCAGAGCGAATCTGTTTACTCACAAGAACCTCACACGATATTTGTAGGCTGAATGTGTGGGTAAACAACAGAATCTTTATGATTAAAATAATTCTAGTTTCGCTGGTATCTGTGGGGTTTTTAGTGGCGATGCCTTTGACGGTCAATGCACTGGATTCACAAATAGTCAGCCAGAACTTTGATGATGAAGTGAAGGTACACATCTCCCAAGTTCATCCCCCCTACCAAATTGGCTATACCGTTCATTACCGCAGCCCTCGCGACAGAAAATGGATTCTAGCAGGTTTCCACGCCGAGCGTCGCGATGCCGAACGTGCTGCCCGCAGATTGCAGCGGAGTGGTTTTAGAACCCAAATCAGATCGCTCGCAGCAGCCGAACGGCGTAGGACTGGAGATCGCTAGATTAACTTAGATTGAAAAGGTAAGAACTTCATAAATTTATCCAAAAATCAAACTGTCGCATCTTTTTTCTCACAAGAAACTCACAGGTTCTTTATAAAGTTAATCCGTGGTTAACAGGAGAATTTTATGAGCAAGATAATTCCGATCTCACTGATATATATCGGATTTTTAGCAGCTACACCTTGTGTTGCAAATGCACTAGACCCGCAACAATCTAGACAGAACTTTCATGGGCAGGCGAATTTGCAACTAGCTCAATATCGCGGTCGCCAAGAGCAGCGGTACTATGTTTATTACCGTAATCCACGAGATCGAGTCGGGATCTGGATTTTAGATGGTTTTCATGTAGAGCGTCGCGATGCCGAACGCGCTGCCCGTAGATGGGAGCGGCGTGGTTATCGAACCGATATTCGACTCAGAAGAGAAGCCAATCATCATAGTCGTTGGGATTGGGGTCGCGATCGCAGGATATCGCTCAAGCACAAGCTAATTTGAGTAAATCTCAGGTCACTCACAGGCAAGCGCAAGAAGATCTGCAACCCACGCAAAAGTTATATGCAGCGCAAGCCGTTTCGCAACAAGCTCTGAGTAAGGCACTCTCGACTCATGATAGTGCCCAAGCACAAGTCGATCGCGACCAGCAAGCACTCAATCTGCTCAAAGCCGGATCGCGTCCCGAAGATATCGCCCAAGCCAAAAGCGTTCTCAAACAGCGGCAAGAGGCACTCAATCTGCTCAAAGCTGGCTCGCGTCCAGAAGATATCGCTCAATCCCGCGCCCAGCGGATCGATCGAGCCACCAAAGCCTTAGTCAAAGTCGGCTTGAAAGACAGGCTGGAGAATCGTTACTCATGATGCCAATGTTGCTGCCAGAACTGGGCGAGTAATTCAGATGGTGGATGGGGTAATTGTTGAAAATGCTCACAACTTCCTCAAATTATCTTCGTAGAGTGATTGTATTAGGTCATTAGACAGATCTAACGTCACAGGAGATCTATATGTTTAAGAAAATTTTGGTGGCAATAGATGGCTCGGACAGTAGCCATGATGTGTTTAAAGCAGCACTCGATATTGCCAAGGCCGATAAGGCTAATCTTGTACTCTTGCATGTTCTATCTTTTGAGGAGCAGAATAATTTAACACTGCCGATGCCCATCGGCATGGACTATATGCCAGTTGCCAATAGTGAGACGCTGCAAATATACCAAGAACGCTGGCAGACCTACGAACAACAAAATTTAGATCTATTAAAATCGCTGGCAGATCGAGCCACCGCCGCAGGCGTTGCCACTGAATTTCACCAGGTTGCTGGCGGCCCTGGTCGCAAAATCTGTGAATTTGCCCAATCTGCGGATATCGATCTAATTGTGATGGGACATAGGGGCATTTCTGGTCTCAATGAGTTGCTCGTCGGCAGCGTCAGCAATTATGTTCTCCATCGTGCGCCTTGCTCTGTGCTGATGGACAAAACGCGATCGATTTAGCGATCGGATAGAACCCCAAGATAACTAAACTGTCCATTTCAAATCACCGATCTCTTTACTCCAGAGGCTGTACCTAAGATCGAATCTTTACAGAGAAGAATTATGCTAAATATCGATGAAATGAGTGCCAAAGAAATCCGTGAATTGCTCCACAAAGTAGGGTACGGTCATCTCAGCTTCATCTACGAAGGAAAACCCTCCGTGATTCCAATGCATTATTATCTCGAAGGTGCGGATATTTATCTATTTACAACCGAAGGGATGAAGACCTATGGCATGGATGTGAATCCAGAAATTTGCCTACAGGTTGAAGAAGTAACTGGATCGCTACATTGGCGAAGTGTAGTGGTGAAGGGTCGGGCCGAGCGGATTACAGATCGATCGGAAATCGTTGGCGTAGCCTCTCGGAACGAGAATCGAATTATGCAACTGATTAAAGCACAGAATCCCTCACTTACTCCGGCTATCAATCGCAATTGGATCGATACGTGGGGACGTGCAGATGTAAGCCGCATCTATCGAATTTCTCACTATCAGACGAGCGGAAGGATGACTAATGGCGTCAGTAGTAATAAGGAAATAAATCCACCTCATCTGATGTGACGATCTTAACTAAATCCTGATGAATTAGGTTTTTAGATAAGTAGCAATATATAAACCTGAGTTCGATGAGGCTGTGCCTCATCATCAAATCAAGTCTCTGACTGTGCTTGAGTCATAAACATCAATTATTAAAATGAGATATTTCCAAGTCATTATCAATAAGCTTTGATTATTGATAATGACTTGGAAGTAAAACGTCGATCGATAATTACAAATAATTAACAATTAATAAGTTATTAAAAGTTCTGAGGAGCGGTCGGCAAATAAAAGTACAAATAGCATTGCAACCCTTATGTATAATCTCTGATTCTGGTTAAATTAATATATATATTAGAAAACCACACTTAGATGATGGACTTAACCGAACTATTTTGTGAAATAGATGATTTCTGCCAAGATTGGCTAGCAACTTTTTCATCAATATCTTTCCCTGCCAACGGTAATAGCTTACCAAAACGCTGCGGCCTATCACTGAGCGAGGTCATGACTATTTCTATTCATTTCCATCAGTCAAGCTATCGAACATTTAAGGATTATTACCTCAAAAATGTTTGTCAAAACTTAACTGATTATTTTCCAAAGTTGGTTAGTTACAATAGAATGGTGGAGTTGATGCCAAATGTTTTAATAGCTTGCCTTTATTATCTCAACTCTCGTCAAGGTAAGGTGACTGGAATTAGTTTCGTGGATAGCACGGCTATTCCAGTTTGTCACCCAAAAAGAATTAAAAGAAATAAGGTTTTCAAAGAAACTGCCAAGCTGAGTAAGAGTTCTATGGGATGGTACTTTGGATTCAAGCTTCATTTAATTATTAATGATTGCGGAGAGATATTAAGCTGCAAAATCACACCTGGCAATGTCGATGACCGCACACATTTGCCATCAATGACACAGGGAATATCAGGAAAAATATTTGGAGACAAAGGATATATTAAGAAAGAACTATTTGAAGAATTATTAAATAAAGGATTGCAGCTAATTACGCCACTAAAATCTAATATGAAAAACAAGCTCATCTTGATGGATGACAAAATATCACTTCGGAAACGCTCGCTGATTGAAACGGTAAATGACCAGTTAAAAAATATTTGTTATTTAGTCCATTCTCGCCATCGGAGCTTGCATAATTTCATGCTAAATCTGATTACAGCATTAATTGCTTATACTCATCAACCTAAAAAGCCGAGTTTGAAGCTAGATGAGCCTGCTCAAAACTTCTTTAGTATTGTTCCTATTTAGCCGATTATTTATTTATTAACTTAACTCAATATTTTCAATCATTAATCATCTTAATGATGGGTTTTATCGTGCCAAAATTTACATAAAATTTGCTATTAAGCTGAACATGTTGTCACATCTGAGTTCGATGAGGCTATGCCTCATCGAACTCAGGTTATAACATAGTTGTGGGGCTAGAATTAGATCGAATCTACGCTTTGGGCAGTGCCCATCCTACAGGGATTTTATATTTAATTGCATTCAGCCACTTCCAGAATATGAAATAGGAGCTATATTATGAATCCGATCGAGATTGAAATCTTGGGTACAGGCTGCAAAAAGTGCCAACAGTTAGAAGTAAATGCGAAAGCAGCTTTGGCAAATCTTAATTTAACGGCTGAAGTTCGACACATTACCGATCCTGTAGAAATTGCGATGCGTGGGGTGATGGCTACACCAGCAATGACGATCGATGGCAAAGTTGTGAGCAAAGGACAAGTAATGAGTCCAGAGCAAATTCAACTACTATTGCAGGCAGCACCAATGGTAAATGAAGTTGCCATGATTCTGTTGTGGGGATTATTTGGACTAAAGGTAATGCTCATCTACATTAGTTTTGGGGTGGGCTTGGCGATCTTCTCTGGATATATTATCGGACTCCTAAAATTAGAAAAATGGGTGGAGCCATTTGTATGGGAACTACGAAAAACACGACAAATGCTGTCATCAAATGATGAAGAAAATTTATTGTTGGCGACATTAACTTGGCAGCAAAGATTCGATCAAGAAAGATATCAATCGAGTGAAATTTTCCGGGCTGTATGTGGTGGCTGGAATTGCGATCGGGGCAGGAATTCATGGGTATGTACCGACAGATTTTGTCATCCGATATGCAGGTGCAAATAATCCTTTTGCAGTACCAATCGCCGTAATTTTAGGCGGACCCCTCTATGCGAACATTGCAGGGGTAGTGCCGATTACTGAAGCTTTGGTAAATAAAGGAATGTCGATGGGTACTGTCTTGGCTTTCACGATGTCGGTAACAGCATTATCTTTGCCAGAAATGGTAATTCTCAAAAAAGTATTGCGCCCACAACTATTAGCCATCTTTATCGGGCTGATGACAATTGGTATTATTAGCATCGGCTATATCTTTAATGCGCTGCTAACTTAACCAATCCTCACAAGTTCCTCATATTTTTTGCTTACAGTAATAAATAAGCAGCCCTGACTAAATTTATTTGCCAGTAAGCACTTCACACCCGTATTCTTACAAAGAGAGGTCTTTTATGTTTTTACTGCATCGACCGACTCAAGTGCTAGTTGAAATTCTCGAACTCAGCGATCTCTTCGATCCCTTTAAAGCTGAGGTACTCGGCAGAAGTCACGCTGGCGAAGAACTTCAAGATCCCGCCTTATTTCCCAAAGCAGAAATGAGATTTCCGTCTGAAGAATCATTACCAATCTGTTGGCTAGATGGTCATTATCGCGAACATCTTCATCTCGGACAGTCGAGAATGGCCGTGTCATAACGATTAAAACGATCGCCAATATCCCAATCCCAACCTAACCAATTCTGGGGAATTGCTCGCCACTCAATAGATCGAGAATGCGAGTAGTGCCCAGCTTACTATTGAGGATAACAACAGGTGAGAGAGTTGCAACAACTTTACCGATCGCCGTTGCCGCTTCACCATTCGATCGTAAGATTGCCAACGCTCGATCGACATCCTCCGGAGCTACAAACGCCACAAACCGCCCCTCATTAGCAATATACAGGGGATCTAATCCGAGTAATTCACAGGCTCCTTGCACCTCTTCCAAGACTGGGATCGCCAACTCATCGATCGACATAGTGAGCTTGGTAGCCATCAGCAGCTCATTGAGCGCGCTAGCTAAACCGCCTCTAGTCAGATCCCGCAAACAGTGAATTTTAATCCCCGCTTGCAGTAACTCGCCCACAATCTCCGCTAGTGGCGCACAATCGCTGATAATGGTGGCTTGAAATTCTAGCCCCTCCCGCGCCGCCATCACGGCAATCCCATGTCGCCCCAGATCGCCACTGAGTAGGATCGCATCTCCAATTTGAATCGAACTAGGAGCAATTTTGAGTGGATGTTCGAGAATGGTACGCCGATCGCTAGCGTTACTGTCACCACCGCTGGCAGTCCTTCGGGAATGGCACTCACAGCTAGGGCAACTGCGGCATTTAGCCCCTCAACCCACTCGCCACCTTTACCCATCACCACCGCCAAGCCCATAATAATGTACGACTGTGCCTGACTAAACTGCTCGATCTTGCGGGTGAGTGGGGTTTTGAGTCCGCTGCTTTGCTCCATCAGTTGAGAAATCCGCCCAGTCTCTGTCTGGTTGGCGATCGCTACCACCACACCCTGCGCTTGCCCAAATGTCACCAAACTTCCTGCATATGCCATATTAGTGCGATCGGCGAGTACTGTTTCTGCGGCAAGTGGATCGACTGCTTTTTGGACGGGTAAAGATTCCCCTGTTAATCCAGCTTCACTCACTTGCAGATCGCGGATGCTCCCCAACCGGAGATCGGCGGGTACTTTATCCCCAGATGCTAGCAATACCAAATCTCCAGGTACCAGTTCGCGAGCATCGAGCCGGATTTTTTGGCCAGATCTAATCGCGGTAGCTTCAGTAGTGACAGATTTAGCCAGAGCCGCGATCGCATTTTCGGCTTTGGATTCCTGAACGAATCCGATCGTCGCATTCACCAATGTGACTGCAAAAATCGCGCCTGCATCTACCCAATCTCGGAGCAATAACGCTACAGTTCCAGCCAGTAATAGTAGATAAATTAAGGGTTGATTGAATTCCATCAGGAACCGGAGGATGAGGCTTTTCCCTGTAAGAATTCAGGTTTGGAGAAGGGGGATGAGAGAAGGCATCGGTAGGTCACAAGAATGGGCAGAGATCGCCTCACGGAAAAAAGTCATGGCCGAACGAGCTTGAAAACGACAGGTTTGAATGACACTAAGTAGATCGGCAGTTTGGCCAAATCGTTCCATTGAGCGAGAGCCACCACAAACTTTCCGCTTGGTCACGGCTAGACGAAGAGAACGTTCGGCTAAATTGTTATCAGGTGGAACAGACGGGTCATCGAGAAAATACCACCATTGGTCTGCCTTATCACGTAATGATTTAAGCAACAGACCAGCAGCATAACCAACCTGACCTAGCCAAGTTTGAAGAGATTGATTTAATCTTGCTTTGAACTCAGTTGCCCACTGACAATAGGTTGATAGATCTCCCCCTTCGCGCCAAAGTCGATGCTGTCTAAAAGCTTCATTAATTAGTTCGATAAATACAGTCGCGACAGTGGCATTATTGTTTTTACCAGGAAGTTTGAACACCCGCTTGAAATGTCGGAGTAAATGAGCCAGACACTTCTGTTGTGCTGAAACTTGGCAACCATTATAGACACTGAAATCATCGGAACTTAATACTCCAGCAAATTCTGTGCCCAACATCGTTTCCAATTCAATCCGTCCACGAGTATCGGCAGCATGGAATAAGCAAAATCCTTCTCCACTAGCTGTCCACAACCATTCCTTCACTCCCATTACACACCAAGGAGTTTCATCTACATGTACATTCGGTCGATGTGTTGCCCATTCCCATAAATCATTAATGGCGGGTTCTACTGTCTGAGCTACTCGTTGATTCGTTTTCTGAAGTGTTCCAGTACCAATGCTGATTCCACCTAATTCCCACACCAATTCTTGTTGCTTTTCATAGGATAAGTGCCCATAATTACCTAGCCATACTAATAGTGCTTGAAGGTTAATGTTTAAGTCTTGCCCTGGGACTATTCCATCGGGTAACGCTCCTCGCACTACCCCACCACATTCCAGGCATTTACACGATCTGGTTTGATATTCTACGACCTCTATGGGCTTGTCTACTAAACAGGCTACCTGTTGTGTGCGATGACTAATTGCTTCACTTAACTCTCTACTTCCACACCACTGACATATTTCTGGCTGGCTGATACAGTATCGATCTACTCGTCCAAATCCTTTGCGGGTTTTTCCTTGATGTCCTGGTTGCCCACCTGGTTTCTTTTTTTGCTCTTCCTCTGTTTGCTCTTTGGCTTTTTCGGACTTCTGGATTAGGTCTAGAGACGGCGGCTGTGATGATGTTTTACTGTTGGTTCTACTTTTCTCTGTCGCAATTGCCAGTTTCTCTTCCAGTTCTTTGATAATTTTTTGCAGCCCCAGCACCAATTCAACCAGTTCCGCTTGGCTCAACTGTTCTATTTCGGTTTTTTCCTGCTGTGTCTTTTCTGCGGGCTTTTTCATGTGTCTACTCTAGCAGATTCTCCCCCCTCTAACATTTTTCACCCGAATCCTTACGACGATCGACAGCTTACTCGATCGAACAAGCAACTCCTGGCAGATGGATGACAGGCAATATCGCCCATCATTTCGATAGTCGATCGCCCAATTAGAGAATGATTATGATTCTCATTTTACAACATCGGTGACACTCGATCGAGCGGTTCCCCTTCAATATTTCCCGATCGAGTTCCGATGATAGTTCGGTTGAGGTAAGTAGTTTGGCTCGATGCCTTGCAGTTGGGCATTTTGGCAAGCAGTAGTCCCTGGCTGGAATTCATCCCAATTCTGACAGATCTGCGCGTAGCATTGAGGGGGCGTAATCGGTAGATTTTTCAGATAAAAGGTTTCAACTCAGTCGCTTTCTCCACAATTTAGGCGTGTGTCTGCATTTTCAGGACGATCCGCTCCTCCGCCATCGCGTCATTCTCAAGCCCAATTGCGCTAGTCTGGAAAACAGGTGTAGTGCTGCTGGAAAATAACACCCGTGCAGAGGTCATCGAACATTATCATCAACGCTATATTACTGTCAAAATCGTCGGCGATCGACCTCGCGATTTGATGACGCTCATTCACCGCAAATTCAGAGAAATTCATGAAGATTTCAAGATACCCGCAGACGCATACGAAACTAGAATTCCCTGCAATTGTCAGACTTGTAAATCCAGCTCGAAACCCTTTGATTTTCCATTGAGTCTATTGCACCAACGTATCGATCGAGGTAAATCTACGATCGAATGTCACCCAAGCGGTGAAGATGTGAATGTACGGGGGTTAATTGACAACATATTGAATGACGATCGATTTGATAATAGGGGAATGGAACGAAATCTCGATTTCGATCGGCGATCGGATCTCGATCGATTAGAATCGAGTAATCGATCTCCCAATATCAACGTTTCGGTAACAGTGCCGATCGATAATCACAATCAACAGGATTCAAGCATGACACAAGACAAAAACTATAATTGGACGGGCGATCGCATTGACGGCGATAAGGTAATAGGGGACAAAGTAGCTGGCAATAAAATGCAAATCATAGAGAAGAGTTACAGCGAATCGTATTTATATAAGGAGTAGGGAGTAGGAACGCAGCGTCGCGGCTCTAACCTCTAACCTCTACCCCCAATACGGTTCGATTAAACCAATTTTTGTTCTAGTTCTAGTCCGCGAAGGCGGACTTTGCATCACTAGCGGCGGTTTCAACCGCTGACTAACCGAACCGTATTGCCTCTACCCCCTACATCGCAACCATAATGAAACAATTCTTTCGCGCTCTACTGTTGGGTTGCTTGGCTGTCTTGACCGCGATCGCCGTCCATGCCGAAGCACCCTCGTTTCAGGTTGTTTATCCGCCCAATAACCACACTACCAAAAGCGATCGGATCTTTTTTATCGGTACTGCGCCAGCGGCGGGGGTAGTCACGGTGAATAGCAATACAATTAGGCGCAGTCGAGCTGGTCATTTTGCGCCCAGTTTCCCACTGCAAGTGGGAGATAATCTCTTCTCCATTCGCTATCAAGACCAAGAGCGCAAAATTAAGGTGAGCCGCGTTGCCAATCAACCCACCTTGCCATCTGGACTGGGCTTTGCTGCCAATTCGTTACAACCCGCGCTGGATATCGCCAGACCGAGTGGCGAACCGATTTGTTTTAGTGCCGTTGCTGCGCCCAACGCCACCGTCTCGGTCAAACTAGCCAACCAAAATATTCCCCTGACTGCCCAGCCACCATCGGCTCAATTACCAGCCAGTAATGCCATCTTGACTGGGCAAAATCAGCCAATTAATCCGAGCAACATCAGTAATTATCAAGGTTGTAACACGATCTCCGCTACCGATCGAGATCTCAATCTGGGCAAGCCAGAATTTCAGCTCGCCTTAAATGGTCAAACCACCACCCAGGTGGGCGGGGGGCAAATTACCATCCTCTCACCAATCCAATTTCAAGTTGCCACAGTGACAGCCCCTGCGGGTGTGGCGCGCACTGGCCCTAGCACCGACTATTCCCGGCTGACCCCGCTCCCCCAAGGCACTCGATCGGTCATTACTGGCCGTGAAGGCGATTGGCTGCGGCTGGGCTATGGCGGGTGGATCGATCGCAAGGAAACCCAAATTCTGCCGTCCGGCACAGTGCCCCCGCGTGCCATCATTCGCAGCGTGGGCTATCGGCAACAACCCCAGCATTTGGAAATGGTGTTTCCGTTGACCACCCCAGTGCCTGTTACCGTTCAACCAAATGGTCGATCTTTGGTGCTAACTTTGCACAACACCACCGCCCAAACTGATGTGATTCGCTTGGATGATAATCCTTTAATCTCTCGCCTCGATTGGCAACAAGTTGCACCAGATCGCGTGCAATACACTTTTAATTTCAAAAAAGACCAGCATTGGGGCTATCAACTACGCTATGAAGGCAGCAGCTTAGTAATGGCACTGCGCCGCCCCCCAGTGTTAGCGAAGAAATCGCGTCAGCCCTTAACTGGCATCAAAGTTTTGATAGATCCCGGCCACGGTGGCAAGGAATCTGGTGCGCCTGGACCCAATGGCTATCTGGAAAAAGATGTCAACTTAATCGTCTCTCGACTGGTGCGGGACGAACTTCGCCAGCAGGGGGCAACTGTGGTGATGACCAGAGAAGACGATCGCGATTTATCCCTACCAGCTCGGATGGCCGCCATTGAGCGCGAATCCCCCACCCTCGCCCTGTCGATTCATTACAATTCTCTACCCGATAACGGCGATTTAGAAAAAACCAAAGGTGTTGGCACATTTTGGTATCACCCCTCAGCCCACAGCTTGGCTATCTTCATGCAGAACTACATTGTCAAGCAAATGAACAGACCTTCATATGGTGTATTTTGGAACAACTTAGCTCTAACCCGACCGACCGCCGCCCCTTCTGTTTTATTAGAGCTGGGTTTTATGACCAATCCCGAAGAGTTTGAATGGGTGACTAATCCGCAACAACAACGCAGATTAGCCCAGACGATCGCCCAAGGTGTTCGAGAGTGGTTGCAAAGCGTTCAATAATTTTTACCGATCGAGTACTAGTACTAGGCGGCATAAGTTAGGGTACCATCTTTCATTATGGATTGCCCAAGGCATCGGCGGTGCCCCTGCACTATGCTGGTATGCACGGACAATTGTTGAATCAATCATGGCATATTCGTTATCAGCATCTGTGGCTAAATGCTCAAATACGCTCTCCCATACTCCGGTTTTTGACCACCGACTCAAGCGTGTCTGCACTTGCCGAAAGTCTCCAAACCGAGCAGGCACATCTCGCCACGCACTGCCCGAACGATAACGATATAGCACTGCTTCAACAAACAGCCGACGATCTTTTGCTGTGACCCCAACATGACCTTCTTGTCCTGGCAACAAATCTTTAATTCGCTCCCATTGGTCGTCTCGGAGGGCAGATCTTCTGGTTGTCATCGTCTGTTAGTAAATTTTTGACTTTATCTAAGTTTACCTAATTGATGACATGCCCTAGTTTCTACTGGGTTGGGATTGCAATGGCGCAGCGATAATCTCAGCGCGCGCATCGAGTGGGGAATTCCATTCGTAAATGCTTCGGCTCAAAAAAACTCATGGCAAGATAACGGCTTATATTTTTCTCTGCGCTATTTTCCCTAAATTAAACTCACAAGCTAAATTACAAAGAACTAGTATTCTTACATCTTGAAACCACTTTGTTTTTGCCCCATCGTAGCGTTAATGCCAAACGGGGCATTTTTTTAGGGCGATCTTTTCTAAAGCCGTGAGCATACCTAATCTGGCTGCGCGATCCCTCTTCGTAAACCTCTTGGGACTGGCTCGCTCAACGCCAGCGGAGGGTACCCTAGTGTTGTCATTAGATGCAAAGCATCTAAACCGTAATCCAACACTAGGGTACCCTCCGCACAGTTAAGAGTGAACCAGTGATGTGTGGCTAGACTAAACGCAAGGATGACGATCCATCATCCGGGTTGCAAGTGGTATCGATCGCGCAGAAATTAGATAAGTACTCAAGTACTTAAAACATTCTACCACAATCGGTTTCGATTTAAAGATTGGCTCGCAAATATTTAGTCAGTATATTATTTGTGGGTACTATACCCTAGGGAGATGAGAATTATTACCAAAATGTAAGCTGTAATTGTTACCCTAGAGATAGGGTGCTCGCCGCCGATCGACATCGAAAATCGGCACGAAAGTTGAAGTGAAATCACGATCGAAATTTATGAGCGAGGTAACTCTTCAGATGGATCGAATGCAATGGGTAAAACTTTTTTCCCGTAAAAGATATGGAGTAGCTCAACTCGAACACAAAGAAGCCGGACGGACTCATTTTCACAAAGATATCGATCGGATTATTTTCTCTAGTGCTTTTCGCCGCCTCAATCATAAAACGCAAGTACATCCGCTACCCGAAAATGATAATATTCGCACCCGATTACCTCACAGTTTAGAGGTTTCATCTGTGGGTAGAAGTTTAGGTACCAAGGTTGGCGAAAGATTAGCCAATGAATTAGCCGGGATCGACATTGCACCATCTGATGTCGGCGATATCGTACAAGCTGCCTGTCTGGCTCACGATATCGGCAATCCTCCTTTCGGGCACTCTGGCGAAGAGGCTATTAGACACTGGTTTCGCAAACATAGCAATCTAAAATTTGTCACAAAATTGAGTCATGCCGAACTAAATGACTTTCAAAATTTCGAGGGTAATGCTCAAGGATTGAGAGTAATTGCCAAGCTCGAATATTATTTGTTTGAAGGAGGAATGAGACTTACTTATGCAACTTTAGGTACATTTCTCAAGTATCCTTGGACTTCGGAGTTACTATCGATCGAAAAGAAGTATGGTTGCAATCAAACCGAGCGCGATATTCTCTCGGACATCGCTACCGAACTCGGCTTGCTCGAACGCGCTCCCATGGCTTGGAGCCGCCATCCGCTAGCATATTTGATGGAAGCAGCAGATGATATTTGTTATGCTCTAATCGATCTCGAAGATGGTATTGAGATGGGCTTTATTACTTATGATGAAGCGATCGATATCTTAAAGATTGTCTACAATTTTGATGAAATTCCACCCCTACATTCTAGTTGTGTGGGGACTGACTTAATTGGTCGGAAAATTGCGATCGCGCGAGGTAAGGCGATGAATATTCTCATTGAGGGTGTTGTCGATGCTTTTGTCAAGCAAAAAGACAATCTCTTGCAGGGACATTTCATGTATGACGATCTGATTGATGCTTGTGGCGGTCGCATCAAAGAATGCGTTACCATCGCTAAGAATACTGCTAAAAATAAAATCTTTAACGATCCCCGCAAAATCCAAATTGAAGTCGGATCTCATGCCACGATCGATGTATTATTAGATGCTTTTATTGCCGCAGCATATAATCTAATTATCCACAAAGATCGCGAAGAATTAACCGAGCGACACATTAAAATCTTGGCGATGATGGGCGGACATCAACCCCAGTCAGATTGGTCTTTGCATCATGCTTACATGCATGTTTTAGATTTTATCTCTGGCATCACCGATCGACAGGCTGTAAATATTACCAAACAAATTGACGCGATGAATTATCGTTAGCAGTAGCTCGTCGCTCGTATTAATCTGTCGATCGATAGAGAGCAGCGGACAAACATACCAAGCCAAGGCACCTTTCGTTTACCCTTTACCAAAAAAGATAGATGTAAATCCTTCCTGCTGACAGATGAGATCGAATAAGATTATTTATTCTCTTGTCTTGTCTGGCATAATCCGGAGGAAACCTCCGTAAGCGCAAGCCGCTATCCTTCACAGAAAAGTAATTGTCAATTATTCGCCCTCTCCCCGACCATCGATCGTACCCGATCGATTACGCTACTTTGTATATTCAGGCTGAGAATCGATCCCGCCTACTCGCTCGATCGGCCAAAATCTGACTGTCGCTTTGCCCACAATTTTATCCTTAGGGACGAAGCCCCAAAAGTAACTATCGTAGCTATTATTGCGATTGTCACCCAAAACTAAATAATTGCCTTTAGGCACAATGCCATCAGGAGTTAATGACGTGCTGCTCCAATTGTAATTAGGAGCTTCCTCGATATAATTTTCACGTAATAATTTGCCATTGATGTAGACCTTACCACCTTTGATATCGACTCGATCGCCAGGTACGCCGATTACCCGTTTGATAAAAGCATCCTTAAATTTTTCTTTTTCTAGTTGGGCGGTAGGATTGAAAACAACGATATCGCCACGAACGGGATCGGAAAAGCGATAACTAATTTTATCGATAATCAAGCGATCGTCAATTTGTAATGTCGGTAGCATCGAACCCGAAGGGATATAACGCGCTTCAGCTACAAAGCTCCGAATCCCAAACGCCAGTACAGCACTCAAGCCGATGGTTTTGATTGTCTCTATCCACGGATTGTCGGCTTTTGGAGGTGTCAGATTAGCTTCCGATTGAGATTCAGGCTCAGATTTAGGTTGTTCGCGATCCATAAAACCGATTGAAGAAGTGGGCTGGTTAGTGAATTGATGAGATTGAGAGAAAATCGAGGTGATTTTGCGGCTCGCGGTTGCGCTGACGCCTAAACGACAGGATCTCGATCCAACAACCTCTACGATCGTGCTGTAAAATCTTACTCAGATAGTTTAGAAGATCGCAAACAATTGTCAAAATCAGTCTCAATCTCGCTTACTTGTAGTTTCGATCGCACCGAGGCGACGCACGAGTGGTGAGATCCAGACACTCATTGCTATCTTTGCAAAATTGTTTTGCGTATAGACCATTATGACCTTTATTTTGGACGATCGAGTATGAGCGTTAATTCTTTGCTAATCCCTCATGCTCGGCTCCTCTTGGTTGATGGTAACTGGTTGACAGCAGATGTATTAGTTCGTGACGAACGCATTGTCGAGATTGCGGCGGAGATCGCCGCTAATGATGCAGCTAAACAGATCGACGCAACTGGCTTGGTTTTGTTGCCCAGTATCATCGATCCGTAAGTCCACGAACTTACTGCAATCTTAAAATACTACCGATCTTTTTCTGGAGAAGCTACGCCAACGAGCAATCTGCTGATTGGGTTCGGTAACCGATGGGAACAGTCGGCAGCATAATTGGTTTCATAGGTCGGATCTTACCGTTGTCATTACTTTAATCCCGATCGTTGCCATCTGCTCCTAGTTCTCGGCTTTAATACGTAAAAACACTACTCGATCGCCTCAACTACAGCCTATATGATACAATAGTACTGTATTGTTGCCTGAAAATAACTAACGATCGCACTTGTAGCAGGAGCACAAACTCAGATGAAGCTAAGTAAAATCGATTTAAGCAGCTTGAAAGCGATCGCGCACGATGATGATGGACTCAAGCTAATAATCGAACGCGAAGATGAGATCGAGTATATCGAAATTCCCGCTCCATTAGCCGCGTATGAAGGCTTGCAACTACTCGATCGAATTATTGCATCTACACCCGCAATGCTCGGAACGAGCGGCTACGCCAACGAGCCGTGCGAAGAACACATTGAGATGTTGCCAGCCCATTCGACGATGGCGGCGCAAGTCGGCTACGATTACGAGCGGGAGATTTTGCAGATCGAGTTTAATAGTGGCGCAGTGTACCAGTATTCAGAAGTAGAACCGGAACTTTGGGAAGATTTGCAATCAACAGACTCGATCGGCAGCTTTTATAACCAAGAAATTAAAGGCTATTATCCATCGGCTAGAATCGAGTAATTAACGTCAGATCGCCACTGAAGTGGACTAAAGAATCTATCCGTCCATTTCAGTGGACTTTCTTAGTTAGCCCGCACTTAAGTCGCAGGTGGGTAATGAGCGAAGCTGACATCGATCGTACAGATTTTGTGACCGACCGAAGACTCGATCGAGTCAGTAGGCCAGAATTATTAGAGGTACAACTTGTCAATGCGATCGCACCATTTTTAATTAACAGTCGGCTCAAACCATGATTAATGAGATCGAGATTTGATTGATGGTATGGCACGCATTTACGATCCGCTCGTCACTGGAATTAATCTACCATAAATACCTTTATTCGGTCATTTTCTCAAGGATTATTTTCCTTCGCCTTGGTAGTCGATCGTGTTTAATTAGATTGTGGGGGAGGGCGGGTTTGTTTGAGACTTATGGTGCGATCGCCAGTTATCTGAGTACCAATCACACCCTATCCTATCTCAATCTAGGTAGAGTTAAGTTAGGCGATAGATCTCAATTTTTATTATTTGATGCTTTAACTAACAATCGTACATTAACACATTTATTTGTCAGCGGTAAGTTAATCCAGAAATTACCTCGCTACTCGCAGCCAAACGCTCGATCGCTCCTACTACAAACAACTATTTAATTCGGAGCGTCTATCGCTAGTAACTTGGATTAGTCTGACGTATATCGATTACTTGCTCTCCAGTTTCCAAATCAATTTACCAACAATCAGATCGCGAGTCACAAAGCCCCAGTAATGACTGTCGTAAGAATTATTGCGATTATCGCCTAAAACAAAATAGCTATTTGCAGGCACCAGAACTAATTTGTGGCTATAACTAGGCGGTTCGAGAATATAATTTTCTTTTAAGGGCTTGCCATTAATATAAACCTTACCATTTTGAATTTTAATCTTGTCTCCTGGTAGCCCAATAATTCTTTTGATAAATTTGTCATTAAATTTTTGTCTTTTGAGTTGCTCGGTAGGATTGAAAATAATCATGTCTCCCCGTCGTGGAGCTTGGACTCGATACGCTGTTTTGTCAATAATGAATCGCTCGTTAACTTTCAGTGTAGGTAACATCGAACCCGATGGCATATAGTACGCAGCCACGACCTCAGAGCATCTTGTCGCAGGCAGCCATCGATCTTCTGAAAAATCGATTTCAGAAGATCGATTTAGATCTCCTTGAAGTAGATTTTTAATTAAAGAAATACATAAAGAGGCTTGCGGTAATGGGGTATTGGGATTCACTGGAGGTGAAAACTTGACCCGACACTGTTGGATGATTCGTCGCTCCTGTTCTGACGCTTGCCAATTACCCGCTCTAGCTCTGGAGATCGCGTCTGTAAATACTTTTTGGCAGAAAGATTCCGATAAAATTGGGCTATCTGTAGAGACATCGCTCCATGCGGGTCGATCGACGATCGCGCCCAGGATCGCTAATGAAAGTATGATGATTTGGGAGTATTTTTGCATGGGTAGCATTGGCGATGATAGCAATTAGTAAGGGATGGTATAATTGCAACCGCTATAATAACCCGTTTGTAAATACTATGTCCGTTTCTGCGGTATTGCCAGCATTATTGGTTCTAGCAGATGGCACAACCTACCCTGGTTGGTCGTTTGGAGCGATGGGTACCACCATTGGCGAAGTTGTCTTCAATACCGGGATGACTGGTTATCAGGAAGTACTTACCGATCCCAGCTATAGCGGTCAAATTGTCGTGTTTACTTATCCAGAATTGGGTAATACAGGTGTCAATCCTGACGATGAAGAGTCTCACGCGCCACACGTTCGGGGCGCGATCGCGCGCAATGTCTGCTATCGTCCGAGTAACTGGCGATCGACGGCTTCTTTGCCTAAATACCTCGAACACCACAATATTCCAGGTATCTATGGGATCGACACCCGCGCGCTGACTCGCAAGTTGCGATCGGCTGGAGCTATGAATGGGGCGATTTCGACCGAAATTCTCGATCCGGCGGAACTGCTCAATCTGGTGAAGTCGGCACCGAGTATGAGTGGCTTAAATCTCGTCGATAATGTGACTACCAAAGAGGTGTACGAGTGGTCGCAGCCGAGCGAGGCAATGTGGGAATTCAAACCCGCAGCGGCTGCTGGCGATAGCCAACCATTAACGGTTGTCGCGCTAGATTTTGGCGTGAAGCGAAATATTCTCAAGCGGTTGGCAAGTTATGGTTGTCGGGTCATTGTCGTCCCAGCTAATACCTCCGCCGCCGAAATTCTCAAGCACGATCCCGATGGGATCTTCCTCTCAAATGGCCCTGGCGACCCCGCCGCCGTCACGGAAGGGATTGCTACGACTAAAGAGTTATTGAGTGCTGACAAGCCGATTTTCGGCATCTGTATGGGTCATCAAATTCTCGGTCTATCCCTGGGAGCGGAAACCTTTAAACTCAAATTCGGTCATCGCGGACTCAATCAGCCAGCCGGACTAACCCAAACGGTAGAAATTACCAGCCAAAATCATGGTTTTGCACTGACGGCTGAGTCATTAGGTGCAGATATAGAAATCACGCACCTGAATTTAAACGATCGCACCATTGCTGGATTACAACACAAAACGCTGCCCTGCTTCTCAGTGCAGTACCATCCGGAAGCTAGTCCTGGCCCTCACGATGCTGACTATCTGTTTGCCAAATTCGTCCAGCAGATGCAGGAAGTTAAATCAGGAGATAGAGAGTAGCAGCCTATAGGTGTTGTTACAATCGTGAGTTAAATCTGTGGGATGCGATCGACAGCCATCGACTCAGTAGGCACAGGATAAATTTTTACCGGGGCATTATTGGCTCAAACATAGCTGTCGCACAATGTTAGATGGACACAGCACCGATTGGCATCTATCGCCTCAATCGATCGGAAGTTGACAAGATGACCGTAATTTGTGATAAATCCAGAGTATTGTTTAATATCGCCTACAGATAAATCATTTATTTTAAGTAAACATTTAAGGAGGCTATTATCGCTGAACCACTAAGCTTAACCGTGAGTCTCCGAGGCACTCGCGAAGTTAAAGATAACTACCAACTCTTCCGCCTCACCGGATTACTCGACGCATTTTCCGAGCCAACTTTTAGAAAGGTGATGGACAAGTGCGTCGAAGAAGGGCCAATAAATCTGATTTTAGATTTATCCAAAATCGATTTTGTCGATAGTTCGGGACTAGGCGCGCTCGTGCAACTAGTCAAAAAAGCTCAAGGTGTCCAAGGAACCGTTCAAATCGTTACGAATGCGCGGGTAACCCAAACTGTCAAACTCGTAAGATTAGAGCAGTTCTTATCGCTTCAAACCTCTGTCGATGCTGCATTAGCACGAATCGAACCAGGGTAAAAATAACGGAGATCGGCATTATTAACATGACCGATCTCGTAATAATTAATAGTTATGTCAGGGTGCCATCACTGGGTTGGTGGCGTTTTTGTCATCCCACATCTGCTGAAACTGTTGCCAACCGCCGCGAAATTCAGACCGGATTTGGGATCGGTCGTAATTGATTGGGTAGGTCGGCGATCGTGTAAGATAAGAGACCGCTCATCCCGAATTGCCTAGCTGCTAAGTTTAATGTCAAAATCTATCAATTCCTACCAGTTTCGAGAAATCTTGATAAAATCGGAAAGCTGAGTCAAAATTATCTAGCTAATTAGAGATCGCTGTGGGTGAAACCGAGCTACCACCAAGCTGGCAACAGCCGAATATTTTAGCTATCCACCCCAACCAAGTGCCGCAACTGTCACCAGCAGCTCTAGCATATTTGGGCGATGCTGTGTACGAACTATACGTTCGCACGAGAT
The DNA here is from genome assembly GCF_000317145.1 of Chamaesiphon minutus PCC 6605. Lineage (GTDB taxonomy): Bacteria > Cyanobacteriota > Cyanobacteriia > Cyanobacteriales > Chamaesiphonaceae > Chamaesiphon > Chamaesiphon minutus. Next base: position 5,947,741 of record NC_019697.1, on the reverse strand, counting down.
TTTTGTTTCCGCCTAAACGTTCTCATGATTATCATCGTCAAGTTGTCGCACAAGTACGTGCTGAAGCGCAGTCTAGTCATCTGCAACTACTCCTACCCCATCTGACATCCGTAGAATTGGATGCCATCCGGCGAGGAAGGAATGCGGCGAGTGGTCGTCCGCGTCGCCTCGATCCCGAAGTTTATCAGCAGGCTACCAGTTTTGAGACATTAATCGGTTATCTTCATATTACCGATCCCCCACGGCTGTGGGAGTTACTCGCTCTACTCCCACTCGATCCGGCTCCAGCCCCATAATAATTAGCTAACATCACATGGTATTTAAACCTCGTCGCTCTAGTGGCGGCAAACCTTTCCCACGTCAAGGAGATCGCGACGGTTCGGGAAGTGGGGAGCGCGATTATCGCCCCAGCCGCAGTGCGGATAGTAGACCTAGTAGTTCGGACAGATATCGCCCCAGCGACGCACCGCGTCGTAAAGAAGGTGGCGACTCCAGTTATCGCGGCAAACCCGACGACCGCGCGGGAGATCGTCGTCCGCGCAAGACCGATGGTGCAAATAATTTCGATCGAGATCGTAGCTATCGTCCGCGTCCGACTGAAGGCGGATCGAGTTTCGACAGACCCAAGCCCGATCGGAAATTCGGTCGTCAGGATAAGCCCCGCGAGGATCGTCAGGATTGGGGCGTACCTCGTCCAGAACGTTCCAAAGATTTTTCACCCCGTCAGGACGGTTATAAGCCTCGTGGAGACGATTCCTTTGGCGATCGTCGGGGCGATCGGGATGGCGCGGATCGCCGACCCCCTCGTCCTAATTTCAATCGAGACGACCGTCCTTCCAAATTCAGCGATCGCCGTCAAGACGACCGTCCGTCGAAATTTAGCGATTCTCATTCTGAGAGGCTCCGCCAACGCCGTCCGGAAGATCGCGGCCAAGATTTTGGCGGCAAACCCAAAGAATGGCGCGATCGTCCGCCTAGCCGCAACAATCGCGGCGGTTGGCAAGATCCCCCCGCACCAGAAATTACCGAAGAAGAAGTCACCGATTATTTGTACGGTAAGCACTCAGTCTTCACCGCGATCGAAAACGAACGCCAAATCAATCGAATCTGGGTACTTTCCAAACTCCGCCACCATCCCGCCTTCTTCACCCTCATCGACCAAGCCAAAGCTAATGGTACGGTAGTCGATGAAGTGGACAACCAAAGATTGAGCTATCTAGCCAATGGTGGCAACCATCAGGGGATTGTCGCCCAAGTCGCCCCCCATGACTATCTAGAAATCGAAGAGCTAATCGCCCAAGCATTAGCAGCTTCAGATGCACCCGTTATCGTCGTCGCCGACGGCATTACCGATCCCCAAAATCTCGGCTCGATCGTGCGCACCGCAGAAGCACTCGGCGCACAAGGCGTCATTATCCCCCAGCGTCGCGCTGTTGGGATCACTTCCACCGTGCTAAAAGTAGCCGCTGGCGCACTAGAGCACCTGCCCGTCGCTCGTGTCGTCAATCTCAGCCGCGCTTTAAGTCAACTCAAAGAAGCTGGCTTCTGGATTTATGGCACCACGGCTGATGCCGAACAGGCAGTCTATAGCGTCGATTTTACCGATCGACGTCCCGTCGCGCTCGCCATTGGCTCTGAGGGCGACGGACTGAGTTTGCTAACTCAAAAAGGTTGCGACCATTTGGTGTCGATTCCATTGAGCGGAAAAACACCCAGTTTGAACGCCGCCAATGCTGCTGCGATGTGCCTATATGAAATATCGCGCCAGCGTTTGTCAAATATGTTACGGCTTTCTGAGCGTTAAGCAGATATTTTGGGATTATTTAGTATCTAAGCCTTAATATTCTTCAAAGTCCATCAACTTATTAACCTCTTTTGAATGTTAAGCAGATATTTTGGGATTATTTAGTATCTAAGCCTTAATATTCTTCAAAGTCCATCAACTTATTAACCTCTTTTGAATCGGCGGAATCTATACCAATGAATATTCAAGATATCTGGAGCAGTGCGCTCCACCTCGTAGGACAAGCTTGGTGGGTCGAAATTACCACAGAACGGCCTCACTGTACCTATTATTTTGGGCCGTTCGCGACCGCTGTGGAAGCTGACGAGGCTAAAGTGGGCTATGTCGAAGACTTAGAAGGTGAATCAGCCCAAGGTATTCAGGTAGCAATCAAACGTTGCAAGCCAGTTCAAATGACGATCGATTATGAGGAATCCGCTCGGGAACATTATAATTCAGTCGTAAAAACACCTATGAGCGGTCAATACGGCTAGCGAAGGTGCGATCGACACTAGTTTGACAAGATTAGTCGAATTATAAATTTAGGGTACTCACGATGGCCACTACAGCTCGATCGAGCTATGGGTTGCCCACCGCGTGGGTACCCTACTTATTACCTGCAAAACGGGTAAAAGCCGCATCACAGATCCAATCATGTTTGGTTAGACAGTCAAACAGCGGTTGTGTCTTTTGTTTACGCAGTTGAATGGGTGGGTTTCCCGCCCATCTGGATAATATCGGTCGCTCGATTCTTTCCGAACAGATCTCAACTGGGTTCGATCGGAAGTGAGTATCCGAGCGAGCTTCTGAATCGCTCGCTCGTGAATCTAAGGCTTGGGCGATCTAATCGGAGCCACAGAAGGAGTTGTCGTCGCCGCAGGAGTTACGGCAGGAATTGGTTGTGTCGTAGGCGTGACGGGGATTGGTTGTGTCGCAGCACCAGTTGCTGGAGTCGGCGCACCAGTATTGGGCTGTACTGTTGTAGCTGGATTGACACCTTGGTAAGGATTGTAAGGATTGTAGGGGTAACCATAGCCAGTCGGATTGGGGATGACTGGCGGCGTGGGTGCGGCGGTATTGGATGGTAGAGTAGCTAGTGCGACGCGATCCCCAGCGACACCTCTAAGCGCATCGAGGACTTCGACGACCTTATTGTAGCTGACTTGTTTCGACGCATATAACACGATCGAGCTATTGGGGCGCGCTTGACGGTACTGTTTAACGGCTTCTATTAATTGTCCGGGTACCAACATCGGCTGCTGTTCGAGAAACAATTGTCCCGCATCATTGAGACTGACCATCAGCAATTCTCGTGCGGCTGGCGTGCCAGTAGTTGCTGAGGGAATATCGACACCGATCGCCTGCTGTCTGGCTACCTGAAGCCCAGCTAATAAGAAAAACGTCAAAATGCAAAAAATTACATCAATCAGTGGTACTAGCTCGATTCTCGGCTCGGTGTTGGTATTACCAGAATTTATCTTCATAAGTTGAAATTTAGGGGTTCGCAGTTGCAGCGCAGACTCTCAAGCGTTTGTGTCGATCGTTTATAATTAAGGACTAAATTGAAGTCCGATTGACAGATTTTTGGGATAGCATTTTATAATTTAGCATCCAATAACGTGCAAATCACCTTCCTTGGCACATCGTCAGGTGTCCCCACAAGGGCGCGCAATGTTTCTAGTATCGCACTCAATCTCCCCCAACGAGCGGAAGTATGGCTATTCGATTGTGGTGAGGCTACCCAACATCAGTTGTTACGCTGCGATGTCAAAATTAGCCAGATTCGGCGCATCTTTGTCACGCATTTGCATGGCGATCATATTTTTGGGCTGATGGGATTGCTGGCTACTTATGGGATGGCAGGTAGTCCGGATCGGATCGATATTTATGGCCCTAAAGGATTAGATGAGTATCTACGGGCGTGTCAAAAGTATTCTTACACTCATTTTAACTATCCGATTAAGGTACACACGATCGAGCCGGGAGTGGTGCATCAGGAGGCAGATTTTACCGTTACTTGCATCCCGCTCAAGCACAAGGTGCCAGCCTATGGTTATCGGGTGAGTGAAACCGACAAGTCAGGAAGATTCAATCTAGAGAAGGCTAAAGAATTAGGGATTCCGTCAGGGCCGATTTATGGCAAGCTCAAAAATGGTGAAGTCGTTACTCTAGCAGATGGTAGGGTAATTAACGGTCGCGATTTATGTGGCGAGACAGAAATCGGGCGCAAATTTGTCTATTGTACCGATACCGTATTCTGCGAAAATTCGATCGAATTAGCAGCAGACGCTGATGTGTTGATTCATGAGTCTACATTCGCCCATGAGGATGCCGAAATGGCCTTCGATCGGCTGCATTCTACCTCGACGATGGCCGCTCAAGTCGCTTTGGGTGCGGGAGCTAAGGAGCTGATTTTGACTCATTTTAGCCCCCGCTATGCACCGGGAAATCCGATCGTGTTAGACGATTTGTTGCAAGCCGCACGCGCGATTTTTCCCCAGACTAAGATGGCTTACGATCTGATGACTCACGAAATAGCACGGAGAATTAATTAATCAGGCGTTGCTAAAGCGGGGAGCGGGGCAAAGAGATCGAAAAAGAGCAAATTGTAACTAGAATCAGCAACGCCGTCGATCGTAATGACTCGAATCAGGAACACACAGCTTAGATAACAGATTTAATCTTACTCCCTCTCCCAGAATGGGGAGAGGGTTGAGGTGAGGTCAAATCCAGTTCGGATTAGTCCTTAATTTCCAACTGTTACTTAATTATTTCTATTAATAGTTCTTCTAATTTGTCTGCGACGAGGTTTTCTAATGGTACGGCGTTTTTTACGCACAGTTGTTGGCGGTTTCACTTCGGCAGGTTGAACGACAGGTGCTTCGACTGGCTTTTCTTCTGTCTTATTACCCCCAAAAAGATTCGTAATTTGAAGGCTTGCTAGCTGCTTCTCTAAAACTTTAGTTTCAGCGATCGTATCAAATGCCCTAATATTGCTCATACTCCCGATCGTTTTTAGGTTCAAAAGCGAAAGGTTGAGCGTTAGATCTGGAGCCACTCGCTCGGCTAAAGATAGTATGCTATAAGCGACAATATATGTCTCGGAACCAATGGTAACGGTTTGGCCTTTGGTGTAATAATTGTTGGCAAAAGCTCCGCCGCCAAATAAACTGACAAAGGCTTGAAAGTTACCAATTTCTAACTGACCGTTGGTACTCATCGCTCGCCATTCGGGAGTTAATTCTCTCAATTTAATTGAGGTGGGAATGCTATTACCTTTTAAAATATCGGCAAAGCTCGGATCTGCTGCTAATAAATTAGATCTGAAACTAACTACTGGCTCAATTTCGGGAATTGCCGCCCAAACCACAGGCTCGAATGCACCGATTGCTATGACTCCCAGCATTCCCCAACAAACTTTTCTAAGATTCAACATACGAGTAGATGTAATGACCTGAGCCATAATATCATCTTGACTCGATCGATCTACCAGATTGCTAAAAGTTATTGGCAATCGCGGTCGATTCCCTTAACCTAAGCGCGCGCTCATGAGATCTAAAAATAATTATTATTTATCAAACTTACGCCTTTGTTATGAAAGTCATCCATTTATTTTCTACTTTCGATCGCTCTGATGGGAAGTTTAGTTCCCCGTTAGTAGAAACAAAGTAGAGGAAGCGACAAAAACTCTACACTAAATGGATGCTCGATCCGGTAATATTTGCAGTTAAAAATGACATTTAGAATGCTAACTTCTGCACTGTCTGCCCCTCTACCGTCGCTCTCCTACGATGGGCAGCACTGGGTCACTGCGATATAACCCCCATCCAGTGCATTGCTCTATTAAATAGAACGTGAAATTATCTTTTTACAAATCATAGGAAGTTAGCAAAAGAAATTGCCCGCTGTCCATAATCCAATATTAGCTAACTATTTCGATTAGAAGATCGTCCTTTTGGATGAGTTTTGAAAATGGTTATTTTGGGTAATGTTATACCACAACATCATATTTCAATCTGTCTGAGTTTGCGTTGATGTTGGTTAAACTGTTTTTGTTCTAAGGTCAATAATTGGGCGTCGGTAGTAGATTGCATATCCCATTGGACTTCAGCGAGGAAAAATAGGATACCTGCGGTAATAGTTCCTGTAAAGAGAAATTGCCAAGTTGAAATATAAGGTAAAAGTGCGATTGCACCTAGATGTAGCAATCCACTCAACAAAAGCGCACGAGAACGCAGTCCCCACGCTGTAATCATATAACCGATCGCGCTCAATCCCAGCCACAATTGACACAGATGCGGCAAGACGATCCAGCCACCACCAAAAATTCCCCAATTAGTCAATAACACCCCACTAATCATCAGTCCTACCCAGGCATAAACCACCCACCGCAGACGCTCGACGGTTACCCAATACCAAGCGAGATGGTAGGTACCCCAGGAGCCAATCAGGGTTAATATCGACCAGGCAACTGCCTGATACGTCCAATTCAAGTCGATAAACTGAGCAGTGGCGAAGACGATTGTGGTAATAACACCCCACAATACAAAAACTTGGTCGATGCGGGTATAAAAGCCGGAAAATAGTTTGGAGTCTCTAAATTGGATGTGGATACGTAGGAGTCCTTCGAGATCTTGCACGTCTAGCGCGTGTTGTTTGCGGCGAAGTATCGGTTCTGGGCTAAAAGCAGTCATTCAAAGGACAGAGTGAAAATTTATATTGGACTAACTATAATCTAGTCCGGGCGATCGGGCTAGGGGTTAATTGATAATTGTCGCCCCAAGATAACTAGATCTCGATCGATTCCATTGAGTTCGGCAATTTGCGGGAGGTAGCCCCACTGCTGAAAATCATGTTTTTTGAATAGATTGAGACTGGGTTGATTGTGGGCGAAAATAAATGCTACCAGTGTTTTTAAATCTAGCTGGGGTGCGGTTTCGATCGCTTTTGATAATAGCCGATCGCCCAATTTTTGGCGGAGCGAATCTGGCGATACATAGATGCTTATCTCTGCTGTATGCCGATAAGCAGCTCGTCCGTAAAACGATCGAAAACTCAACCATGCCTCGATCTTATCTTCTGCTGTTGATACCCACAGCGGACGCAATTCGGGGTTGTGTGCTAAAAACCATTCCATCCGACTGGCTACCGTTACTGGCTCCAAGTCTGCCGTCGCCATCCGTCCGGGAATCGATGTGTTGTAAATTTCAATAATTGCTGGTAAATCTGCAATCGTCGCTTCTCGAATCATAGTGTCGGATCTACGTGGTAACAGTAATTAAAATAGTGACAAGAAACAGTTAAAATTCACAAAAAGCGATAATTTTAATATTAACAACTACACTCGATCGATAATTTAATATTTAGACAAAGATGGTTGGGATATCAGAAAATCGATCGGCTAAAAATTGTCAACTTGCGCTCGAATAGTGGCAGTGTCGATCGAGCCTCATAGCAACTAATATACCAGGAGATTCACATGTGTCAGTTTTCAACGCTGATTGGTAGTCGATTGAGTTCTGCCTGTACGAATCTCCACTTGGGCATAAAAGAGTCCATAAAAGCGATAAAACGACGATTGTGACTTGGTTCCAGCAGATGGACTAATTCGTGGACGACGACGTATTCCAGGCACTCGGCTGGTTTCTTGGCTAGTTCCAGATTGAAGCGGATGGTTTGTAAAGCTGGCGTACAACTACCCCATTTAGTTTTCATCTTTCTGACGGTAAAACTAGTAACACGCACACCCATGACTTTTTCCCATTTGACAATCAGCGGTGGAAGAGCTGCCTCAATTTGCTGGCGATAAAATTCATCGACAAGGGCGCGTTTTGTGGCGATATCGGTACTCGGACGAACGTGCAACACGATCGAATCTTGGCGGAGTTCGATCTGGGGTGGTGCATCGATTTCGATGAGGTTGAGGAGATAGCCTTTGCCCCAAAGATAGTGGCTTTCTCGATCGAGATAAGATCGAGGCGATTCCCGTGTTTGGCTGCGAATTTTTTGTTGCTGTTTTTTAATCCAGTCTAATTTAGAACTAGCAAAGCCCCGAATTGTATCGAGATTCATTCGCAAGGGGGCAGAAATACGGACGTTACCAGCAGGCGGGTAGACGCTGAGATGGACATTTTTAATATTCTTTCGTACCACATCTACAACGATCTCATCTAAATAGAAGCGGAGTTCGCTATCTCGAGCATTCGTGTCGATCGTGTGTATTTTCATTTGTTTCTACAACCATTAAAAAAGTGCCGCTTTAAGTTGTGGTTCGATAATTTTGTTGCCGTGCCAATCATTCGATCGAGTTGTTTTACCTGCGGTATCGGTCGCGAATTTTCATTACCCAACGTCATTAATATACCGCGATCGTCATTCAAACGCGGTTTGAAACTAAAATCTAGCGTTACTGAATCGATGCCAATTAAAGCTTAGGCTGGAAAACATTTCCTAAAAGATTGCAGGAGTTTGGGCGAACCTTGAATGCGAATTTTGCCGCGCAACAGTGCCCAAATTAAGTTTCGCTATTTGGCCAAAAATCCCTGTTAATTTGTCAACATTTTGCCATTGCCACTCGCGAAATTTGCGGTAGGGGCAATGGCAACGCGATCGTCTGCAACGATTAGATAACTTGTGTCAACGCCGCAATCAATCGATCGACACTCTCCTTGCGACTGTTATAACCCATCAACCCCACCCGCCAAACTTTCCCTGCTAATTCGCCCAAACCGCCACCGACCTCAATATTGTGCTCGGTCAGGAGTTGCTTGGCGACGGCTTTACCATCGACACCATCAGGAATGCAGACAGTAGTAAGCGTTGGCAACCGATACTGTTTTTCGACGTGCATCTTTAGCCCGATCGATTCTAAACTCGACCACAGATACTCGACATTCGCTTGGTGTCGCGCCCAACTATTATCGATACCTTCTTCTGAAACTAGGCGCAAAGCTTCGCGCAAACCATAATAGAGATTGATTGGTGCGGTATGGTGATACATCCGCTCTGCACCCCAATATTTACCCAATAACAACATATCTAGATACCAGTTGGGCACCTTCGTCTTGCGGGCTAGTAATTTGGCCATCGCACGCGGACTCATCGTAAATGGCGATGCTCCAGGCGCGCAGCCCAAGCCCTTCTGAGAACAACTGTAGGCCAGATCGACCCCCCACTTATCGAGGTGAATTGGCACGCCACCCAGGCTGGTTACGGTGTCGAGCAGCAGCAAACAGTCATACTCCCGACACAATTCGCCCACGCCGTCGATCGGTTGGCGGCAACCTGTAGATGTCTCAGCATGAACTAGCCCTAAAATTTTAGGACGATGCTCGGCCATCGCAGCACGCAGTTCTTCGATGGAGAAATTCTGCCCCCAAGGTTTAGAAATAGTGCGCACATCTGCACCATAACGTCCCGCCATATCCACCAATCTATTGCCAAAATATCCGGCAACCCCAATCAGCATCACATCTCCAGGCTCGACACTATTGGCGATCGTCGCTTCCATTGCCGCCGAACCAGTACCGCTAACGGCGATCGTGTGTGGGTTGTCGGTTTGCCATGCGTACCGCAGCAGGGATTGAATCTCATCCATAATCTGCAAGAATGCCGGATCTAGATGTCCCAATGGGGTGGTACTCATTGCCTGAAGAACGGTCGGATGAGCATTACAAGGCCCTGGCCCCAATAACAGACGATTGGGAACGCTCAGTGGTTTGAGCTGCTGTAGTTGATTAGTCTCGATCGACATTGCGAGTGTCATGGGGTTGTTCTTGTAGATTTAGTTTCCATTATCACTCGATCGATCGCCCCTCAAATTTAACGATAAGTTACAAAATTGGGGGGGCACCCTCCAATCGGCAGCGAATCACAGGCATCTAATCTAAAGCGGCGAAGAAAGTAGGTTGCGCTTCCAAACCAGCAATTCAAAAGGTGCCATGCTTACATACACGACACCTTTAACTTTAGATCGAATGCGATCTCGATTTGAGACTCAGCAAATTACCGATCTAGATTACTTGCAGCATAAAGCTAATGCGCTGCTCCAAGCTCAGCTTAGAGATCTTGGCGGCAAACTCATCTGTCTGAGCTGGTAATTGATAATCAGACGGCACTTGAATGATGCTGCCCTTCTCCATCCCTTGAGAGAGCAGCAGCCAGACTTCCAACTTAGCATTAGGACTGAGCGCATTGTAAGCGGTGGTCGCACCTGTAGCCTTACCTGAGAGCAAATCGCGCTGTGCTTGTAGTTGTTCTTCTGGAGATAATGCCTCAATTTGGTCGTATACCGCGTTACCAACAACTTCTACGCTTTGAGGAGGTGCGGGTTGTAGCTCGTCTTTTATATCCAAGTAGCCATACCAAAGTAGGCCAAGTTGAGTATCTACATCGAAACTTTTAAAATCGTCTAAAGCTTGTTGAGTATCGGCATCGACAGTGTAAGTCATATAAACTCCAAAAAATGAATTTCTTTGCTACTTTGCAAGAGTGCCGAAGCAAGATTCTCGGTCGGCACCTCCTCAACTTAACGAATCGATCGAGCCGAACAATCCTACAGAAGACAGAGACAACATTCACCCCTAAAGATAGATGTGATGTTGATAAACTGAGGTGTGAATCGCAAAAGTGGGAAATAAGTGATGTTCCGAAAGGCTGTACCTACGGTAGGATTTGCCAACGGGCTGACGGCACAAGTTCATTTTTGAGCGAACTAAAATGTTTTCAATTTATGATTATTAATCCGTTCTGCTACAGATAGATTATCGTGAAATTAATCGATCGATAAATGGTGAGCTGTTAAGTTCGATCGCGAGCAGGAATGCGCGCTCTGTATTCTCTACAAGACGCTACGTGTAGGCTATGCCTACGGAGAACCTGAGTTCGATGAGGCTGTGCCTCATCATCAAATCAAGTCTCTGACTGTGCTTGAGTCATAAACATCAATTATTAAAATGAGATATTTCCAAGTCATTATCAATAAGCTTTGATTATTGATAATGACTTGGAAGTAAAACGTCGATCGATAATTACAAATAATTAACAATTAATAAGTTATTAAAAGTTCTGAGGAGCGGTCGGCAAATAAAAGTACAAATAGCATTGCAACCCTTATGTATAATCTCTGATTCTGGTTAAATTAATATATATATTAGAAAACCACACTTAGATGATGGACTTAACCGAACTATTTTGTGAAATAGATGATTTCTGCCAAGATTGGCTAGCAACTTTTTCATCAATATCTTTCCCTGCCAACGGTAATAGCTTACCAAAACGCTGCGGCCTATCACTGAGCGAGGTCATGACTATTTCTATTCATTTCCATCAGTCAAGCTATCGAACATTTAAGGATTATTACCTCAAAAATGTTTGTCAAAACTTAACTGATTATTTTCCAAAGTTGGTTAGTTACAATAGAATGGTGGAGTTGATGCCAAATGTTTTAATAGCTTGCCTTTATTATCTCAACTCTCGTCAAGGTAAGGTGACTGGAATTAGTTTCGTGGATAGCACGGCTATTCCAGTTTGTCACCCAAAAAGAATTAAAAGAAATAAGGTTTTCAAAGAAACTGCCAAGCTGAGTAAGAGTTCTATGGGATGGTACTTTGGATTCAAGCTTCATTTAATTATTAATGATTGCGGAGAGATATTAAGCTGCAAAATCACACCTGGCAATGTCGATGACCGCACACATTTGCCATCAATGACACAGGGAATATCAGGAAAAATATTTGGAGACAAAGGATATATTAAGAAAGAACTATTTGAAGAATTATTAAATAAAGGATTGCAGCTAATTACGCCACTAAAATCTAATATGAAAAACAAGCTCATCTTGATGGATGACAAAATATCACTTCGGAAACGCTCGCTGATTGAAACGGTAAATGACCAGTTAAAAAATATTTGTTATTTAGTCCATTCTCGCCATCGGAGCTTGCATAATTTCATGCTAAATCTGATTACAGCATTAATTGCTTATACTCATCAACCTAAAAAGCCGAGTTTGAAGCTAGATGAGCCTGCTCAAAACTTCTTTAGTATTGTTCCTATTTAGCCGATTATTTATTTATTAACTTAACTCAATATTTTCAATCATTAATCATCTTAATGATGGGTTTTATCGTGCCAAAATTTACATAAAATTTGCTATTAAGCTGAACATGTTGTCACATCTGAGTTCGATGAGGCTATGCCTCATCGAACTCAGGTGGAGAGGGTTTACGAGCGATCGACGCTTCGGCGGCGCGCAAGCTTCGAGACAGCGATTAAAACCGCTGTGAGTGTAAATCGCTATAGCCGTAATTTAGGGACGTGGCCTTAAGTCATCAATGTTCGCTAAACTTCAGTTCGTGTTGGTAATGACTCCAAAACTTGAAATGCGATCGAGTGAGCCTCCTCCGCCTCCACTCCTAACGTCTTCAAAATCAGCTCGGCGATCTGTTCTGGATAATCTGGCTCTGAATGTCCGCCCAGAATAGTTCGCATCGCCATCAATCCCGTACCCAAAATTAGATCGATCGCTGCTTGTCGATTTGTCACCTGAAACAGCCCTAATCGCATCCCTGTCTCTAGATCCGTCGTTACCCCTGTGGAAATCGTTTCGCTCAATGGAGCAGCCACCAAGCCGCAACGAACGATGACCCAGCCCCAAGTTGCATCCCGCATGGCTTGATGTAGAAATTGCCGAATCGCGATCGCCATCCGTGCGGCGGGATCTTCAATCTGGGCAGATTGCGCCCAAATACTATGGTTCATTTCGTCGCTCAAAGCGGCAGCAACGGCGGTGAGCACTTCCTCGCGCGTCTGGAAATAGTTATAAAACGTGCCCCGCGCCACGGCGGCTTCGGCAATAATCTCGTCGATCGTTACGGCTTCGGCTTCTTTACGGGCAAATACCCGATAAGCGGCGGCTATTAAATTCGATCGAGTGCGTTCTCGTTTTTCTAGACCGATCGATGCTCGTCGCGATGGCTGCATTGTTTTTGATATCCTTTAGCCTACTGCAAAGCCATCGTATTTTACGTGCGATCGCCACTAGATAACAATTAGGTTGTGCCCAGATCCGCGACTTTTTAAAGTCGCGGATCTGTATTCGTGCTGATTTGACGATCGAGATAAATTGACGCTAATATCAAATTGACACTAATGTCAATTTAGCCTCGAACGACTCAGGAGAATTATTGATGCGAATTTTGACGATCGCCCTCGGTTCTCAAGGTGACGTGCAACCCTATGTTGCGCTGGCAAAAGGTTTGCAAGCAGATGGTCACTCAGTGCGGATGATGACCCATACCAACTACGAACGGTTAGTCACATCTCATGGATTAGAGTTCTATCCTGTCAAAGGCAACGTCCAAGAGATCGTCGAGTCGCCGGAAATGCGCGCGCTATTAGAAAAAGGAAATTTCTTGGCAATTAACGCACATACATCTAAACTAGCTCAGGCAGCCGCGATCGACTGGGTGCAGGCGGGTTTAATTGCTAGTCAGGATGTGGATTTAATTGTAGCGGGAGTTGGCGGATTAAACGTTGCGGTTGCACTAGCGGAGAAATTGCAGATACCCTTACTTCCAGCTTTTTTGTTTCCTTTTACGCCGACGCGAGCATTTCCGGGCATCTTGTTTCCCCAGTCGCTCGGCAAGCTTGGTGGTACCTTCAACTGGTTATCGCACCTACTATTGCGGCAGATAATGTGGCAAGGGTTTCGCAAAGCCGATCGTCTTGCCAGACAGCAAGTATTAAACATACTCGCCACATCTTTCTGGGGGCCGTATAAATCGGCGGTAATGCATCGATACCCGACGATTTATGGATTCAGTCCATCTGTCATTCCCAAGCCTGCGGATTGGCATAATACAGAGATTGTCGGCGATTGGTTTTTGGATGCTAGCGATTGGACTCCACCCGCAGACTTGGTAGAATTTCTGCAAAGCGGCGCGCCGCCAGTATATATCGGCTTTGGTAGCATGGGCAGTCGCAAGCCAGAAGAAACCGCAGATTTGGTTTTACAGGCAATAAATCGCACCGGACAACGGGCTATCTTGCAAGCTGGTTGGGGTGGCTTGAGCAAGGCTGACGTACCCGATAATATTTTGATGGTAAATTCCATTCCGCATACTTGGTTATTCCCACGCATGACGGCTGTAGTGCATCATGGTGGTGCGGGGACGACGGCGGCAGGATTCAGAGCGGGCGTACCCTCGATCGTGATTCCCTTCTTTGGCGACCAACCCTTTTGGGGGCAGCGAGTAGCAGATTTAGGTGTGGGCGCACCACCGATTCCCCGCAAGCAATTAACGGTAGAACGCTTGGCACAGGCGATCGACCGAGCGGTGACAGATCCACAAATCCGGCAACGTGCTGCCGAGCTAGGGGCAAAAATTCGAGCTGAGAATGGGGTGGGGACTGTGGTTTCGATCGTGAGATCGATCGACTGTCAACCCGATGTTTTGTAAGGCTTTAAAGTTATTCTTTAGCGGAGTTTTTGACAACTGGCAGCACAGAGGATGATGAAACAACACTCGATGACGACCGAGTCTGACAGTTGGTCGGATTTACTGACTCATGGTTTAGTTGCGATGGGAGCGGCTTCACAGCAAGCGAGATTGCTAGCTATCTCGTTGGTGTAGTCTCTGCTGTGAAGAATCGATTACACTAGAATGAGTCTTCAAGATGCGTTGTGGTGTAAAGTCTCGACTTAAAGCAGAATGACAGCAGCAAAGCCAGTACAACTAGATCGAATTCCCGTCCTTGACTATCGCAAACAACCGGGAGCATCGAATTTGGTGTTGCCACAAGCAGCAATGGTTTCTAATCTAGATCGATCGAATCAGTGGCATTTTGAGGTACAGCAGCAGCCCGCACACGATACGGGCGCACATCTTCACCAGATGCACATCGTGACGATGGTGACATCGGGAACGTCGATAAATCAATCGATCGAGGGTAAATTTCAACAGAATTTAGCAGGATCTAATAACATATTTATGCTGCCTGCGGGGGCGTTACATCGCTGTGAATGGCAGCAAGAGATTGAGTTTATGTTTGTCGGCATCGATCCGCAGTCGCTCGTCAAAATCGCGGAGGAATCGATCGATCGAGATCGAATTGAATTGATTCCCCACTTTGCAACAATTTCAGATCCATTATTGCAGGGAATTTTATTTGCACTCAAGCAAGAATCGATCGCCACTATGCCGAGTTCGCATTTATTCATTGAACAACTGCAAGTAACTTTAGCAATGCATCTGCTCCGCAGTTATAGTGTTCGACAAGTTCCAATCATGACCTATAGCGATGGTTTATCTCATCACAAGTTAGTGCGAGTGACTGAGTATATTGCCGCCCATCTCGATCGAGATTTAGGATTGTCAGAACTAGCTCGACAAGCAGAAATGAGTCAGTTTTATTTCAGTCGATTGTTTAAGCGATCGTTAGGAGTCACACCCCATCAATATGTGATTCAACAACGAGTAGAGCGGGCAAAACGGCTGATTGGGCAATGCCAATTAAGCTTTGCCGAAATAGCTTTGGAATGTGGTTTTGCCAATCAAGGACATCTCAATTGGCATTTTAAGCGGCTGACTGGTGTCACGCCCAAAGAAATAGCAAGAACCTGTAAAAACAGCACGAATCTATAAGAACTTAGAGGGATCGACTGGCTATGCTAGCGATCTGGGAAATTGTCGATCGATCGAATCGATCGCTACACATAATATCCACATAGTTAAGCTGGAGCAATAGCGTGTCTACTAATAATCGGATGCATGAGTTGATTGAATTCTTCAAAACCAATCCGCCACCAGAAGCTATCTATGAAGAATATTATGCTGAAAATGTTGTCGTTCGCGAAAACCAACAACCGCCACGCGTCGGACGAGCTTTGAGCATCGAACGCCAGAAGCTGATGAATGCGAATATCAAAGAAGTCCATGAGTTCAAAATCGGGGCAATTTTAGTCGATGGAGATCGATCGATGGCCGAAATGTCTTTAGATGCGACTACTCACGATGGCTATCGCATCAAGCTAGAAGAAGTTGGCTTGCAGACTTGGCAAGATGGCAAAATTATTCACGAACGCTACTTCTACGATCCTGCGAGCTTTGATGGTAAAGCTAAGGAATATAACCAAATGCATTAGATAAATTGAATGTTGAAACTTAGGTATTTAGAACTATGCAAGTTTTAGTTATCGCACGCGTTAAAGCTGGAATATCGATCGATCGAGTGTTGCCTTTGGTGAGTGCAGAAGCAGCTCAAGTATGGGAGTTTTGTACAGTCGAACAAATTCGGCAGATGTATTATATTGCCGATATGAGTGGGGCTGTGATGCTCTGGGAAGGAGAAAGTGTCGAATCTGTTACTCAAGAAACACAAAAACTCCCGATGGTTAAAGAAGGTATTCTCACCTGTGAAGTTTTACCACTCAAATCCTACACAGGCTATGCATCGTTATTTGTAAAAAAATAAGTAGGAGAAATACTATATTGATGAATAATCCTGGGAATAAACAAATTGTAATGCGTTTTTATGAGGCATTTAACGATCGCAACTTAGATAAACTCGATCGTGTACTGCAATCGGGTTGGATGATTCACCCTCAATTGCCAGGGCAAGGTTCGGCACTTCAAAAGTACAAGCCGATCGCAGCAGCTTTTTTAGCAGCCTTTCCCGATCTCCAATTCAAGATCGAAGGCACGATCGCAGAGGACGATACAGTTGCCGTACGTGCGACGATCGTGGGAACGCAGCGGGGTAAATGGCTGGGTGTTGCCCCCACAGGACAACGCATCCAGATTGTCGCTCACGATTTTCATCGCATTGAAGCAGGGCAGATTGCAGAATCTTGGCATCTTGAAGATTGGCTGTTAGGAATGCAACAGATGAAGGCGACTATTTAGTCGGGATTCCAGTAAATTATAGTTAGAGCGGGAGCAATATCCATGAAAATTGGTGTAGTCGGAGCGGGTGGAATTGGCGGAACAGTCGGCACACTGTGGGCAAAAGCTGGGCATGAAGTCTTCTTTAGTTCGCGCAATCCAGAGAAACTCACAGAGTTGGTGACAACTGCTGGAGCCAATACCCAGGCGGGATCGATCGCCGAAGCTGCGGCATTTGGCGATGTAATTTTTCTGTCGGTGTATTATTGGACGACGGATGAAGCGATTGCTGCTTGCGGTAACATCGACGGCAAGATCTTAATTGATGCGACCAATCCTTATCTCCGCACGGATGGCAATATCCACCGCGTTCCGGGTGCCAGCTCTGGCTTGGAACTGGCAGCCAAACTGCCACAAGTGCATGTCGTCAAAGCCTACAATACCCTCCCCACCGCTACATTCGCCACCGAGCATCATCGCGCCGATCCTTATGCCTTGTTCTATTGCGGCGACGATCCGGAGGCAAAAGCAACAGTCGATCGATTGATTACTGACAGCGGTTTTGCCGGAGTCGATATCGGTAAACTCGATCGAGTCATACACCAAGAACCAGGCGGGGTGCTCTACAATCACCCGATGTTGGTTGCAGAAGCTCAAAAACACTTACCGTCTTTGATGTAGGTTCTGTGAATTGGGTATTGCCTCAGCAAATAATTCTGGAACTGAGAAATTATTGTGTGTCGATCGAGATTAATTTATGAAAGCATATCAGATTCAAACCGCTGCCGGAATCGACGGACTCAAACTGGTGGATTTACCAGAACCACAGCCAGGAGCAGGGCAAGTATTGGTAAGGGTACGCGCTACTTCACTCAATTATCGAGATACCGCTGTCGTTAGTGGCAGGTACCCCGGACAAACTTTACCGATTATTCCGCTCTCAGATGGCGCGGGGGAAGTCGTAGCCGTCGGCGCGGGAGTAACGCGGGTAATAGTAGGCGATCGCGTGGCGGGTATTTTCTTTCAGGATTGGATTGCAGGTAAACTCGATCGACAGAAAATCAAATCGGCTCTAGGTGGCGCGATCGATGGCATGTTATCAGAATACGTCGTATTAAGTCAGGAGGGGGTGGTAATCTTACCCGCACACTTATCCTATGAAGAGGGTGCAACCTTACCTTGTGCGGCGGTGACGGCTTGGCAAGCTTTGGTACATCGCGGCGGCACGATCGCAGGGGAAACTGTCTTATTATTGGGTACGGGTGGGGTGTCGATCTTCGCTCTCCAATTTGCCAAAATCCTGGGAGCGAAGGTAATTATTACTTCCAGTAGCGATGAAAAATTAGCACGAGCAAAACAACTAGGTGCGGATGAAACTATCAACTATAAAATGTTCCCCAATTGGGAAGAAAAAGTCTACGAACTGACACAACAACAAGGTGTCGATCGAGTCATTGAAGTTGGTGGTGCCGGAACGCTAGAAAAATCCTTGCGAGCGACAAGTATCGGCGGAAAAGTGAGTTTAATTGGCGTACTAGGCGGTGCGGGAGAAGTCAATCATGCCCAAATTCTGATGAAAGCGATCGACATTCAGGGTATTTACGTCGGCAGTCGCGAGATGTTTGAAACCATGATTCGCGCGATCTCACTGCATCAAATTCAGCCTATTATCGATCGAGTTTTCCCCTTCGCTGAAGCACCAAATGCCTATCGTCATCTGCAAAGTGGCTCTCACTTTGGTAAGGTGGTTATTCAAGTTTGAAGACGATGCTAACACAACTCATTCATAAGCTCTAATCAACCTCGTTGCTACTTGGTGTAAGTCGATCTGACGCGATCGATCCAACCGCCGCTGCACAAAAGCACCATCGACTAGTAACATCAATCCGGCACTCAATTCTTCAGCTTGGTTAATGCCGCTGGCTGTTGCCAATTCCGTCAGCCGATCGCGCATTTTAGTCTTGTGGGCGATGGCTACTCGATGCCCTGGATAGTCGCTATCGGGAAATTCACTGGCTACTATCAGAAATGGACAGCCCTGATTCTCCTCGGTGGCTATCAATTTAGCTAACCAGTCAAAGATCGCGATTAGCTGCTGCTGTGGATTACCCGCAGACTGGCTGACAGCTTCTTCAAACAACTCCCAAAACCGTCGATCTCGATCTTCCAAATAGGCAATTACCAAGTCATCCTTCGCCGGGAAGTATCGGTAGAAGGTCGTTTTTGCTACTTCCGATCGAGCAATAATCGTATCTACCCCGATCGCTCGGATTCCTTGCTGGTAAAACAGTGTGTCGGCAGTGTTCAAAATGCGATCGCGGGCATCAGTAGCGTTTCTGGGCATGGTAGTTTGTCGATCGAAACAATCTTTGTTCGATTATAACTTGACAAGCTACAGACCTGTCTGTTTATATTGAAAATATCAAAACAAAACAGACCTGTCTGTTTATCAGGAGCAGCCAAATGAAGATTGGAATAAACTGTGATGCAGTTAGCTGAAGAGATTGGGTTTGTAGCCATCGATAGTGGTGGCTTGCGAAATGCTCGTTTACTTGAGGGAATTGCAGACTTTGTAAGGTTTTTGGCGATCGGGCAATTGCAGAATTTTTACACGACAATCTCGGTAAAAGTTTTGCCAGCGGTAGAACAGTCACGATTGGGTGGACGACAAGCTTCTAGTTTGAAATAAATAGATCCATAGCAGTATTAGAGTCCGATCGATCGCCAACTTGTTGGTGCTTAAGAGCAGGCTGAAGCAAGCTTGACAATTAAGCAAATGCTTAAGTATTATTTAATTAAGCATTTGCTTAATTATCTCTATGAATCGATCGATTGCCAGTACCGACATTTTTCAAGCGATCGCCGATCCCACTCGGCGGGCGATTCTCGAGCGGTTGCAGCATGGCGAGCAGCCTGTCAAGCAGCTTGCCGAACCATTTGCAATGTCTTTACCTGCTATTTCCCAACACCTGCAAATCTTATCCGCAGCGGGATTAGTCATCCAGCATCGCCGGGGACGGCAGCGGATCTACCGACTCAATCCATTATCCCTCAAGCCAGTATCGGACTGGGTCAGCCAATACGAACAGTTTTGGACGGCAAAACTGGATGCTTTAGGTGAGTATCTGGAGGAACGCTCGTGAGCCAAGAAATCGTGCTGGAAACGTTTTATCCCCATCCACCAGAGCGCGTTTGGCAGGCACTAACCGATCGCCGTGCTTTAAGTGTCTGGATGATGGACAACAATTTTGAAGCTCGCTTGGGGCATCAGTTTCGGTTTCAAAGTCGTCCGCTACCAGGGTTGGAAGTCACAATTTACTGCCAAGTGCTAGAAGTGGAGGCCCCAACACGTCTAGTTTATAGCTGGAAAGAGCATCCATCGGATACACCCTCACGAGTAATCTGGACATTATTTCCAGTCGCAGGCGGCACCCAAGTCCGACTCGTGCATCGAGCGACAGGTTCTGTGTCGATTCCTGGATTTGGGCTGCCAAACCCTGTTGGCGTAGCCTCTCCTGCGGAAAATCGCTCGCTGTATAGGGAGATTGATTCTCGATTCACATCGGCAATCGCGATCGCACATCCCTTCCAGATCGCCTCTTCTACCTCAAAAGACGGCTTATATCAATGTTCGGGATTCCTCAACTACCAAACCAACTGGCATTACTGGTTGCACCAAAAATTACCTGGAGTATTAACTATGAGTTCAGATCGGCAGCTTCTGCAAACTTTATACACAGCCTTCAATAACCACGAGCTGGAAACGATCGTTGAGGTGATGCACCCAGACGTGAAATGGGCCAACGGCGTAGAAGGCGGTTTCGTGTATGGCCGCGACGCGGTGCGCGAATACTGGACTAATCAATATAATGTTATTCAAGTGCAGCTTGAAGCCTTAAAGTTTGAGACTGACGAACACAATCGAAATGTCGTTACCGTTCATCAAATCGTCAGAGATTTGCAGGGCAATTTGCTTGCGGATATGACAGTTAAGCAAATCTTTACTATGGATAATGGCTCGATCGTTCTCTATGAAATTGGCGAAACTGAAACAATTCAAGAGACGATCCAACAGACAAAAGCTGCTAAAGCGCAATGATTTTGCGGCGATCGTTATGAGGGTGGGTTTGGATCGTCAGCAACGAAATGTGCGGAGGTTTCCTCCGCACATTAAATATCTAGCTCGAATAACTTTGTTTGGATCGAAACCTTTTGCGCGGAGAGCGGCGATTAATTTTTCCTTCTCTTCGCGTTCTCGATCGGCTCTCAAGCTCTCCTGTTCGGCTCTTTGGCATTCGGTTTCAATCTGTTCTACCGCCCAAGGTAAGATTGCCGACATTCGTGACAAGTTAAGAAAATCAGAGATTTGTCAAAAAGGTAATAAAAAGATGCCAAACTGTTTCTAGTCAAGAGTTTGAGGGAATAGAGGCCTGATGACCAGCCGCCGAAGAAGTAACCGCGACCACGCCAAAAAGAACCACCAACCAGGTGTGGAAGATGAGATCATCGCCGCTCAAGTAGAGGCTTTATTGACACCAGCAATTTTCAATCAAAGTCATTACTACCGACAATTAGGGCTGAGAAATCGGCTGTTAAATTTACCCTTGATGATGGCAGCAGTGCTGACGCTACTGTGGCGGAATGTGCCAGGAGTCAGAGAACTAAGCCGAATGTTAGGGCGAGAAGGATTTTTGTGGTGTGAGCCAACACAAGTAAGTCAACAGGCGATTGCACAAAGATTTCTGACCTTTCCATCTGAGTTATTTGAGAGAGTGTTTAAGGAATTACTGCCAGAATTTAGAGTGAAGTGGCACCAGAGAAAACAGCGATTGTTGCCACAAAGCATTGAATTTGCTCAAGCAAAATTTGAGCGGATTTGGGCATGTGATGGCTCCACATTGGAAGCGATATTCAAGAAATTAGATAGCTTATCTGATGTGCCAATCGGACAACTAGCGGGAAAAATGGGAGTAGTCATAGATTTGGTGACGAGATTGCCGATTGAAATCTGGTTTAGAGAAAATCCCAAAGCTTCAGATGTTAATTTTGAGAAAGATATCCTGAATTTAGTAACATCGGGCACTTTATTGCTCTTGGATCGAGGCTTCTATCATTTCCAATTTTGGCAAGAATTAATTAACAGAGATATTCATTTTATTACTCGATTAAAAAAAGGTGCATCGCTACAGATAGAGCGAGTATTTAGCAATAGTTATAGTATCCGTGACCGAATAGTGCGGATGGGGTCTGGCACCAAAAAGACTCCATATATAACTGTAAGATTAGTCGAAATTAAAGTGGGTAAAGTCTGGTATTCTTATCTAACTAGTGTACTCGACCCATTGAATCTTCCTCCCTATGTAGTCGCCGATTTGTACGGAAGACGGTGGCGAATTGAAGAGGCTTTTAATACTGTTAAACGATTGCTCGGGTTGAGTTATTTATGGACTGGTTCAGTTAATGGAATTAAATTACAGATGTGGGGGACTTGGCTGTTTTATGCAGTTCTAGTCGATTTAGGTGATGCTGTAGCTGATGAATTATCTCTCCCATTCGACCGCATTTCTTTAGAGATGATTTATCGAGGTCTTTATCACTTTCATGTAGCTCATCATAAAGGTTTAGCTGCCAATCCAGTCACCTATTTTGCTGCCCCAGAGAATCAAGATTTAGGTATTGTTAAAACTGTTCGTAAACCTAATGTTAAGTTAATTATTGCACCTTTTCCTGATTCTATGAGTCGAACAGACAATTTTTTCTTCGACTCATCGCCTCAAGCCCGCTTGACAAGTGCGATCGCTTCTTAACTTGTCACTAATGGATTGCCGAAGACTGGTTCCACCACCGCAGCCAATAGCCATTGAGATCGGGTTTAGTTTCTGGCCAAGTTCCTAAATAGAGAGCGATTGCTGGTAGTCAATGACGACCGTCTGAAGGACAAAGGGTTGCAATAATCAATAATCTTGCTTGATTTCCCAATGAACGGGGAGGCTTGACACCTATTTTTCTTGGTAATTCGTCGATCGTAAAATGGAAATCCGATTTCTAAACTCGCAGGATGTCACTGCTTACTATGCGCTGCGGCTCCAAGCACTGCAAGAGTCACCAACAGCATTTGGTTCTAGTTACGAGCAAGAAGCTTGTCTGCCGATGGCTGACTTTGCCGCTAGAGTCTGCCCTGCCGATTCCATCAATGGTATTTTCGGTGCCTTTGACGATACCAACGATCGACTCATCGGGATGCTCGGCTTTTCGCGCGAGAGCCGTCTGAAGCGCGCCCACATCGGCAATCTCTGGAGTATGTACGTTGTGCCTGAATTTCGCAGTCGCGGCTTGGGATCTGCCCTGCTCGATGCGGCATTATCCCATGCCAAAGGACTTGGCGTCCTGAGACAGATCGTCCTCGGTGTAACTGCAAACAATTTAGCCGCCTCCTCCCTTTACAAATCTCGCGGTTTCCAGCCTTTCGGCTTCGAGCGGGATGCTTTATTTGTAGATGGTGTGTATTTTGATGAAGAGCATCTCGTCTTACACTTCGATCGTTGCGATTAAATTCGATCGACTATTTTATAAATAGCACTAGTAATCGCAGTTAGTTCCGATCGTTGAATGATATACGGCGGCATCGTATAGATCAGCCGCCCAAACGGACGCAACCATACCCCCTCTTCGACAAAGCGCGGCTGGATCGCTTGCATATTCACCGGATCGTGTAACTCTACTACCCCGATTGCCCCTAGTACCCGCACGTCCTTAACTGCGGCCAAACTCCGACAAGGTTCTAGTTCGGCTTTGAGCTGAGTTTCGATCGATCGAATTGTCGATTGCCAATCGTAACTTTCGAGCAAAGCCAAATTTGCGAGCGACACCGCACAAGCCAAGGGATTAGCCATAAATGTGGGGCCATGCATAAAGACACCTGCTTCACCTGCTGCAAAAGTCTCGCTAATCTCTCGCGTCGTCAGCGTCGCAGCCAGAGACATAAAACCGCCAGATAGAGCCTTACCCACACACATAATGTCTGGACATACCGCCGCGTATTCGCAGGCAAACATTTTGCCCGTGCGGCCAAAGCCAGTGGCAATTTCATCTAAGATCAGCAAGACATTGTATTCTTCGCATAACGCCTTGGCTTGACGCACGTATTCGGGATGATAAAAGCGCATCCCCCCAGCATTTTGCACTACTGGCTCAAAAATGGCTGCGGCAATCCGATCGTGGTGAGCTGCTAGCAATGCTGCAAAACTGTCGAGATCTCGTTGTTGCCAATCATCGTCGAAGGCTATCTGCGGTGCATCAGCGAAGTATTGCTGAGTCAAAATATTGCCAAACAGATGGTGCATCCCATTCACCGGATCGCAGGCTGACATAGCCGCAAAGGTGTCCCCATGATAGCCATTGCGAATGGTCAGAAACCGCTGCTTTTGCGGTAAGCCGCGATTGTACCAATACTGCACTGCCATCTTCATGGCGACTTCTACAGCTACCGAGCCAGAGTCGCAAAAAAACACCTGCTGGAGTTCCGCTGGTGTCATGGCAACCAATTTCATCGCCAAATCTACCGCTGGCTGGTGAGTCAAACCGCCAAACATAATGTGCGACATCCGATCGATCTGCGCGTGGGCTGCTTGGTTTAAGTGGGGATGGTTATAACCATGAATGCAAGTCCACCAAGAGGATATACCATCAATGAGCGATCGACCATCCATTAACTGAATATATACGCCCTGTGCTGACTCGACTGGAAATACTGGTAACAGGTTGGGCATGGCTGCATAGGGATGCCAAACATGCAGGCGATCGAAATTGAGGAGTTGTTCTAAAGACGGCATGGATTGTGAGGGTCGATATTGCTAGTATATTCTCAATGCTCGATCGATCGAGCAGATCTGGTTCGGTTGTTGTCGATCGACGATAAGTTATCGATCTAAAATATCGATCGAATCTTGACGAAACCAGGTAGATTTTGACAATAACAGGAATACTAAATACATGGACGCACCTAACCTCATTCGCGCAGTTGTTGTCGATCCTTCAGTGCCAGAAAGATTGGTAATTAAATCGGTCGAACTGGCCGCACCATTACCCAATGAAGCGATCGTCCGAGTTGCCGCCATCTCTCTCAATCGCGGCGAAGTGCGTCGTTCGCAAACTGCCGCAGCCGGATGGCGACCGGGTTGGGACTTTGCAGGCACGATCGATACACCCGCCGCTGATGGTTCGGGATTTCCGGCGGGAACTCGGATTGTCGGATTTATGGCTCAAGGGGCTTGGGCAGAGCGAGTCGTGGTGCCGACTCACGCGATCGCCGCTCTGCCGGATACCGTGTCGTTTCAAGCGGCTGCAACGCTGCCTGTTGCCGGACTAACCGCACTACTGGCTCTCGAACGTGGGGGACTATTATTAACTCGATCGGTACTGATTACCGGGGCATCTGGCGGGGTTGGCTACTTTGCTTGTCAGTTAGCCGCGCGTTCTGGAGCGATCGTTACTGCCCAAGTTCGTCGCTCGGAACAGGTCGATTTTGTGACGATGGCTGGCGCGCATCAAGTTATTGTCGGCAATGATTTCTCAGCTTACGCGCCTTATAGTTTGGCACTCGATTCTGTCGGTGGGGATATTTTACCGAGAGTATTAGAAAGTCTGGCACCAGACGGTACCTGTGTAATGTTTGGTGCGACGGCGGGTACAGAAATTACTTTTAATGCATCCAAATTTTATGGTGGTGGCGGTTTGAGTTTATATGGGTTTATTCTGTTTCACGAACTTAAGAAGCAAACTGCGGCAGCGGGTTTAGCGCGGTTGGTGGGGTTAGTTGCAACGGGAGAATTAATTCCCCACATCGATCTCGAAGCTCCATGGACGGAAATTGCTACTGTCGCCCAACAATTGACCGATCGACAGTTTCTCGGTAAAGCAGTTTTACACGTTCGAGGCTGATTTCTGTTGTTTTTAATATCATTGACGATCGATTAATTTAACTTCCCAATTTAAATGCTTCGACAAATAAGCCGTACATTAAGCCTAATTTAAGGCTATTTAAAATAGCGATCGAGATCGGACGCTGACCGATAATTTGATCTCGCCCTTCGGTACTGCGCCGACCGAAAATAGTGCCATAAGTCAGCCAACCGATCGATTCGACAATGGCGACTAGTGTGAGCGATGCAAAGACATCTAGATTGGCTCTTTGTCCGGTAGATGTGGCGATCGCGGAGGCCAGAAAGTTCCCGAATAATAGACTGATAATAATTATCGATAGTCGCCGCCATGGATTTTCAACCCATCTTCCGAACTGTCGAGTGAGTCGATCGAATAGAGTATTTAGACGAGTATTTTGCATGACGCTCTCTAACGATTGCGATTGGTTTCTTGCCAGATATTACCAATACCTTTGATGATACCGCGACCGATTAAACCGATACCGCGACCGATAATCTCTGTTAATAAATATACAACACTACTACCCAGAAATGTCGTAGCCGATCGCAGTCGCGGCGACAGCGCGTCTCTGAGTTCTAGAGTTAATGTAACTGCCAACGGAATTCCGGTCAATCTTTCTAGCTCTTGGGGTCGAGGTGCATATATATTAGTGCGTTTAATTCCATAAGCCGTAAAGATCAATAAGCGATATTCACTTTCAAAAATGGCTTGAGGCTCGCTCAGATAACGATCGATCCGGTATCGCCATGAAAGATCGTTGCGGAAGCGTTCGATTTCTCGACTAGAAAGCAATCGTCGATCGTAAAATCCCGATTTCATCGATTCTAAATTGCCAAACCGATTGAGTAGGGGTTGCATGACGGCATTTGCCATGTGAATCGTCAGATTTTCGAGCAGCGCACTAGCTCGATCTTCAGCGGCGGGACTGCCAAAGGCACAGATCGTATTATCGATCGTCAGCGGTGTTTTGAATAGTAAGTAGTTAAATAATTCGCTCGGTTGAGATATTTTAGCAAGAATTTCAGACTGAACGATTGCGACGTCTTGTAGCAAAATTGGAATAATTTCGACATGGCGATCTTCTGTGGAAAGGGTATGATATCTACCAAAAAAATCAGTCGTTACCGATGACCATAAATCTTGTAAGATTATCGGCAACTTGAGCGATAGTTGGTCGATCGTCACTTGAGAAAACCGTAATTCATCGATTAAGCCTTCAAACTGTTGCAAGATTAAATAAAACAGTTCTCGCTTCTTATCCGATCGGAGAATATCGATTTCTAGCCGACTACTGGTAAGATTTTCTAAATTGGATTGTAATTTAGCAGCAATCCGCTCGAACAAGTTTTGGAGTGGCGGATTGACTCGTTCGGGTTGAGCCAGCGGCGAAGATAAAACTAGTTGGCTGGAGGCATTCAGGATGGGCGGATTGGGATCGCTCTCCCTGACTGGATCTGGAGCAGAAAATAAGCGTTTGACTAGCCAGCGGGCGGTCTTGAGTTCGCGCTGGCGTCCGGTTAATATGGCTCGATCGAGTGGTGAGAGTCGATCGGTACTGAGGTTGGTATTTACTTCGGCTAAAGTAGTTTCGATTTGCTGGAGACTGGCGAACCGCAATCGAACGCGCCAACTCAGAGGGCGAGTTTGGCCGCCGACACTGACCTGTTGTAAAATTGCTGATGCCCAACTAGTTTCGCCTGCGGCAACTCGGCGGATACTGGCAACTAAATCAAGAATGGAACTACCCCTAAGGCAACAACCGTCGATGCCGATTTGAAATGCTGTCCCAAAATCTGGACTTTGAGGCTCGGCTATTAACAAGATCGGTAAGTTGGGATACGTGGCTTTCACTTGCTGACAAAAGGTCAGATGTGCAGTCGCATTCGGGCGATCGCGTAATGGCAATCCCATTAGAATTAGATCGAGATCGATCGGTTCGCCAGTACTATCGCGCCATCTTCGCGCCGCAGCATCTGCGAGCATTAGCTCGGCACTGGCGACGGTTTGGGCTTCAGCAGCGACATGTAAATCGGGAAACCGATTCAAGCAGGCAATTAACCCCGACTGGATGACTGGATCGGCTTCGATCGATAAAATCTGGATAGATCGATTCTCCATCGAAGAGACTACGGTGACTGCGCTCAATACTATTGCTCCAAAAGACTTCTGGACGTTATTAAGTCAAAAATAGAGACAATCGCTAAATTTTTACTACATTTTACCCCCTTGAGACCTGCAAAGATACTTGTGTAAATCCTTTCCGGAGCTGGAGTTGTCGATCGATCCAGGATTGGCGAATGCGGTTGCGTAGCAGTGGGATGCGCGGGACGATCCGGCTGACGAGATAGCGCAGCGGCGGATAATCGTGCAGAAGTTCGCCCTGGGCGATTTCGGCGCGTTGGAGCTGTTGAATGCGGACGATTTCGGGTACGCGTTCGGCTTGAATTTGCGCGAGTACGGCGTCAATGTTGGCCAGATGAGATTGTTTTAATACTGGTACTAGATGGTTGGCTGCTACAATAACATCGCGTAACGCCATATTGATACCCTGCGCGCGAATTGGTGACATCGGATGCGCGGCATCACCCAAAAGGAGCACTCCTGGGGCGTGCCACTGCGGGCAGAGTCCGACTGTCACCGAGAGTAAAAACGGACGTTCCAGAGTATCTGCTTGCTGTCTTAAGGCGGCTGCTAACCAGTCGGGAGAGGCTACGGCTAGTGTTTCGACCCAATCGATTTTTTGCCACTGTTTGGGGTCATTTTGTCCCTCTGTAACCCGATTTAACGACCATCCGATCTGAAGCTGTCCTTCCGAACCCAGAAATAAGCCAAAAGCAGCATCGCCACATAATACCGAATAGAAGATATTTTCAAGTTCCAACTCAGGAGTACTGGCTAGTTTAAACCAGAGAATATCGTAACTTTGAGCGGCTAAATCGATCGCTAAATTGGCCTGCTGACGCACGATCGAATTGCGGCCATCGGCACCTACGACCAGATCTGCGGGAATCTGACGATTATCGGCCAAAATGACCCCGATCGCCCGCTCTCGCTCCCACAAGATATCTCTGACGCCAGAGCCAGCGATAAATTCAAAGTTTGGATACTCACTAACTTTAGCCATCACCCCTTCGAGAAAAGCAGGTTGAGAAATCAGCGTACAAGGCTTACCTCCTGCTTCCATCGGCTCCTCAACTCGAAAAATCGCTCGATTCTCGATAATAAACTCCCACGCAGCGAGGGGACGGTGGGGGATGTGGGCGACTAAATCTGTCAATCCCATCTGCTCGATTGCCTCTAAGCCGCTCGGCATCAAAGCCTCGCCCCGGAAAGTCCGCCGAAAGTTGCGCGAGGCTTCAATTAATGTCACCTCGACCCCCCGCTGAACTAGCAGCAGTGCCAAAGTCAAACCCGTCGGCCCCGCCCCAATAATTACAACTTGGCTCATCTGGATGCTGCAAGCGATCTCGCTCGGTAGAATAGTCTTAATTAATTGTAAGAGTGGCGGACATCAGCCGTGAAGATTAGCAAAATATGGAGCGGAGATCGCCAGCGAATTGCGAAAATTGTAACTCACGGCACGATCGGGTCGATCGCCTTATTACTCGTGAGTGCTGGCGCGATCGCGATCGCCGGATCGATCGATAATATCGATCGGGCAGATGTTGCTGTCGTGCTGGGCAATACGGTCGATCCTAGCGGCAAACCTTCTGCGCGCTTGCAAGCCAGATTAGATAAAGCGATTCAACTTTACCAGCAGGGAGTTTTTAAAAACACGATCGTCAGCGGTGGCGTGGGTAAAGAAGGGTTCGACGAAGCGGTAGTGATGAAGCAGTACCTAGTAACCCAGGGGTTACCCGCCGAGCGGATTTATGTCGATAGTCAAGGGAATAATACCTATCTCACCGCCAAGCGCACCGCCCAACTAATGACCGAACATAAGTGGGATAGTGCGATTGCAATCTCTCAATATTTTCATCTCCCCCGCACCAAATTAGCACTCCAAAAATTCGGAATTAAAACCGTCTATACCGCACACGCCAACTTCTTTGAGCTGCGCGATTTATATTCGACAGTCCGAGAAGTATTTAGCTACACCTCTTATTTAATGCGATCGTATTAGGTTATCTAACCGACTGCCGTGGGCACATCTAGATCGCTAGCTACTTCGCACGTACCCGCATTTTGGAGCCGTTCGATAATGTCAATCGTTTCGCGCTCGAACACCACTTGAGCGCGATTTGTGCGGCCACCCAAGTACAATTTACCTTCTTTAGTTACTGCCCAGATTTGGGAATGCGAGAAGTAACTCATAATGACACCTAACATCAGCAAACCAAAGCCTAGATACACGATCGGAATTCCCGGATCGGCTTTGATTTGTAAGCCAGTCCCACCAATCAGTTCGAGAATTTTTAACGTGACTCCATTAACTTCGATCGAGTTACCAGCACGCACGCTCGAAATCAGTTGTCCTTTGGTATCGTAAACTAGCATCGTTCCTTGCAAGTCTTTTGCCAACAGCGAAACACCTTCGCTTAAATCTGGCTTAGTCGGAATCCAAGTACCCCAGAGCCGATTTTGGGCACCCTGTCCGATTTGTGCCATGGGCAATCTAAAGATCGGGCTATTATTTAATCTGATTTTCACTCCCGAAATCGACCAGTCAGTTTGATAGTAATAAACTCCTTGATATTTCAGGGGTTTATTCACATAAATCGTCTGACGATCGAGTTCTTTTTGCGTACTATTATCGACTACCGACAGGTCGGAGTAAAACTGATCTATCGTGCCTGCGGGTGTATATTCTATCCAAAAACGATTGACTTTAACAGACCAATCTTTGGGAATTTGGTTGCGCGCTAATGGCCCCGCATCGAGAATATTTTTAACTTGAAAAGTATCGCCACTCGGCACCATTTCTTGACCGATAAATCCAGTCATCGCGCCCCAGACGCCGCCGAGGAGAGTTAAAATCATGCCAACATGCACGACGATCGGCCCAATTTTGCCAATCAATCCTTTGCGAGCATAAAGTTTATCGCCTTCAGTAAAAATCTTGTATTTCTGCGCTTGGAGTTGTTCGGTAAGTGCTGTCAAATCTCGGTCTTCGATTTCGGCACTTAAGGCTAATCTCTGAAAGAATTTAGGATTGTCATAAAATTTCCACTTTCGCGCCGACTTAAGCATCGGCAACTGAGTGGTAAAAGTACAAGTCATCAGACTAATTCCGAACAGAACTAATAGTCCTAAATACCACCAAGTTCGATATACATGGTCTAAGCCGATTACTTGAATTACTTTCCAAGTGAGAAAACCAAATAAAGCTGGATGCTCGGGATAGTTAGTCTGATAAAATCCGGGCGTCTCTCCCTGTTCGATGACCGTCCCCGTAATACTCACAACTGCGATAATCAGTACCAACACGATCGCAAATTTGAGATTGGCAATAACTGGCACGATTTTTTTTCGCCACCATTGTTGGGGTATTTGCCAGAAATTACTAGAAGCTGTTACGTTGGATTCGATCGCCATTTTGGATTTTGGATTTTGGATTTTCTACACCAGTTAATTCGTAGGGTTGACATTGCCCAACATTTAATGTTGAAAACAACTTTATTTATACAAAATAAGGATGTTTGTAAAAATATTTATTATTTATATGTTGTCTACAATTTAGTTGGTAGGCAGTGCCCACCCTACTCCTGATTTATCTATTTTTTAAAATATATGATTGAGTTCTTAAAAACTAGGAATTCTAGTCAACAAGGAAAACACCCCAAACCCAATTAAGAGGATGCCACTAGTTGGGGTAATCCATCCCGACCATTTACGTACTTCCAATAACTTCTTAATTACAGCCGTAAATGTCCCTGCCAATATTAATGGTGCCACATAACCAGCCGTATATGCTAGGAGGAGTCCCGCACCCAGCCAGATATTGCCCGTACTCGCCACCCAAGCTAGCAAACTAGCCAATACCGGAGTACTGCAAGGCGAAGCAACTAAGCCAAAGGTGACTCCTAACAAATAAGAACGCAACCCATTCGGTAAATCTTTGGGAATCCAATCCATCCCCCCAAAATCGGGCAGTTGGAAGGGTAAAGCTTCAAGCAGATTCAAACCCATCAGAATCGCCACCACACTGACAAAGATCGGCAATCCTAAGCCAATTTGACCGTAAACTTTACCTACTACCGCCGCAAATATGCCCAATCCTGCTAGGGTTGTAGCGATGCCCACACAGAAAAAAGTCGATTGTAATGCAGCTTGCCAACGGCTTTTGTATTCGTAGCCGCCGATATACCCGATCGTAATCGGTAACATCGATAACGTACAAGGCGTCAGACTAGTGAGCAATCCCGCTAAGAAGATCGTCGCTATCGATACCCAGGTAATCTGAGTCAGTTGCTCGGTCACCAATCGATCGGCAAAGTGTTCGAGTTGATATAATGCAGTCTGAAGATCGATCGTTGGCATAAAAGGTCGAGCATATTCCCCTTAATGATTATACAAACGATCGAATCGTAACAGTTGCTACTATTAACCTAAGTTGTAGTTACAGATTTTTAGTGTCGAAGGGGGAAAGGGCAAAGGGCAAAGGATAGAACAATTTCCAATTTCCTTTCCCCTGTCCCCCATAACCACCTCGCGAATATAATTAGCAACTTGCTTTCGATAAGCTCTCTTGCGTAAATTGTTTCATGACGGGCGAAAACTTGTATAATGCTTTGCTGCCATTGCAAAGACTGAACCTACAAGTTCTCAGAAGCGATCGTTTGTTGTAAGGTTATAGGAGTTAGTAGTTGCCGATCGAGCGATACTCATGAGATAATCATAGGCTGTGTCTATTTTATTCCCGCGTTGGGTCTGTAAAGAGTATGGCAGCCAAAAAGGGCGTTCGTATTATCATCACATTGGAATGCACTGAGTGTCGCAGTAATCCTGCCAAACGCTCTGCTGGCGTATCCCGTTACACAACAATGAAAAATCGTCGGAACACCACCGCACGGTTAGAGTTGAGCAAATTCTGTCGCTACTGCAACAAGCACACGACACACAAAGAGATCAAATAATTATGTTGTTAGTTATATCGATTCGTAGGGGAGAGGGGAAAGTTTAAAGGGTAAAGGCAATGGAACACATTTTTCCTTTACCCCTTCCCCAATCCAACTAAGAATTGTAACTATCTACTATCCACCGTCTTGATTTGCTAAACCGTCGGGAAACCCGACGAGCGCAAGTCGCTATTCACTATCCACTAAACACATGGCATATTTTCGCAAACGGTTATCGCCGATCAAGCCTGGAGAACCCATCGATTATAAAGATGTAGACTTACTCCGCAAGTTCGTTACCGAACGGGGCAAGATCTTACCTCGCAGAATCACTGGCTTAACCTCCAAACAACAAAGAGATCTGACTCTCTCGATTAAGCGCGCTCGTCAAATCGCCTTGATGCCATTCATCAACGTCGAAGGCTAACAGTAAAAGGGATGAGGAATGAGGGTTGCTAGTAGCTCGAAAGTTTCCAGCAAACTTCATATCTTCACATTCCTGGCTGAGTTTTAGATCTAGCAGCTATACCCCATTCGCCGTAAACTAGAGAAGGTAGTTTCATTTGCGTTGTCTTAGCATCTGAATGAAGAGAAAATCGAGACTGAAACTAAACACAACCAAATAACGCGTAACATTTAATTGTTACAAAGGAAGATAATAGGGGTGGAGAAGGGAACTCTAGTTGAATTTTGGCACAATGGAGAACGCCGTCTAGCTATTGCCGATCGTCCAGAAGGGAAAAAACACTGGATCGCGATCGATGCTCGCAGTCAGTCGCATACGCTGCATCCGCGCGATATTACTTATGAAGTAGCCGGGATTAGCTGCAAACAGCCAGCAGAAATCAATAAATTTACAACCGAAGTCGCACCGAATGTCGATCCTGACAGCTTGGAAGTAGCTTGGGAAATGTTGGTAGAAGACAGCGAACTCGTCGATCCGCCCGCTTTAGCAGACTTATTGTATTCTGATCGTACTCCAGTTCTGTGTTATGCTGCTCACATCTTGCTCTCCGAAGACAAGATCTATTTCAAGAACAAGAAAGAAGACAAATACGAAGCCCGCAGCCGCACTCAAGTTGCCGAACTCAAACACCAAGCTAGTGTCAAAGAGCAAAAAGAGCGGGAACAGCAAGGATTTATCGCCCGCATCGAGCAGAAGTTAGCAGGCAAGGCTGTTGAGTGGCAAGACACCGACAAACAGCGACTCGAAGTCCTCGAAAAATATGTACTCAATCCCGATGTTCCCCCGCAAAAACTAGGTGAATATCTGTCCGCTCTCAACGTGTCGCAAACCCAGCCTGCGGTATTCTCGCTCCTCGTGGAATTGGGATGGTGGGACATACATGAAAACATCCATTTGCGACGTTCTCAGACTCCCGTTCACTTCTCACACAAGATGCAAACTGTGGCGCATGAATTACTGACAAATCCTCCTGTCGATCTCGATGCAACCCGCCGCCGCGATCTTACTCACCTGAAGGTATACACGATCGATGATGAGAGTACCCAAGAAATCGACGACGGTTTGAGTGTTGAAACATTGCCAGATGGCCGCCAAAAATTGTGGATTCATATTGCCGATCCCACGCGGTTATTATCGCCCGATGATGAATTCGATCTCGAAGCGCGGAAAAGATCTGTCACAATTTATCTGCCAACAGGGATGATTCCGATGTTCCCCCCCGAACTCGCAACCGGGCCAATGAGCCTGCGGCAGGGGCAAAAATGCTGTGCCTTAAGTTTTGGGGTAATCTTAGATGAAAGCGGTGCCGCGAGCGAATATGAGATAACTACGAGCACGATCGAGCCGACTTATCGACTCACTTATGAAGATGTCGAGGAAATGCTGCAACTGCGGATTCCTGGCGAAAACGAAATCGAAGCGATCGCCAAAGCGGCTAAACTCCGCAACCAGTGGCGACTCTCTCAAGGCTCGATTAATATCAATATGCCTGAGTCTACCGTCAAAGTCAGCGGCGATAAAGTCTCGATCGATCT